>JBMOGE010000036.1:0-21927 GCA_049318525.1 Miltoncostaeaceae bacterium
CACCCGGGGACTGACCCCACCCGGGGACTGACCCCACCCGGGGACTGACCCCCATAGCGCGGGGCGATGCCTACGAGGTGATGGTGTCCGCACCGTTGGCGTCATTGACTGACGCCGCGGCGGGCACCTTGCGCGCGGGGCGGCGCACCGGCGCGGGCGGTGCGACCAGGCGCCGGGTCAGCAGCGCCGCCACGACTCCTGCCGAGCCCAGGTACATGAGCAGCATCACCACGCGGCCGCTGTCGGTTCCTCCAAACAGGCCGTGCAGCGTCGCCCCCACAAATACCCCATACGAGGACAGGTGGATGGTCTTCCAGGCCCGGGGGCCGAGACGCGCGCGCATCGACCCGGAGATGGCCACCGCGATCATCAGCCAGAAGGCGATTACACCCAGCGCCATCCAGATGGACTGGTATTCCATTGCTCCGGGCAGCAGTACGTCGGCCACCGAGAAGTTGCGGGCCGATCCGAGCAGCGTCAGCGCGTGGGCGGCGGTCATCACCAAACCGGTGATCGCCAATACCTTGTGCCACTCGAGCCGGGCCAGGGGTGACGCCGCTCGCTGTCCCAGCCGTGCCTTTGATGCCAGTCCGGCCACGATGCTGCCGGCCAGTGCCAGGTACCCGACGATTCCGGTTGCCCGAGATGTGAGCCACCAGATCGGGATGTCCCTCACGACTGCCCCGTGCGGATGTCGGGCTCGTCGTACCCGTTGCCAGCATCTACCGCGTTTACCTGTGGTGATGCCACGGCCACGGCTGGTGCTGCTGCGCTGGCAGGGTCTTGACCGGGCCAAGGGTCCGCACCGAGCGCGATACCGATGCCAAGCGACGCAGCCACGGAGGCAAAGATGGCGTAGAGCCGGATGGTGCGGCGGGTGGTCTGGTGTCGGCTCATGATGGGGAGTGCCGGGGGTGTTCGTGGGGGTTCGACCCCGACCCCCCGTCGGCCTGCCGGTGCGGTGCATCCGGGCGGCCACCGTCGGCATGCTGCGGTGCCGGGTGGTGGCGATCCTGAACGCCTGCGATCCGGCGAGGTGGGTTGGGGTCGCGCATGGGCGGTGCCGAATGGGGGCGATCCTGAACGCCTGCGATTCGGCGAGGTGGGTTGGGGTCACCTGCGGGCGGCGGCGGAGCGGGCGTCTGTGAGGGAGCGTCAGCCACGGGCGCTGCTGCGTCCCCCGTCTCGGGGGCCGGCGTCTGTGCCGGGGCATCTCGGGGCGGCGCGGAGGTGGGCACGGCCGTCTGGGCCACCGCTGGAGTGGTCGCGGGCATCTCCGGGCCAAGCGGGCTTGCGCGCACAGCGATGAACCCGGCGAGCACCACCGCGATTGCCGCGATGAGGCTCAGACCGATGACATGCCGCTTGGGCATTTCGGAATTGCGATCTGGGGAGGCCATGCGGTACCGATGCAAGCAGAGGCCCATGGCGTCTACTTACGGGGGAGGTATGGAAGTCCTTAGGGGAACGTAATGCTTACGTGTCCCCTAGGTGCAGAGGTTCTGGCCCATCACTCCCACGCACATCCTGAATGGGTCAAGTTGCACGTCGGCGCTGATGCTCACCCCGAAGCTGTGCCAACTGCCCCAGCTCCACTTCCAGGGCTCGTACCACGGGCTTGCGTCCCAGGTCTGGATATCCACGCTGGCCCCTGCCGTTGCCGTGAGGCTGCCGTAGGGCGCGCTGCTGCCAATCCACAGGCCGATGTTGTAGTCGAAGCAACCCTCCGCCCGGATCAGCAACAAGTTGATCGTGCCGGTGCACAGGTTGTCGCCGAAGTTGGCCGAGGCCGTGAAGTCCCCAGTGGACGACATGTTCACGTCGGTTGTGAACTGGAAGCCGCTCTCACCGAGCGTGCCGTTCATCGTGAAGTCGACGGGCCCAAGTTGTGTGCAGTTGTTCACGCAGTCGGTGAAGGTGACCGCGCCCGTCATGGTTGCGAACGATGGGATACCGAGGGTCGCATTGAGCGAGGCGTAGAAGAGGGGGGCGCCGCCGCCAAGGGGCTGGACGAACGTGATGGCGCCGTCGGCCGCGATCTCGCCTGTGCTGGCCGAGCCCACCGACATGTTCACCGCTGCCTGCACGCTGATTTCTTGCGGGGTCTGCGAGAGGGTAACGCTGGCATTGCCCACGTCGTACCCGCCCAGCGACAGCGCGTTGATCGAGCCAGTCAGGGTGGTTGAGGGCACACCGCCTACCTCGCTGAACTCACCGGCGATCGACACCGATGTGCCCGCAATCGACAGCTGGGTGCTGCCGCCCACCGACACATTGCCGTTCTGGTTGGAGGCGTTCACGGCCATCTGCAGGTCGAAGCCCGCAAGGTCGAGCTGGCCGTTGCCGGTGAAGGCGAAGTTGCCGTTGCTCTGGAACTCACCGGCGATCGACACTTCATCGCTCGAGCTCTGCGGCGACAGCTTGATCGTGGTGGCCAGCTGTGCGTACGCCACGCCGCTGATATTGCCCACCGACACCGAGCCGCCAGCAGAGAATGGGCCGATGTTGATGGCCACGTTGTCGGCGGCAAAGGAGAAGTCGCCGGGGTGCGGCGTCACCATCTGGCCCTGGGCGTTCTGCACCTGCTCTTGGCAACCGTCCTGGTAGGCGATGGTGCCCGCCAGCGTCGCGTCAAACACGCTGCCGATCGCCAGTTCGCCCTCGAATGCTGAGCACTGGGGCGAGATATTGAGTGTGGCGGGGTTGGCCGGCGTGCCGATTGAGAAGCCCGCAGATGTGCTGAGTACCACCTGGGCATTGAGGTCGAAGATTCCGCTCGACGCCTGGTAGTTCATCGCAAAGTCGCCCGTGGCGGTGGCCACGTCCTGCACGTTGATCGCCGTGGAGATGTTGAACTGCACGTCCTCCACCACGCCGTTATCAATCGTCGCGTCGAACTGCTGCACGTCAATCATCTGGCCGAGGATGCTCACCTTGCCCGACGCGGCGATGCTCAAGTTCTCCACGCCCGGCCCGAAGGTCACCGAGGTCTGCACGTTCATATTGGTGAGGCTGAACCCGGCGACCTCGAACGTTCCCTGCTCGGCCATGCTGAGGGTCGCGGTGGTCGTCGGGCCGTTCTGGTCGAGCGATCCGGCCACCGAGATGCCGTTGCCGAAGATGCTGAACCCTCCGGAGAACGACACGTCGTTGATTCCGGCCTGCTCATCGAGGCTCACACCGATGGTGGTCTGCTCAAACTGCATGCCTCCCAGGTGGAAGGCGCCGATTGCGATGGACGCGGTGAACTTGGTGGTGGGGGCCACTTGCAGCGACGCCGACACATCCACGGTGGTGCCCAGCACGCTGCCGTCGAACGCCATCTGGAAGCCCGGGGCAATGGGTGCCGACTGCGGTGACAGCTGGCAGCCGTCGGGCGCGAGGATGAACTCGAAGTAGTTGGCGGTGATCGCCCCGCCATCCATCTGCAGCACAGGCTGCGTACCGGTGCTGTCGCCCACCTGGAAGTCAACGCACGGGTTGGTGAGCGCGAGCTCGGCGCCAACGGTGATGGGAATTCCCTGACCCGGTACCTGGAAGGGCCCGGCCACACTGCTTGGCAGCGAGCCCGACGCGATGAGCTTGAGCCCCGGCGTCATGGTGTCGATGTTGATCATGAGCGTAAACGAGGCGTCGTTTACCACCAGGCCGTCAACGCCGAAGGCGTTCTGCCACCCGGCCGGGTCGACAAACGACATCGACGCCTCCACGTTCTGCGTGGTGACGTCGAATGCCAGGGTGAGGTCGAGCGTGGGCGCCTGCGACGCGCCACTCATTCCCTTGACGGTCAGCGCAGTACTGGCGCCCACCGACACCGTCAGCCCGGACATGTCGTTCTCAATGTCAAAGGAGAGCGAGGTGGCGTTGACGCTCGACCCGCCGCCCGGCAGGTCGAATGCGCCCGGAATCGAGATACCCGCGTTAAAGAAGCCGGTCGACGGGTTGAACTGGATCTGGCCCAATGCGAGCGGCACGCTCTTGCCTGTGATCTTGCCGAACCACGAGGGCACTGCAAAGCCGCCGAGTACCGAGATCGTGCCGGGGGTCAACTGCTGCACTTGCGTTCCGAATACGGGCAGGTCGGCCGTCATGGTGGCGGCAAATGACGACCAGCCGAAGTACGTGCCCGACTGGTTGCCGTTGCTCGACGATCCCATCGACACACCGTCGGGGTCGAACCCGCCCAGGCTCCAGCCGGTCGACGAGATGTTGGCGGCGATTGACGAGAATGACCCGATGCCAGGCACGCTCAGACCACCGAGGGCGGTGATCGAGAATCCGTTCTCGGACGACGACGTAAAGGTGGGTGCGCCGATGCTGCCCGCCACGGAGCCAGCCGGCATGTCGTACGTCACGTTAAGTGCCGGGCTCGACAGCGAGATGCCCGGTGCGATGTCCACGTTGCCCATCGACGCGGCCAACGAGAACCCGCCGCCATCGCCCAGACCGATAATGGCGTCGGCCTTCAGGTTGATGGGGCTGATGAGGGGCGGATCGAGCACAGCGTTGGTATCCAGCTCAAGGAACATGGATCCGCCGGGGCACGGTGCCGAATTGCCGGTGGCTGTGCACTGGTCGGTCAGGTCGATTGTGGTGTTGTTGAGCGTGAGCACGCTCGACACCTTCCACGTGGGGACTGTGCCGATGATGTTCCAGGCCCACGCACCCTTGGTCTGACCAACGGCGCCCGAGAAGTTGGATGCGCTCAGGTTCAGGCCGGGCAGGGGGGTCCAGGTGGGCCCGCCCGATCCGGTGAGGGTGAGGTTCCACGTGGTGGTGCTGGTGTACGACAGATTGGCGTTGAGGGTGAGGGGGGTGGACGATCCGCTGGCGACGTTGATCGATCCCGACCCGACGAATACCGGACCCGTTGCCGCCTGCGGGGTCCAGGTGGCCGTGAGCGACTGCACCGAGACGCCGCTCGCCAGTTCAGTCGGGCTGGCGAGCGTGCCGGTGATTGTCGACTGCACCGAGCCACCCTGGTTGGTCACCGAGCCGCTCAGGTTGATGGGCGCCGATCCGATGTGCAGCACGTTGTCGGCGGTCACCGCCACGTTGTAGGTGCCGTCGGTACCGATGGTGCCGGTGGCCGACACGCTGCCGTCTCCGTCACCGGTGGCAGTTGCATCAAGGGTGGACGACGTGCTGCCGAATGTAAGGGTGGTATTCCCGGCCCATCCGCTGGGCAGCGGCAGCAGTGCAAATGAGTTGGCGGCGATCAACTGACCCACCAACGATGCCGGGGTGGCGCCCTCGGCGAACGTGATCACGAGCGGGGACGACCCACTGATACTGATGGGCCCGATGTTCCACCCCGACGGCAGGGTGACGCTGCCGGATGTCAGTGTGACGCCGGCGAGGGAGAGGGTGCCCGACGAGTTACCGATGGTGACGCTTCCCACAGTGAACTTGCTGCCCGAGAACGAGTAGCTCGAGTCATCCTGCTGTTCCACGGCATTGGCGCCTGACGACACCTTGACACGCGAGATGGTGCCCGACACGCCGGTGCCGAATGCCACCGGCATGGAGCCGCCGCGGGCAGCCACCGATGCCGCCTTGTTCATGGTGCTCTCCGACGCACCCGATGGGTGCACGCCGGTGCTCACCATCACGATGCCGGATGAGGTCTGGCCCTTCTCGTCGCGCCCGCTCACGCGGTAGGCGAGCAGCGTGGCCTCGTCGGGCATGCGCACCGACGCATCTGCGCGCTTGGCCTCGACGATCTCGGTGACCGGGCCGGTCACCTGAGTCCAAGTGTACTCAACCGCACCCGACCAGCGGCCCGCTGCGGTGGCACGCAGATCAACCGTCTCGCCGGGCTTCGACGTGATGATGGGCCCGCCGGTTACCGCAAGGTGCGGTGCCTTGCTGTTGGCGGTCTTGGCACTAAAGATGTTGGTCTGAGCATTCGAGCGCCGCGATGCGGTGGCACTGCTCTTGTTCTGGTTTCGCGAGCGCGCCGCGGCCTTTTGCGCGTTGACTGCGGCCGACCGGGCTGCGGCATCCTTGGCCGATGCGCCGCTGGTGCGCGATGTTGCCTTCGACACCTTGGCCGGTACTGCTTCGATGACAGACACCCGCTTGCTGGCGGTCGCGCTGCCGTCGGTGATGGTGAGCTCAAACAGGAATTCGGTACGCGTCGTCCGTACCGGCAGCACCGCATGTGTCGACCCCACGTGCGGTCGCCGGATTGGTGCGACCGGGTCAACCTGCCCCTTGCAGGCGGGCAGCGCGGCGGTATCAGCAGCAGTGGTGCATCGCTGGCGCCAGGTGTAGTCGAGCGACACGCCGTTACCCGTGCTCTGGGTGCCGTCAAGTGCCACGCGCCGTGCCACGGCGGTCATGTGGCGCTTGGCGGTGATGACCGCGGGCGCTGCCGTTGCGGCCACGGTGATGGCACCGCGCACTGGAAGGGGCCCCTTGCGCATGCCGTGCTGATGCGTGCCCACGCCCACCATCACGCCCTGGGCATCCCACTGAAGGGTGTCGGTGGCGGGGCGGTGGGTTGGCCCTGCGCGGATCTTTATGACCACGCCCGGAGTGCGACGATTTGCCTTGAGCGTGGCCGGGTAGGAACACGACAGGCGCGTGCCCCTCACACCGCACGACCATCCGAGGCCCGCGACCGACGACACCGTGATGCCGGCGGGGATGGTGGTGTGCGCGGTGAGTCCCGTGACGCCTGCGACCGCGCCATTGCCCACCACCATGCTGATCGACCCGACGCCGCCGGCAGACGGGATTCGGGTGACCTTCATCGATGGCCGCAGCGAGTTGGGGTTGTCGGTTACCTCAACGCGCATGGGCAGCGTCTCCGGGGCACTCCCACTCGAGATGCTGCCGTTGATCACGCCGAGCGGTGCCACCTTGATCGGTGAGGGCGGCTTCACGGTGACCAGGATCTGGGCGATGGTGCCGCCAGGTGCAACCGCCTGGGTGACGCCCATGGTGCACGACACGCCGCCGGTCTGGGCGCAGGTCATCCCGGTGCTGGGAGTGATCGACTGCAGGGCCATTGCCTTGCCCACGGTCTGAGACACCGTCACGGTCGCGCCGGGCGCAACTGCGTCGCCACCCTTGTTTACGAGGTTGATGCGGTATGTGAAGGCGTCGCGCGACGGAATGCGCTCCGTACCTCCGGAGCGCCACTGCTCCCATACGCCCTTGTGCTGAAACCACAGTTCCGGCGTTGCCTGCGGGTCGCCGGGGTCGACGACCGTGATGGGGATCGTGCGCGTGTCACCGCGCAGGGCATGCCCTTTGCCAAGCGGCGCGAACGTCACCTTGCTCTGGCCAGGCTGACGCGTCGCCAGTGCCGAGATGCTGATGGGAAACCTCACGCTGTCGCCCGGTGAGATCACGCCCGCGCGGTCGCAGGTGATTGACGGTGCCGATCCGGAGCACTTCCAGCCCTTGGCAGGAATCGTCGCCGTCACGCCCTTCTCGGTGCCCACGCGGATGGCGGGGTAGGCCGCGATCGACTTACCCGTGTTGTGGAGGCTGCCCACAAACGTGCGGCCCGCCCTCCCGGCCAGCACGTTCACGCCCTTCTGGGCCGACACGTGCAGCGCCATGTGGGTGATGGTGCGCAGGCCATGCAGTCGGAAGTGCTCGGTAATGGGGAATGTGTTCGGCTGGGGGTCAGCGCCGGGGAGGGCATTGAGACTGGCGGCGATTGCCGTACCCATTGCCGTGGTCACGCCCGCGGTGCCGCTCACGTCCCAGTCCTCGGACAGCTCCTTGGCATCAAGTCGCGACGGCCAGCGCACCTTGATGGCGTCACCGGTGGTACCGGGTGCAAGCGAACCCATCTTGGTGCAGGTGCCCTGCCCCGAGAGGCTGCACTTCCACCCCGAGCCCGTGATCGTGGTGCCGGCGAACCGATTTGCCGGAAGCACCTTGGTCAGTTGGATCGCGGGCTGGGACCCATTCTTGGTGGCGGCGGTGCCGCCAACATTCATCGGCAGGATGTCGTAGCCATCCATGCTGGATGATCCGGTCGGCACGATCCCGGGGCGTGCGATCTCGCCCAGCACAATGCGCGGGGCGAGCGGGCCGTCCACCGCTTGGGCCGCCTGTGTGACATCGCCAGTGAGGGTGCCGGCATCGGTGGGCACAGTCACCGTTGCAGTGGCCTGCCCGGCATCAATCGGGGCACCACCGGGGGCAACGGTGGCAACCTCGGACCCGCCCTTCATGGTGATGAGGATCTCGACGGTGGTGTCTGGTGCAAGCGCGTATGGCGTGCTGGTGCCAGCATTATTGAGCTGGCACGTGAGCGTGGGGACGGTGCCGGTGCAGTTCCAACTGGGCTTTGGCGAGGTCGCGGTGGGCTGCACCGTCGTGATGCGCTGGAGGGCCATGCCGGGAGGCAGCGTGACCGCAATCGTCATCGGCCCGGTAATGGTGGTGCCGGTGTACGACATGCCAAGCGACAGCACGGAGGTGCCGCCATTCACGAGCGCCAGCGTGCTCGGGGCATCGCCACCGGCCTTGGGACCGAGGTAGTTGGTGGTGATCGCTGCGCTGGGTGTTGTCGCTGCGAGCGCAACCTGACTCGAGAAGCCAATGGCACCGGCGAGCGCGCCGAGTGCGACAACGGTGCGGGCGGCACGCGCGCCGCGTTTCAGGGGGGGCAGGGGGACCATCGGAAATGACTATACGCCACCACGACGCATTGTCCAAAGTTCCCGTCTCTCAGCACGAGTCCTGCATGTTCTGCGCACCGGGCGGGCACGGCACAGAGCGACTTGAGTGCCAATCGCTCAGATAAAGAACCCCTGAGCAGGCGATTCATACAAATCACCGAAATCGCTGGACACGCTGACGCCAGACGACTACCTTCCCCGCTGGCACTCAGGCGGGGCGAGTGCCACGCCCCGCCGGGACCATCCGGTGGGATGGTCCCCGCAGACGAAGACAGAAATTTGGAGGACAGATGAGTCTCGAGCCGCTTGGAGACCGCGTAATCATCAGCGCCCTTGGCGCCGAGGAGGTCACGGCTAGTGGAATCGTGCTTCCCGATACAGCGCAGGAGAAGCCGCAGCGCGGCAAGGTTGTTGCTGTTGGGCCGGGCCGGTATGTCGACGGCACCCGTCAGCCCCTGGACGTCGTCGTTGGCGACGAGGTCCTTTACAGCAAGTACGGCGGGACCGAGTTGAACGTAGATGGCGAGGACCTCCTCGTCCTGAACGAGCACGACATCCTGGCCAAGGTCGCCAAGACCGCCGCCAAGGGCAAGAAGTAACAGCCCACACGGAATCGCGAAAGGACTGAGGAAGAGAGATATGGCCAAGGAGATTAAGTTCAACGAGGACGCTCGTCGCGCCCTCGAGCGCGGCGTGAACACCCTCGCCGACGCCGTCAAGATTACGCTCGGCCCCAAGGGTCGTTACGTCGTGATCGACAAGATGTTCGGTGCCCCCACGATCACCAACGATGGTGTGACCATCGCCCGTGAGATCGAGCTCGAGGACCCCTTCGAGAACCAGGGTGCCCAGCTGGTGCGCGAGGTGGCCACGGCCACCAACGACGTCGCCGGTGACGGAACCACCACCGCAACCCTTCTTGCCCAGGCCATCGTGCGCGAGGGCCTCAAGAACGTGGCTGCAGGTGCAAACCCCATGGGCCTGAAGCGCGGTATCGAGGCAGCTGTCGACGCCGTCGTCGCCTCCATTCACGCTCAGAGCCGTGCAGTCAAGGGTAAGGAAGAGATCGCCCGCGTGGCGACCATTTCCGCCCGTGACCGCGAGGTCGGCGACATCATCTCGGACGCTATCGAGAAGGTGGGCAAGGACGGCGTGGTCAACGTGGAAGAGGGCCAGACCTTCGGGATGGAGCTCGAGTTCACTGAGGGCATGCAGTTCGACCGCGGCTACATGTCGCCGTACATGGTCACTGATCAGGACCGCATGGAGGCCGTGCTCGAGGACTGCTACATCCTCGCCCACGGTGGCAAGATCCAGCAGGTCAAGGAGATGCTTCCGCTTCTGGAGAAGGTCATCCAGACCGGCAAGCCCCTCCTCATTCTCTGCGAGGACGTCGAGGGCGAGGCTCTGGCCACGCTTATCGTCAACAAGCTGCGCGGCACCTTTACGGGTATTGCCGTCAAGGCACCGGGCTTCGGCGACCGTCGCAAGCGCATGCTTGAGGACATCGCCATCCTCACCGGTGGCGAGCAGATCTCCGAGGAGATGGGTCTGAAGCTGGACCAGACCGAGCTCTCGCAGCTGGGTCGCGCCCGCAAGGTCGTGGTCGGTAAGGACATGACCACGATCATCGACGGTGCCGGTAAGTCGGAGGACATCAAGGGCCGGATCAAGCAGATCCGTACCGAGATCGAGAGCTCCGACTCGGACTTCGACCGGGAGAAGCTCCAGGAGCGCCTGGCCAAGCTCGCCGGTGGTGTGGCAGTCGTGAAGGTCGGCGCCGCCACCGAGACCGAGATGAAGGAGAAGAAGCACCGCGTGGAGGACGCACTCCAGGCAACCCGCGCCGCCCTCGAGGAGGGCATCGTGCCGGGTGGCGGTGTCGCACTCATCAACGCCGAGCCTTCGCTTGCGAAGCTCAAGGCCAAGGGTGACGAGGCAACAGGCATCGAGATCGTGCGTCGCGCGCTCGAGGAGCCGCTCCGTCAGCTCGCCAACAACGCCGGGCTCGAGGGCTCGATCGTCGTCGGCAAGGTGCGGGAGCTCAAGGAGGGCATGGGCCTGAACGTCGACACGGGTGAGTACATCGACCTGGTCGCCAAGGGCATCATCGACCCGGCCATGGTGACGCGCTCGGCGCTGCAGAACGCAGCTTCGATCGCGAAGAACATCATCACCACTGAGTGCATCGTTGTGCACAAGCCGGACTCTGAGGGTCCGATGGGTGGCATGCAGTCGCCGAACCTTGGCGGCATGGGCATGGGCGGCGGGATGATGTAAGCCGAGTCCAACGACTCGGCGCATCACGCGCTGTGCGAAGGGCGGGCCCTCGGGTCCGCCCTTCGTCGTTTTCGCCCGGTGCCGCCAATGCGAAGGCGGGCCAGGGGGGCTCATCTCTGCGCCAGCGAGTCAGTCGGGCTTCGGGGCGCTCATCTTCAGTGCGGGAACCAGAAGGTGGCGCAGGGCGATGATGAAGACCGAAGTCGCGATGGCCGCCCACGTCGATGCGATAGCCAGATTGAGGAGCCCGGCTCCCACCCAGAACATGAGGCCGAATGAGATGCCATCGCGCCACCGGCCAACCGCGGCGAGTGCCACGCCCACGGCGAGCCCCATCAGCACCAGCACGGGGAAGGCGGCGAAGGCGATGACCTCCTGCCGGGGCAGCATCTGACTAGTGCCTGATGGTGGGCAGACCCGGCATGGAGTCGCCCAACTCGGCCTTCTCCTTCGCGATCTCCTTCTCAAGGAAGTAGTTCAGCACCGTTCTGATGCCGGCGATCGCGGCCAATTGGCCGATCTCGGTAAAGCTGGGGGCCACGGCCGTCTTCAGCACGTCAGCCGCCAGCTGGAACTCAAGCCCCAGCACCAGATACGAGCCGAGGGTGAGTCGTGCCAGCGTGAAGGCGTCGGGCCGCAGCGCATGCCGAAAGGCGCGGATGACCATGATGAATGCCAGCACCGCGCCGACGGCGATGATGAGCGCGCCCGCCGACTCGATGATCAGCACGATCCAGTCGATGGCCTCGCGGACCCATTCCTGTGCGCTCTCCATCGGGCAAGACTATCGGGCAGAAAGTACGGTGCCTACCACCAAAACGCAGACCATCCTCAGGAGACCCCCATGAGCGACGATGGACAGGGCGCGACGACATCGCGTCGTACATTCCTCACCGGTGCTGCCGGAGCGACCATCGGAGCGGGCCTACTCGGCGTCGCCGGGTCGGCCAATGCTGCACCCGCCGCGAGCCCCGCCGATACGCCACCATGGTTGCGCTCGCCACACCCCAAGCCGCACCCCGCCCGCGCACCGCACCGGCACTATCAGCGCGGAAACTTTGAGAACACCAAGGGCGCCAAGGTGGTGGTGACCACGCAGGATGGCGAGCGTGTAACGCTGACCATCAGCACCATCGAGCCGCTTGGCGTGGCCGAGGGCGCGAAGAGTGGGTCGTCGCTGTGGCACAACGCGTTCAGGGTCACGATGACTGGCGCGAAGGGGACGAACCTTCCGCAGGGTACGTACCCGGTATCGGTGAACGGCAAGCAGTTCGACCTGTTCGTGGTGCCGGTCATCCGCACCACCGACACGCCCATATTCGAAGCAATTATCAACCGCGCGTACTACCGCAAGGCGGTGGCCTGAAATGGAAACGTTCCTGGGATCAATCCAAATGATGGGCTTCCAATATGCTCCGCCATACTGGGCGACGTGCGACGGATCAACGGTGCCGGTGAACCAGAACCAGGCGTTGTTCGCAGTGTTCGGGCCCTTCTACTCCGGGGGCAATTACCCGGGCACATTTGCGTTGCCGGACCTTCGCGGGAGAATGCCCATGGGGCAGGGGGCTGGCCCCGGGCTCAGCCCTCGTGAGATGTATCTGAGTCAGGGCGCTGAGCAAGTGACCCTCACGGCCGCCCACCTTCCGCCGCACGAGCACCTGGTGGCCCTCGGCGGGTCGGCGTCGGGCAGCGGGAGCACCATGGCTGCGGCCGGATCTGGTGCGGTCAGTCCGATGCCCTCGGGTATTGCCGGTCAGGGCCAGCCCATGTCCGTTATGCCGCCGTCACTGACGCTCAACTTCTTGATCGCCATTCAGGGGATATTTCCAGTTCGCCAATAGCTCCGTGAAACACGCGGACTGAAATACCCGAATCCATATAGGTTATTATGAGTATTGCCGCAGGCCCCGAGGGTCGCAGAGCGGCAGTAACCGCGACATCCCACGGGGGAGACCACTTCATGAGCGAGCAGCACCGCGACACCATCGCCCTTCACGGCGGTCAGGTGCCCGACCCGACCACCAATGCACGGGCCGTGCCGATCTACCAGACGACCTCGTTCGTCTTCAACGATGCCCAGCACGCCGCGAACCTGTTCGCGCTCGCCGAGCCGGGCAACATCTACACCCGAATCATGAACCCCACCTGGGATGTGCTTGAGCAGCGCATCGCCCAGCTGGAGGGCGGCATCGCCGCCTGCGCCCTGGCATCCGGTCAGGCCGCGGTCACCAACTCGGTGCTCAACGTGTGCCGCGCCGGCGACAACATCATCGCCGAGCCGCAGCTGTACGGGGGTACCTACAACCTGTTCGCCCACACGTTGCCGCAGTTCGGCATCGAAGTGCGCTTCACCAAGGGCAACGACCCCGAGTCGATCGCCGAACTGGCCGACGAGAACACCCGTGCGGTGTTCGTGGAGTCGCTCGGCAACCCGTCGCTGAACGTGGTTGACCTTCGCGCCTGGGCCGACGCCGCGCACGCCGTGGGCGTGCCGCTCATCGTGGACAACACGGTGGCCACTCCCATCCTGTGCCGTCCGTTTGAGCACGGCGCCGACATCGTGGTGCATTCGCTCACCAAGTTCATCGGTGGCCATGGCACCTCGATCGGTGGCATCGTGGTCGATTCGGGCAACTTTGACTGGGTGGCCAACAGCGACCGCTTCCCGGGGCTCACCAAGCCCGATCCGAGCTACCACGGCGTGGTGTGGAGCGATGCCCTCGGGCCCGCGGCCTACATCGGTCGCGTCCGCACGGTGCTGCTTCGCAACATCGGCGCGGCGCTGTCGCCGTTTAACGCCTTCCTCATCCTTCAGGGCGTGGAGACGCTGCACCTGCGCATGGAGCGTCACTGCAGCAACGCCATGGCCCTTGCCAAGCACCTCGAGGCGCACCCGTCGGTGGAGTGGGTCAACTACCCGGGGCTTGCGTCATCGAAGTTCCACGACCAGGCCACGAAGACCCTGGATGGCGGCTTTGGCGCAATCCTCACCTTCGGCATCAAGGGTGGCCGCGAGGCCGGGCAGGCGTTTGTCTCGTCGCTCGAGCTGTTCAGTCACCTGGCCAACATCGGCGACGCAAAGTCGTTGGTCATTCACCCGGCCACGACCACGCATTCGCAGCTGAACGACGAAGAGCTGGTCTCGGCTGGCGTGACGCCCGACATGGTCCGTCTGTCGGTCGGTATCGAGAACGTCGCCGACCTCATCAAGGATCTTGACCAGGCGCTGTCGAAGGCAACCGCCTGATGGAAGTGACCACCTGACGACCAGCACATCCTCGGAGGGCCTTGGCCTGGCCGAGACCCAGCGGGTCGTTCTGTTTACGCAGGACGACCCGCTGGTGCTGGAGTCGGGCGCCACGATCGGCCCGGTGGAGGTTGCGTACGAGACGTACGGAACCCTGAACGCCGACAAAAGCAATGCGATCTACGTGTGCCATGCCCTCACGGGTGATGCGCACGCCGCCGGCCACCACGGCGACCCCGAACGGCGGGGCTGGTGGGACACCATGATCGGCCCGGGGCGCCCCGTGGACACCGATCGGTTCTTCGTCATCTGCTCCAACCTGCTCGGGGGATGCCAGGGCACCACCGGACCGGGGTCGGAAGATCCTGCGACTGGGCGCGCCTATGGGCTCGGGTTTCCGCTGTTCACCGTTCGCGACCTGGTGAGCGTGCACCGGGCCCTGCTGGCGCATTTCGGCATCGGGCACCTGGCGGGTGCAATCGGCGGATCGCTGGGTGGCATGCAGGTACTGCAGTGGGCCATCGATTACCCCGATGACATCTCCGCAGCCGTGGTGGTGTGTGCGTCGTCACGGCTCTCGGCCCAGAACATCGCGTTCAGCGCGGTGGCCCGCGAAGCCATCATGCGCGACCCCGACTTCCAGAACGGCGACTACTACGGCACCGGGCGATCACCCGACACCGGGCTCACCATCGCGCGGATGATGGCCCACATCACGTATCTGTCGGAGGCCTCGATGCGCGAGAAGTTCGGGCGCCGCCTGCAGCATGGTGAGGAGCCCCGTTTCGCCTTTGACGTCGACTTCCAGGTGGAGTCGTATCTGCAGCATCAGGGCGAGGCATTTCTCAAGCGGTTTGATGCCAACACCTACCTGTATATGACCCGGGTCATGGACTACTTCGACGTATTTGCCGACCCGGCTGCGGTGGGCGCGATGCTGGAGAAGTCGGGCACGCGGTTTCTGGTGGTGTCGTTTGATTCCGACTGGCGCTTTGACACCGAGCACTCACGCGAGATCGTCCGTCACCTGCAGAGTTGGCGGGTGCCGGTGACCTTCCGCGAGATCGAGTCGCCCTGGGGGCATGACTCATTCCTGCTTGCAGTCCCCGAGTATCTGCGCACGGTCGAGGCATTTCTCGGGCGGGCCGCCTCCGACATCGGGGTCTAGCTCCGGGCCAGTGTCACGGCGGGGTGGGCCGCGCTCTGGCTGCGGGCGGCGGTGCGACCTGCGTGCCAAGCCCATGGGTGGGCCTTGCGACTGGCGACGCGCCGCGCAGGTCGATTACCTCGAGCCCCGGAACGTTGGCGCAGATGATCTCCGGGTCGCTCGTGACGAGCGGCACGCGGAACTCCAGCGCCGTGGCCACCGCGAAGCAGTCGGCGTACGACATTCGGTGAATGGCTTTGATGCCAGCGGCGGCAATGGTGCGCGGGCCGGTGGCGTCCATCAGGTCGACGTCGGCACCCAACTGGGAGATGACCTGATCGGCCGCCTGCGGTGATGCGCGACGGGCGACGACGCAGTGCACCTCGCCGGCGTTCACCCAGCTCATGCACGACCGGCCCGTACCGAGGTGGGCTTCCAGATGCGGGGCGGTGGCTGAATCCTCAAGCCATGCGATGACCGCCCATGCGTCGAGGCACATGTTCATTCGCGCGCACGATCGATCGCGGCATCTTCATCTCTGGTGCGCTGCAGTTCGGCGGTGAGTCCCGATCCGGCGAGCATGCCCCGCAGCGCCGCGAGCCCAGTGGCCGGGCGTACCAGCACACCATCAGGGGTCTGCGTAAAGACCACCTCGCTGCCGGGGGAGATTCCCAGTCGGTCGCGCATGCCCTTGGGGATCACCACCTGGCCTTTGGGTCCCACACGGTGAGTCATACCAATCAGTATAACCCGGCTGAGGACGCGGACGGACACCGATTGATCGTAGGCACCGAGCCCCGGCGAATGGGTGCCGCATGCGTCACAAATGGGGTCGCCACGAGCACGGTGTCAGTGCCCGCCTGCAGATTCCATCCAGGCAGGGCCCGACTGCGGGACGGTGGTCCGGGGTCTGCGCACAGCCACAAGATGTGGTTTGCGCTAATGACTGTCATAAGAAATGCTTGTAATGAACGCCGCCCTCACCTACCGTTGCGACCGCAGTCACCGGAGTCGTGTTCCGAGGAGATAGATGGCACCTGCCCTTCGCGTCACTGGCGTGTCGAAGACATACGCGCGGAGCGAGAGTCCCGCGCTCACCCCCACGTCGTTCGACGTCGAGCCCGGCCAGTTCGTGAGCCTGGTGGGGCCGAGCGGATGCGGCAAGTCCACGTTGCTCGGCATGATCGCCGGGCTCATCACGCCTGACGAGGGGTCCATCGAGGCGCTTGGCGAGCAGGTCACTGGGCCGGGCAATGGGCGGGCCATCGTGTTTCAGGATGCCGCGCTGTTTCCGTGGCTCACGCTGGAGCGCAACGTGGAATACGGCCTGCGCGCGCATGGGGTGCCCAAGGCGGAGCGGCGCGAGAAGGTTGCGCATGCGCTTCGCATGGTGCATCTGGATCACGTGGCCGATAAGCACCCGTACGAGTTGTCGGGTGGCATGCGCCAGCGTGCGTCCATCGCCCGTGCGCTGGTGCTGGAGCCCGAGATCCTTCTTATGGACGAGCCGTTCAGCGCCCTTGACGCCCAGACCCGCACGTTGCTGCAGGATGAGCTCCAGCGAATCTGGCTGGAGACCCGGCCGGCGGTG
The DNA here is from genome assembly GCA_049318525.1 of Miltoncostaeaceae bacterium. Lineage (GTDB taxonomy): Bacteria > Actinomycetota > Thermoleophilia > Miltoncostaeales > Miltoncostaeaceae > SYFI01. The sequence goes on from JBMOGE010000036.1 coordinate 16,917, forward strand.
GTGTTTGTGACGCACAACCTCATCGAGGCAGCGTTCCTGTCGGACACCGTGCATCTCTTGTCGTCATCACCGGGCCGCGTGGTGAAGACCTACGACATCGGGATCCCCCGCCCGCGCGACGAGGCCGACCCGGCATTGCTGGACATCCGCCACGACATGCTGGAGCGGCTGCGCGCCGAGGTAGACGACGCAGCGCTGCGTCGTGCGGAGTTCGCCGAGGTCACCGAGGTGGGGGCATGAGCGCCGATCGCCTGAAGTCCGTCGCCTGGGACATCGTGCGCAAGGGATGGTTCCTCGCGCTTCTCGTGTTCCTGTGGTGGCTTGTGACGGCCGCAGGATGGGCCGACCCATACAAATTGCCGAGCCCTGGCGATGTGCTGTCGACACTCGGCAACCTGTTCACTGAGCGTGCCCTGCTCGACGACCTGGGGGCGACACTGCTGCGCCTGGTGGAGGGCTGGGCCATCGGTGTGACCGCTGGCGTGCTGCTCGGCCTCATCACGGGCGGCTCGCAGTTTCTTGAGGACGGCATCCGCCCGGTGATCGCCGGCCTGCAGGCCGTGCCCACCATCGCCTTCCTGCCGCTGGCCATTTTGTGGTTTGGGTTCAACGGCACTGCTGTGCTCGTGATCACCGCGTTCGGCACGTTCAAGCCGATGGCCATCTCCACCTACTCGGCCATACATCAGGTATCGCCCACGCTCATGATGGCGGGGCGCGCCATGGGGGCCCGTGGGCTGTTCCTGCAGCGCACGCTGGTGTTTCCCGCGATCGTCCCCAATCTGGTGACGGGGCTCAAGTTGTCGTGGTCGTTTGCCTGGCGCGCGCTCATGGCCGCCGAGATCGTGGTGACCGGCGCCCAGGGGCTTGGCGGGGTGCTCGAACTCGGGCGCGAGATCGGCGCCATCGACGTAGTGATGGCGGTCATCCTGGTCATCCTGGTGGTGGGCATCGTCACGGAGCAGCTGTTCTTCACCCGTCTGGAGCGGTGGGTCAACCGCCGCTGGGGGCTCACGGGTGCGCGCTAGGGCGCGTGCCCTTGGGGCGCTCCTGGCCGCGCTGGTCGTGGCCCTTGGCGGCGCCGCGTTGGTCGCAGGATGCGGAGGAGGTACAGGGTCGTACGACTCGGTGCAGATGGGATTCCTGCTCAACCTCACGCATGGCCCCGCCATCATCGGGTTGCAGAAGGAGTTCAGCAACGGGCTCGCTGGCCTGCCGGTTGAGGAGCATCCATTTCAGACCGGGCCCGAGGAGATCAGCGCGCTGCTGGGCGGGTCACTCGATGCCGCCTACGTGGGGCCCGGGCCGTACGTGATGGCCGAGAGCCGCGCGCCCGGGCGCCTGCGCCTGCTTGCGGGTGTGGTGACCGGTGGACAGCGCCTGGTGGCCACGCCGTCGTCGGGTATCCGCACCATTGCTGACCTGGCAGGGAAGAAGGTTGCGGTACCCGCGCATGGCAACACACAGGATCTGACGCTGCGTCTGCTGCTGGAGCGCGCCGGGCTGAAGGGCGACGACCAGGGGGGGACCGTGGGAATCGTGCCGGTAAAGAACGCGGCGCTTGGCGATGCCATTGACGGTGGCGCTGTCGACGCCGCCCTCGCGCCGGAGCCGTACGCCGCCAAGTTGGTCGCCACGGGCGTGGTCGTACCGGTGGCTCCGGCCGACCGGCAGATTGCGCGCTGGCGCATTCCGGCGACGGTGCTGGTGGTCACCGAGGAGTTCGCAACGGCCGAGCCCGCGGCGGTGCGCGCGTTGGTTGCGGCGAATGCACGGGCGGTGGCCCGGGCCCAGGCGAATCCCGCCGTTGTCGCGAAGGCCTTTAACGATCTCATCGCCGAGACCACGGGCAAGACGATGGATGGGAAGGTGCTCATGGCTGCGTTGGCGAACATGACGGCTACCACCGACATCGCCCCGGGGTCCATGCAATTGATGGTGGACGCGGCGGACGCGGCGGGGTACCTCGGGGGCCCCGTGCCGCCCGGATCAATGGTTCCCCGCCCCGGCTGATCCGCATCCCGGGAGGAGTCGGAGTCCCCGCGTAGAAACGCAGGGCGGCTCAGAACATCTCTCCGGGAGGCCCGCAGATGGCGCGTTCAGCGCGCATATTGGCAATGGCGAACCAGAAGGGCGGCGTGGCGAAGACCACATCGTCCCTGAACGTTGCAGTCGCACTTCGTGAGAAGGGCATGCGCGTACTGGTCGTCGACCTGGATCCCCAGAGCAACCTCTCGATGAGTCAGGGCATTGACGTCGAGAACCTCGACCTCGGAATGTTCGACGTCCTCGTGAGGTCGCTGCCAATCACCGACATCGTCCAGGTATGTGAGATCGACGTGGCACCCGCGGGTATTGAACTCGCCGGCGCCGAACTCGCGCTCTCCAGCATGATCGGCCGCGAGCGCGCACTTGCGCGCGCACTGCAGCCGGTCGCTGGGGCATACGACTACATCATCATGGATACGCCGCCATCGCTCGGCCTGCTCACCATCAATGCGATGGTGGCGGCACAGGGCGTGATTGTGCCCGTGCAGTGCGAGTACCTCTCGCTGCGCGGCCTCGCCCAGTTGCAGCAGACGCTGGGTCAGGTGCGTGAGCATCTCAACCCCGACGTCGACATCTTTGGCATCCTGCCGACCATGTATGACGGGCGCACCATGCACTGCCGCGAGGCGGTGGATGTGCTCACCGCCAGCTTCGGCGACACGGTGTTCCGTACCCGCATCGGCAAGACCGTGCGGTTCGCGGAGGCACCGGTGCAGGGACAGAGCGCACTCAAGTTCGACTCAGCTGGCCAGTCGGCCCGTTGGTACCGCCAGGTGGCCCGCGAGGTTCTGGAGCGGGATGGCCGCTGGACCGACGACCTCGAGCGCATGCGCGCGAAGCAGTCGTCGCACTCAACCAAAGCGCAGCCGAAACTGAGGTTGGCGTCGTGACCCAGAAGAAGTCGATGCGCGAGGGGCCCCTCGCCGATCTCTTCCGCAGTACCGGCGGCAATGCCCCTCAGGGGATGCAGTCGGAGGCACCCGCGGACCTGTTTACCCCGTCGCCCGAGGGCTCCGAGGGCCATGCGCTCGTGCGTGTGGTGGGTGTGGGCGGTGCCGGTTGCAACGCCGTGGACCGCATGGTGGAGGCCGGGCTGCGCGGTGTGGAGTTTGTGGCCGTCAACACCGACCGGCAGGCGCTCGACGCCAGTCGGGCAGATGTGGTCATCCCCGTTGGCGCCGAGGTCACGCGTGGCCTGGGTACCGGCGGCGATCCCTCCACCGGTGAGATGGCATTTCGCGAGAGTGAAGACCACCTGCGTCGGGTGCTGCGGGGATCAGACCTCGTGTTCATCGCCGCAGGCGAGGGCGGGGGTACCGGTACCGGCGGCTCGCCGATCGTGGCCAAGGTGGCCCGTGAGATGGGCGCACTCGCCGTGGCGGTGGTCACACGGCCATTCGGCTTTGAGGGCACCAAGCGCGCCACCACCGCCGATCTGGGTATTCACCATCTGCAGGAAGCCGCTGACACGGTCATCGTCATCCCGAATGACCGCCTCATGAACGTGCTCGAGCGTGGTACCAGCGTGGTGCAGGCATTCGCCGTGGCCGACGATCTGCTGCGCCAGGGTGTGCAGGGGATCTGCGACCTCATCACCCTGCCCGGTCTGATCAACGTGGACTTCGCAGATGTGCGCACCATCCTGAAGGGCGCAGGCACTGCACTGCTGGGTATCGGCTACGCCAGCGGTGGAAGCCGTGCCACCGATGCGGCACTGGCCGCCATTTCGTCACCGCTCCTCGAAACTCCCGTGGACGGCGCCCGGGGGATCCTTCTTGGCATTACCGGTGGGCCCGACATGTCGCTGATCGAGGTCACCGAGGCCGCACAGGTCGTGGCTGATGCTGCCGATCCTGAGGCCAACATCATCTTTGGTGCCACCATCGACGAGGACCTTGAGGACCAGGTGTGGGTCACGGTTGTGGCCGCGAACCTCGCCGGCAAGGCATCGCGCGGGTCGTCCGCGTCGTCGCTGTCGCGCCCGTCGGCCACCCGCGTGGAGCGCGGCCGCCGCACCCGCATCGACTCCACCCGTGCCACATCGTTGGAGGGCGCTCCCGAGATCTCTGAGCCGCCGGAGGCACCGGATCTGTCGGCAGATGTGCCGCCGCCGCCTCCGCCACGTGTTGTGGAGCCCGCATCTGAGCCCGACGCCCCCGAGGCGCCAAAGCTCTTCTCGGTGAGTGACGACGTATCGCCGCCCACGGGCGACGAGCCACCGACCGCTTCGTAGCGGGGCCGGTCCGATGATCACCGGCGCCGTCGCGGCCGGGAGCCCACTGGCCGCGCGGGCCGGTGCGGATGCCCTGGCCGCCGGCGGTACGGCCACCGATGCTGTTATCGCCGGCGCGCTCATGTCGGCGGTGGCCGAGAGCGTGCTCACCGGTCCCGGGGCCGGCGGATTTCTGCTGGTGCGTCCACCGGGCGGGCCCGCCACGTTGCTGGACTTCTTCGTGTCGGTGCCGGGAACCGGGCCCGGTGGCCGGGTGCTCGACCCCGACGATCTGCATGCCTTCACCGTGGCATTTGGCACCGTGGAGCAGGTGTTTCACATCGGCGCCGCGTCATGCGCCGTGCCGGGGATGTTTGCCGGACTCGACCTGGCCTCGCGTCGGTTCGGCCGAATACCACTGGCCGACCTCGCGGCCCCAGCGGTGCGTCAGGCACGCGAGGGCGTAGTGATTGGCGAGCAGGCGGCCTACCTGCACGAGATCCTCGCCGAGATGCTCATGCACACCCCATCGAGCGCTGCCATGTACGGGCAGCACGGGGGGCGCCCCACGCCACCCGGCGGCACCATCTGGATGCCCGATCTTGCCGAGTCCCTGGAGCGCTTTGGACGGGAGGGGGCCGCGTGCCTGTATGACGGCATGCTGGGCGAGGAGATGATCAGGTACCTCGAGGTGCAGGGCGGGCTCATTACGCGCGATGACCTGCGCGCGTACGGCGTGATTGAGCGCAC
>JBMOGE010000037.1:0-21174 GCA_049318525.1 Miltoncostaeaceae bacterium
TGCGGAAGTCCTCAGCCGTCTTCTCGGGCATGCCGTAGTAGGCGCGCATGACGATGTTCGGGATCTTCATGTCCACCACGATCTCGCCGGGGGTCTCCGCCGGCACGGGACGGTCGGTGCCGGGCTCCACGATGGTCACCTCGTACCCCGGGTTGGCCTTGCCGCAACTGCCAAGCCTCACCGGCTGGGTTGGGTCCATCACCGTGCACACGCCGGTCTCGGTAAGGCCATACCCCTCCGTCAACTTGACGCCGAAGCGCTCCTCGAATTCGAAGTAGATGTCCTTCGGCGCCGGGGCGGCCAGCACCGAGTGCACCGAGTGGGCACGGTCCAACTCGCTGGGCGGCTGGTTCCACAGGAAATAGAGCATGGCGCCGATGCCGTTGAACATGGTGGCGCCCATGTCGATGGCCTGCTGCCAGAACCGGGTGCCCGAGAAGCGCTCCACGTAGGCCACGCGGGCCCCGGCGAGCAGCGCGGGGTAGGCACACAGCACCTGGGCATTGCTGTGAAAGAGGGGCAGGCACGAGAACCAGGTCTCACCTGAGAGCTGATCGGCGGCCACGCCCCGGGCCTTGCTCATGTACTCGAGCGACCCGCGTGCCGAGAAGTAGTCGGCGGCGTTCTGCTTGATCACGCCCTTGCTGCGGCCGGTGGTGCCCGACGTGAACATGATGCGGGCGTCGTCGGTCCACGAGTACCCGACGTCCGGTTCGGCGTCGGGTGCGGCCATCAGCGACGTCAGTTCCTGCCAGGGCAGCGACGGGTCGGGCCCCTGCTGTTCGCCCGTGCGCGCCACCACCACGCGCTCCAGCAGCGGCAGCTCTGCCTTGATGAAATCGAGGCGGTCGAGGAAGGCCTCACTGATGAACAATGTGCGGGCCTCAACCAGGTTGATGGTCCAGGTGAGGAAGTCGCCCTTGTAGGCGGTGTTGATGCTGCTCATCACCGCGCCGGCCTTGAGGATGCCGAACCACACCTGCAGGAACTCCTCGCAGTTGGGCAGCATCACGCTCACCGACTCGCCGTGCTGTGCGCCGTTCGCGATGAGCCCATTGGCGATGCGGTTGGCCCGCGCGTTCATCTCGCCGTAGGTCACCCACGCGCCGTCGCCGTAGCGCAGGTACTCGCGCTCGGGGTGCGCCTCGGCGCGCTCGCGCAGCTTGGTGGCGAGCACCCACGTCGTCGGGTCCTCTTCGGCGTACCAGTTGGTCCACTCGGCGCTCATGCTGGGTCGGGCCCTTCTCCGTCGCGGAACTTGCGCCAGTCGGCCGGGCGCTTCTGCTGGAACGCCTGAATACCCTCGCTGGGCTCCGGGCCGTACACGTGGTTGAGCGCCATCAGTTCCATGCCGGCATTGACGGGGCCGTACAGCGCATCGGTGGCGGTGTTCATCGAGATCTTTGCGAGGCGCAGACCCTGGGGCGACTTGCGCAGAATCTCGTCGCACCATTCGTCCACGGCGGCGTCGAGGTCCTCGGGCTCGGTGACCAGGTTGACCAGATCCATGTTCAAGGCCTCGTCGGCGCCGTAGTGGCGGGTGAGGAAAAGGATCTCGCGGGCCTTCTTCTCGCCCACGATGGCCGGCATCAGCTGGCAGCCCCACCAGAGGGGCGCCGAGCCGATCTTGGGGCCGGCTTGTCCGAAGCGCCCGGTGGTGTCGGTGATGGTGAGGTCGCTCATGATGTTGAGCTCGTTGCCGCCCCCGATGCACCATCCGCGCACGCGGCAGATGATGGGCGTGCCGTTGTTGCGCATGGAACTGGCAAGGCGGGGCCCCAGGATGTGCCCCTGGCGCTTCTCCTGCATGGTGCGGGTGGGCTCCATCACGTCGCCACCCACGCAGAACGCACGCTCGCCCGCGCCGGTGAAGACGATGACCCCCACGGCCTCGTCATCACCGGCGCGCTCGAACGCGTCACACAACTCGAGGATGGTCTGGCCCCGGAATGCGTTGAGCTTCTCCGGGCGGTTGATGGTGATGGTGGCGCGACCACCACCGACCTCGTACAGGATGTCCTCGTAGTACACGGCGTCCTGGGGCTTGTGGGTTTCGGGTTTCCCGTATTCCGCAAGGGCCTTCCCCCGATGACCGGCGCAGATGATGCGGGTACAACGATCCTATGCCGCCCGGAAATCGTGGGCCGCGCCCACGACGTCAGGCTCCCACGTGACCCGATCGGCCCTTCTGCGACGAATCGCGCGTGTGACGGCGCTGGTGGCAGCCTGCGCGGTTGCGGTGTTCGGTGGCCTCGCGTCGCAGCCGGCGTCGGCGGCCATTACATCGTGCCCGGGGACAGGGGCCACATTCGCGGGCGGGTCGGGCACGACCGCCGACCCCTATCAGGTGGCAACGGCTGCCCAGCTGGCGCAGATTCAGGGCACGTACCTCCCATGCTCGTTTCAGCAGACGGCGGCCATCTCGCTGACGGGGCGCCAGTGGGTGCCAATCGGGCCCGGCTCGACGGCGAGCACGTCGTTCTCGGGTGAGTTCGATGGCGGTGGCCATGCCATCACCGGGATGATGATCGCAACCGACGGCACCACCCTGCGCCCGGCGTACCTCGGGCTGTTCGGAGCACTGTCGAGCGCGCGCGTCAACGCCGTTGACGTCAGCGGAAGCATCAACGTCAACTACGCGACCCCCACCATGCAGATCTGGGCGGTGGGCGCCATCGGTGGGCTTGCGGGGGCGGTCTGGCAGGCGAGCCCGGGCACCGTCATCTCTGATGTCACCACCAACGTCACGATCAACCTGTCGGCGTCGTTCGGCAACGTGGTGCAGGGGTGGACGCCCAGTTGCCTTTGCAGCGAGATCGGTTCGGTGGGCGGTCTGGTGGGGTCTCTCGGGCCAGGTACCACCATCAGCGCTGCGGCGGCGCATGGCGATGTGTCGGTCCTGGTGGAGTGCGCGCTTCCGGCGCCGGGGGGTGGGATTCGCGCGTCCAGCTGTTACTCGTCGGGCATCGGTGGTCTCGTCGGGACGAACTCAGGCGTCGGTGGGGCCGCCACAACGAGCCTTGAGCAGGTCGTCGCCACCGGCGATGTGACGACCACCATCTCCTGCACCGGCGACGCCAGTTACGGTGGCCAGTGCCGGGCCCTTAATACCGCTGGTCTGCTGGCATCCACCACCGGCCCGGCTACCATCATCGACCCACGCGCCTCGGGTGCGGTCTCGGTGACCTGCTCCGGTCAGTGCACCGGCGCATTCGTCACGGGGGGGCTCGTGGGGGAGGGTGCCAATCTCACCATCCTCCGTGCGCGGTCCGGCGGGTCAGTCAGCATCAACTGCCCCCATGGCGTCGTCGGCAGCAACCAGTGCTCCACCGATAGCGGTGGTCTCGCGGCCGCGGTCAACGGCGGCAGCATCACGCAGTCCTTCGCCGCGGTCACCGCCACGACGCAGGGAGGTGTGCAGGCAGGAGGCTTGATGGGCCTGTCGCAGGGAGCGTCGGTCACTGATTCCTTCGCCCGGGCCGTCATTGTGCAGGCGACTGGCGGGGCCGCGCTCACCAGCGCCGGCGGGTTGGTGGGATCGATGCAGAACGCGGGCGTCGTGCAGCGCTCATACGCGGCGGGACAGGTCAATTTCGGCCAGGCGACCAGCGGCGTGGGCGGGTTGATCGGCACGGTGGCCTCGAGTGGATCGGCCGCCACCAGTGCCGTGTGGAACACCACGACGACCGGGCAGTCGGTCAGTGCGGGTGGCGGCAGCGGCCAGACCACCTCGCAGATGACTGCCCCGGCCACCTACGGACCGAGTGGCTTTTTGTGGCCCATTGTCGAGGGCTGGCAGCGGCCGACGCCCATCACCACCTGGGGCATCTGCCCTGGCGCAAATGCGGGGTACCCGTTCCTGCTGTGGTCCTACGACGCATCGCCGTGCACGCCCGATGCGCCCACAGCCGTGACCGCGCTCCCCGGGAGCGGTCAGGCCACGGTGCAGTGGGTTGCACCCATCAGCGACGGCGGGTCGCCCATCACGTCGTATCTGGCGGAGGTCACCACGGGTAGCCCGTCGTGCACCGCGATGCCACCGGTGACCTCGTGCACGATCTCCGGCCTCACCAACAGCACCACGTACAGCATTCGGGTGCAGGCCATCAATGCAAACGGCGCCAGCCCGTGGTCGTCCACCACCAGCGTCACGCCCGCTCCCGCGGCGCGACCGGGGGCACCGACGACGGTGGCGGCAACCGTGCCGGGCCCGGTCGTGAGCGGTGCGATTGACGTGGGCTGGACAGCCCCCGCCGACATGGGTGCGGGTGCCAGCGCGATCAGCAGCTACACGGCCACCGCGTCGCCGGGCGGCGCCACCTGCACATCCAGTACGGGTGGCCCGCCCGTGACGCCGTCGTGCCGGGTGACGGGACTCACCGACGGCACGCAGTACACCTTCACGGTCACCGCGACCAACAACCTGTCGGTGCAGAGCGTGCCGTCAGCGCCTTCCAGTGGCGTGCGCCCGGGGGGCTGGACGGTGCCCGGCGCGCCGACCGGCGCGACCGGCGTTGCCGGTGACACCATCGCTGACGTCTCGTGGGCCGCCCCGGCCAGCGCAGGTGGAAGCGGGGCCACGATCACCGGATACACCGCCACCGCGACCCCGGGCGGGAAGACCTGCACAGCCGCGGGCACCGTGCTCACCTGCCGCGTGCTCGGGCTCGACGACGGCACGGCGTACACGTTCCGGGTGACCGCCACCAACGTGGTGGGGCCGAGTGCTCCATCGGTGGCGTCATCGCCGGTCACGCCCCGGTTGGATACCGTGCCCGACCCACCGCTGGCCCCCGCTGCCTCGGCGGCCAGCGAGGATGCCACGGTTGCCTGGAGCGCTCCCGTTGACGACGGCGGATCGGCGATCAATGGGTACATGGTCACGGCGACCCCGGGAGGGGCCACCTGCCCCGCAAGCGGTGCTGCCACGGCGTGCACCGTCATGGGGCTGGCCAACGGGACCGCCTACACGTTCACGGTGCGGGCAATGAATGCGCTGGGTACCAGCAGCGCATCGGCGCCGAGCGACCCGGTGACGCCCCACAGCACGCCTCCGCCGGTGGTAACGCCCGCATCGCCACCAGGTGCACCTGGTGGGACCACGGCGACTGCGGGCAGCGCACAGGTGGCGGTGCTGTGGAGCGCACCCACCAACGACGGGGGCGCGGCCATCAGCGCCTACAGCGTCACGTCGACGCCTGGCGGACGTACCTGCGTGGGTGCGGCCACGGCCACCACCTGCGTGGTCACCGGCCTGACCAACGGCACTGCGTACACGTTCACGGTGACGGCTACGAACGCGGCGGGTACATCGCCGGCGTCGGCCCCCAGTTCCCCGGTCACGCCCAGCGCGCCGCTCGGGACGCTGTCGGCGATGCGACGCACGACCGTGGCCGGCCGTGCCCGGATCGTCGCCACGCTCACCGCCGGCCGCTCGGGCTCGTTCACCGTGGCGCTGGTGCGGTCGAATGGCCGTGTGCAGCGGCTGCTGGCAGGCAGCCGGGTGGGTGGGGTGCGCACCACGGGCGCCACCACGCCGTCGGTGACCGTGCGCATGTCGGCGGGCCGCAGGTACCCGCTGGCGCTGCTGGTGGCGCGGTCGGCGCCCGGGGCGCTGTCGGTGCGGCTGGCCTACACGCAGCCGGCGGGTGTCGTGGGGAGGCAGACCATCCCTCTCAGTACCGCGACGGAGGCGACCGTCCGGTAGTGGCGCGGCCATGCCCCGCTCCCTCAGGGGCGGGGCATGGCGTGATGCTTAGTCCTTCGGCAGGAACTTGCTGGCGTCGATGCCGTGCTCGGCCATCAACTTGGTGAAGGTCTCCTTCATCTCCTGCGGGTACTCCGGCAGTTCCTCTGTGGCCAGTACGTCGGCGGCCTTGGCGCGGATGCGCGGGCCGAAGTCCCAGTCGTCATCCGCCATCAGCCGCTCGATCTCGGCGGCGGGGAAGTAGAGCATTCCGGGGTCGCGTCCGTGCTGCCCGGCGATTGCGACGATCTCCTCAAAGCGGCCATCAAGCGGGGCCTGCTCCTGGATGAGGCCCTTCTCGCGAAGGAGCGCCTCGGTCTCGGGCTGGCACATGTACGGCGTGCCGAGCGCGTTGTCGTGGAAGAGCTTGTCGAACTTGAGGCGCGGGCGCTGGCCGCCGGCCTTGGCGTCCTCCAGCGGATAGCCCACCGCGTGACCCCACGTGAACTTGTAGTTGGGGGGCAGGTTGAAGGCCTTCTCCACGCCACCGGGCTTCCGCCCGAATGCGATGAGGATGTTGCCCACGCCCACACCGACGCCCGCGGCGATTGCATTGGCCACGGCCTGACCGCTCTCAAACCGCAGCAGCGTCTCGGTGCGCTCGGGCGGAAAGCTCATGAGCCGCGGGATGGTCTGGGTCATGGAGAACTCGTAGTTCCACCCGTGGTACTTGGTGGCGGCACCGGACAGGCTGAGGCTGGAGATGCCGTCCACGGCGCGTCCGTACCAGGCGTTGATGTTGGTGAGCCACAGGATGAGGTGTGAGGCCTGGTTGATGATCTGCACGTTGAAGCCCGAGACACACTCCTCAAGCTCCTCCCACAGGTCGCACTCATCGCGGCGCACCACGATGGCCTCGGTCGCATTGATGTTGCCCTGGCACGACGAGAACCGCGCTGCCTGCAGCATGGTCTCGATCTTCCAGCGCTCCACCTCGCGGCTTTCGTCGAAGTAGCGGATGCTTCGGCGGTTGCCGAGCGACTGAAGAATGGGGATGTCGGGGACCTGATCGGCTGACGGCACAGACATTGAGATGACCTCCTGAAGGCCGGGGCGTTGGGACGGCGTCGAGCGTACAGGCGGGGCATCCGCCGCTTCGTGTCTCATACGGGGCCGATGCCGCCTCCGCCGCCACCCCCGCCGGTCAATCCGTACCCGCCACTGCAGGAGCAGGGAGGGGGGCACGGCGCGCGGCTGCCCTACATGCCCGGTGTCGACGGCCTGCGCGCCCTTGCGGTGGCGACCGTGTTCATCTTCCACGCCGGCGGCACGTGGCTGCCCGGGGGATTTCTGGGCGTGGACTTCTTCCTGGTGATCTCGGGTTACCTCATCACCTCACTGCTGGTGGCCGAGCAGCAGTCGGGTGGGCGCATCGATCTGTGGCGCTTCTGGTTGCGCCGCGTACGCCGACTCATCCCGGCGCTGCTCCTTGCCATCGCCGGCACGCTCGTGGCCATGCTCATCCTGCACTGGGATGAGGTGCCGCGGCTCAAGGGTGCCACGCTGTCGGCGTTCGCCTACGTCACCAACTGGTATTTCATCTTCGCCGACGTGCCCTACGTTGAGAGGTTCGGGCGACCAAATATCTTCACCCACCTGTGGTCGCTGGCGGTGGAGGAGCAGTTCTATTTGTTCTGGCCACTGGTACTCGCGGTCATTCTGGTGGTGCTGAAGTTGCGGCCGTGGGCCATTGGTGTGCTGGCCGTGGCCGGGGCGGCATTCTCCACCGCGTGGGCATGGCATCTGTACGACCCGTACGCCCTGCCGTGGCGCATCTACTACGGCACCGACACCCGCGCAGTGGGTCTGTTTGTGGGCATTGTGGGCGCCATCCTGCTGCCGCCGTCACGGCTTCGGCCCATCGCATCGGCTGCGGGGCGCTGGGGCATGGAGATCATCGGGCTCGCCGCGCTGGCCGGGGTGCTCTGGTGCATGTTCAGCATCGACGAGTTCGAGAACCGTCTCTACCAGGGCGGCATGTTGATGTTGGCCATCCCGGCGATCGTGCTCATCATCGTGAGTGCACATCCCCAGACCTTGCTGGGCAAGTTCTGGGGTCTGCCGGTGCTGGTGTGGATCGGGGCACGGTCGTACGGCATGTACCTGTGGCACTGGCCGGTGCTCATGCTCACGCGCCCAGGCGACGACGTGTCAATGTCGGGCGCGCCGCTGGTGGCGATTCAGATCATGCTCGTGGTGGGTATCTCGGCGCTCTCGTACCGATTCGTGGAGCAACCCATCAGGCGAAATGGACTGGCGGGCCTGCGCCGGGCCTTCGCCACGTTCGATGGCAAGTGGCGCGAGCACCCGGCGCAGACCATCGCCGCCTGGATGGGCGTGGTGGCGGTCGTGGCGCTGATATCGCTGGTGGTGCTGGTGCCCGAGGCCGTGTCGCTCAAGCCCTGGCTCGCGGGCTAGCAACGGGGCACCCGGGGGAGAACCCGGCGAGCCGATGTCGGGGGATAGCCCGGGTAAACTTGCGGCCATGACGAACTCCTCTCCTCCCCGTATCGCCGCGCACCGCGTGGGCCTCAGCATCCTCGCCGTCGGCATCGCGGCCATCGGTATCAGCGTCTCCGGCGCCGCTGCCGCTGGGACGCAGCAGGCCACGCAGGCGAAGTGCTCACGGTCCAACCCAGGATTCGTGGTGGGCGACTCGGTGGTGGACGCCATCAATTACCTGAGGCCCAAGCCGATCAGCGCCATCGTGGGCGGCGGCAAGGTGGATGGAGACGTGAATCGTCAGTTTGATGCGGGCGCCGCGCTGATCAAGAGCTACCTCGCGGCGAGTCCCAAGGCATGCGCCGTGGTGGTGGCGCTGGGAACCAACGGCCCGGTGAGCCCGAGCCAGTGGGCGTCGCTCATGAGCGCGCTGAAGAGCGTGCCTCGCGTGGTGGTGATCAACACCTACACCAAGGACTTCCGTCGAGGGCAGCCCTGGATGAATCAGGTCAACGCGCAGATCGCTGCGCTGCCCGCGAAGTACAGAAATGTGCGCGTCGCCGATTGGGCATCCATGGCCCCGTCGCTCAGCTCCACCGAGCTGCCAGATGGCGTGCACCCCGACACCCCCCGTGCCGCGGACAAGTTCACAAGCACTGTGACGGCGGCACTGCGGGCCCGCTGATGACACGGCCGGGTGCGCTCGCAGTTGCCCTCGGTCTGGCCCTCGCAGCCGCGCCGTTGGCCGCGGCGCAGGTGATGCCCCCCGCGCCTGAATCACCTGTCATGGCGCCGCGTACGGCCCGGGTGGATGCCAACACGGTGCGCCTGGTGTCGGGGCGCATGGTGCGTGACCTGCACGTCGTGATTCCCGGTGGAGGCGACGGGGTGGCGACCATCAACTGGCAGGCGTATGGGGGATCGCGGTCGGCCACGCGGCTTGCCCGGATCGCCCATGGGCGCGCTGTGGTGCCCATCCGCGGTGGCGAGCTGCACTTCCGGCGTCGCGTACAGATGGGCGGTGGGTTCGATCGCAGTGGTGGCTTCTGCGAGGCCATCGACCTGACCTCAGTGGGCGCGGCGATGCCCACTGCCGACGCATGCCCTGAGGGTGCCGGCATTGCTCGCGACCAGATTCCGGCGCGCGTGCCCGAGTTCACGATGTACAGCGACTCGGTTGGTGCGGGCCTGCAGGAAGTGGCCGGTGGCACGGCCCGCGCGGCAGGCGACACCTCGGCGGTGTTCGACCTGAAGGTGTGCCGACGCCTCACATACCTGCCGTGCCCGCCCAACCCGCCGAGCGTCCTCACATCGGTGCGGTCACAGGCCGGGTCGGTGGGTGACATCGCGGTAATCGACGTGGGCTACAACGATTGGGCGCAGGTGTATGGCATTGAGCCGACCATCACCGCGCTGCGTGCGCGTGGGGTAAAACGCATCGTGTGGGTGACGCTGCGTGAGTCTGAACCGGGCATGGGTTCGATAAACGCGATGATCCGGGCGGCGGCCAGGCGTCACCCGTTCGTGCAGGTGGCCGATTGGAACGCCGCCAGTGCGGGGATCGGTGGGTTCGCCGCAGATGGCGTGCACCTGTCGGGTGGGTCGGCCGTGAACGCGCTCGCCGACTTCGTGCGCCACGAGGTGCAGAAGGCCGTGGTGGTGCTGCGGGGGTCCTGATCCGGGCCTGCCTGCCAGTATTCCCTTCATCGACGATCCGGCTCGCGCCGGGAAAGGACCGTTCTCATGAAGATCACAACGGGCCGCATCGCGCTCGCCGCCGCGCTCGCCGCCGGAATCCCACTCGTTGCGGCTGGCTGTGGCGACAGCACCCAGGCCACCACCACCGAGGTGTTGACGGAGACAACCGCGCCGGCCCCGGCTGCCACCACTGCGGCCGCCACGCCCGCTGCCACGTCGGCCCTTCCGGCCGCGCCCTCAGGCGCCAAGCAACTGGCATCGCGCCAGAAGAATGGCGCCACCTACTACCACTACTCGATCAGCGGCCAGACCCCGCAGCAAGTCGTCAACGGCTACCAGTCGGAGCTGCAGTCGAGCGGCTTTACCGTGAAGAGCACGGGTGGTGGCGGCGGCGGTTGGGGCGGCTACGGCGGCTCGGGCGCCGGAATCAGCGCAGACAACAACTCTGAGTGGATTGACGTTGAGGCCGGTGGCCAGAAGAGTGGCCCCACCTACTGGGAGATATGTGTGGGCCCCAGCGCGCAGTCGGTAGACGACTGCGATGACGTCGGGGACAGCGACAGCGGCCAGAGCTGACGCCCGCTTCCGTGCCATGGGCACGGAGTGTCAGGTCATCGTCCTCGGGGGCGGGGACGATGACCTGGCCGCGGCCGAGGCGGAGGTTCGGCGCCTCGAACGCCTGTGGACGCGCTTTGACGACGCGAGCGAACTCTCAGGGCTGAACGCCCACGCGGGGCGAGCGATGCCAGCTGGCCCCGAGACCCGAATGCTGGCGCGTCGCATGCTGCGCGCAGAGCATCTGACCGGCGGCCGGTTCGATCCGCTTATGGGCCGTGACATCGTCGCGATGGGGTATGACCGTGATCACGGTGCGCTGCCCGCGCCCGCCGGCCCCACTGCGACGGTGGCCATGACCCCCGCGGTGCGACCCCGGGGTGCTCATCTTCGCCTTGACGAGCGGTCGGGCCTCATCACTGTGCCGGCTGGCCGCGCACTCGATCCGGGCGGCATCGGCAAGGGGCTTGCCGCCGACATCGTCACCGCGGGCCTCATCCGTCGTGGTGTCACGGGGGCACTCGTGAATCTGGGGGGCGATCTGCGGTGCCGCGGGGCGTCGCCGGAGGGTGGCTGGCGCATTGGCATTGATGATCCCCGTGATGGCGATGCCCCCTCGGTGGCTCAGGTGCTCATCACCCGGGGCGCCGTGTGCACCAGCGGCGTGAAAAAGCGGCGCTGGGCACGGGCCGATGGATCGGTGGCGCACCATCTACTGGACCCCGATACCGGAGCACCCACTGACGCCGAGGTGTCGTCGGTGAGCGTGGCGGCGCGCGCCGGATGGATCGCCGATGCCCTGGCCAAGGCGGTCATCCTGTCCGGCCCGTCCGCCGCCGCCTCACTCCTTCGCGCCCGCAATGCCACAGCCGTGGTCGTGTTGGCCGACGGCACCGTGCGCCGCCTGGCCTGACCCTCCGGGGTACCTAGGCCAGGTAGCCCTTGAGGCGGTTGAACGAACTCTCCCAGCCCATCTCGGCCATCTCGCCGCGGTACTCCTCGGGCACGTCGGTCTGCATCACCACGATCTCGGTGCGCCCATCGGCCATGTCGTGAAACGAGATGGTGCACACGATGCCGAGGCCGGGCTCGACAAACTGCACGAACTCCGGCTCCACGATGTCGCTGAAGGTGCCGGTCATGGGATAGGCATCGTCGTTGACCATCATCACCATGTTGAACGCGCCGCCCGGTTCGGGCACCAGCTCGACACTGTCCGGCGGGATGATGACGCCCTCCGGCGCCCAGAAGTACGGGATTGCGGCCGGATCGGTGTACGCGGCGAACACCCGCTCGCGGGGCGCATCAACGATGCAGGACACTGAGAAGTCGGCACGCGGGCCGAGCTGAGGTGCGTCATCGGTCATGCGCGGCACTTTGCCATGTCAGACGGGGCTCTCGACGTGCATGCCGTGATCGCGAGCCGCCGCCGCCTGCCGCTCGTCGTACGTGACGAACCCCTGCAGGCGGTCGCCCAGATCGAGCGCGGTCACCACGTGGATGGCATCGAGCGTGCGCAGGTGGGCGGGGGCGACGAGGGCGGCTCGGCTCAGATGCGATCGGTCGAGCGGCACGATGTCGATGGTGCTGAGCACTGCGCGCGCCCGATCCATGAGGGCCGTGTCCACCCGGCGCACGGCGCGAAGCACCTCAGCCTCGCCCAGGTCGCACGTGACCAGCCGCGCCTCGGCCTCTTCCTGCCAGCGGTACATGGCGGCCGAGTGCTCCTCGACCGCCACCAGTTTCACCAGCGCCGACGAGTCGAGATACCAGATACCTATCCCGGTCAGCGGTGGTCCTCGTCGCGCATTTCGCGCAGGGTGTCGCCCAGCGCAGGTCCCCCGTGCTCAGTGGGCGGCCCGATTCCCGCTGCTGTTGCGGTCGCTGTGCGAAGCAGTCCTGCCTGATCCAGAGCGGAAAGGCGGTCAGTGGGCAGCGGCATGATCTGCGCAACGGGCCGGCCATTGTCGGTGATGATCAACGCTTCACCGGCGGCGGCACGGGCGACAACCGCTGAGGCATTCTGCTTGAGCGCCCTGATGCCGATCTGCTCCATGTGCTTCACCGTAGCACTATGCAATGTGGTGGCCGCACGGGGACGCGCGTGTATTCCCACACTGCGTCCGTCGTTTGTGACGGTGACTGACCCCACCTCGAGACTCAGGTTCCCCAGGCCCAAGCGGTCGGGCGAGGGCGAATCCCCGCATGCAACCCGGACATTGGGCGTCGCAGGCAGCAGCCAGCTGTCACCCAACCCCGTGCGTGCACATTTGTGACGGCGACTGACCCCACCCGGGGACTGACCCCGGTGGGGGACTGACCCCGGTGGGGGACTGACCCCGTGGTCTGGGGTGGGCTGTCACCGACCATCGGTCGGTGGTATCGGCAAGGCCGCCCAGTACGACATCTAACCGAGGATGCGGCCCACTTCGATTGCCGTGACCATTCGGGTATGGCCCAACTGGAAGGTGGTCACGCGGTCGCCCGGCAGGGCGTCGCTGGCCAGACGGATGATGTGGCCGGGGTCGCACTCGGGGTGGTCAACCGTGGCCTTCACCTCGGCCACTGTGGATCCCACGCCGATGCCCTCGGCCGTGCGAATGCCGCGGTCGGTCACCAGTACCTCGATCACGCGGCCACCGGGGCCGGCGATGGCACGCACGGCGATACCGGGCCAGATGATCTCGATGATGCCGTCGTGGTCCTCGCGGGAATCGGGGGCGCCGAGCACCCGCAGGGTCTGACCCTCGGTCATGCCGATGCGCACGCCACCCGCACCGATCCCGGGCCGGATGAGGTGATCGGGAGATCCGGCGATGCCCGGGCCACGAGGGACGTTGTTGGGGTCTGCGATGACTGCGATGCCAAGGGATTGCACGTTCGGCTCCATCGGATTCGGGACGCGTCAGCGGGGGCCGACGGGGTGATGCGTAGGTAACCGCGTTGCAACGCAGGTGCGTGGTGTGGAGGTTCCATGCCGACCCCGCAAGGTCAGGCGGGGATGGCCAGAATCTCGATTGGGTCGTCGGCCGCTGGCAGGCTGGCCACCAGCGCGGGAAGGTCGTCAACCGTGCGCAGGCCGAGCTCGGGGAACTCGGCAGCCCCCGGCAGGTGCGCAAACCACTGTTGCTGGCGTTCCTTGGGAAGCACCGTCATGCGGTAACCGAGCGCGTCGAACTCGGTGGCGATATCGGCACAGGTATGGCCGAGCTGCGCCAGACAGCGCTGGTTGACGTGGCAGATCACAAAAGGCGGGTTGCGGGCGGCGATGTCGCGCATGCCGCGAAGCGCACGGGGCTCACTGCCCTGCACCACCAACTTCACCACCCGGAGCCGGTCGGCGTCGAGGCGCCCCTCGTCGGCCAGAGCATCGAGGCTGGTGCACGGGATGTCATCCACGGCCACTTCGTTGTCGCCGAGCGGCAATGAGGGATCGGTCACCAGATGCGCTGCGGTGGTGGCGCCATGAACCACGCGGATCTGCAGGGTGGTGGGCTCATCCCAGAGCCCGAGCGGCAGCACCGACCCGTGGTCGATTCCGTTGAGCGCCAGGTTGGCCTCGCACCATGCACGCGGGTCGGCCGCGGGCTCGAACCCGATCACCGCGCCCGTTGGCCCAGCCAGTGCACCACCCACCACCGTCATGTACCCGGCATTCGCGCCGCCGTCTACCACCACGTCTCCGGGGCGCACGATTGCCATGAGCGCGCGGGTGACGTGGTGTTCCCACCACCCGTTGTTGTCGAGCAGCGACGGCAGCACCACCGAGTCGGATGCCGCGGCGCGGAAACGCAGGCGCATGCCGCCCACGGGCGCCCCACCCAGCAGCGACACCTCCACGGCACCATCGAGTGCGGCGATCGCCTTGAGTTGGCCACCGGCGAACTCGGGCGCGGTGCGCATGAGCGTGATGAACCGTTCCCAGGTCATGCCCTCGGCCAACTGCGCCTGCCAGTGGGCCACCTCGGCATCGCCCGGATCGCGGCCGAGGATGCCGGCATACGCGGCCCGGATCAGCCGCCGGTCCTCATGCGCGGAAAGGCCGCTCGCACGGGCGAGGCGGTCGGCGGCTTGTCTCAGGTTTCCCGGGGGCATGGGGTGACGCTACCGACCCGTCGCCGTCGCCGACCCGTCGCGCAGCTTGCAGGCCGGTGGAAACCCTCAGTATTCGCTGCAGTCACTCCCGGAGCCCATGGCTGTCATGCATGATCTCCGCCGATTGCCGGTCCTGCCGGGGGGGCGGGACCGGCGATCAACTAGTCCACGATCTCCAGTGGATGTCGGACCTCGACGTCCGACCCGAGCGCCTCGAGATGCGCACGGATCTGAATGGCGCAGCCGGGGTTGGCCACGGCCACCACAGGTGCCCCCGTGGCGATGATCGCCCGGGCCTTCTGCTCTCCGAGCGTCGCTGCCATGTCGGGCTCGAGGGCGGCATACAGGCCGCCGGCCCCGCAGCACCGGCCCCCGTCACCCAAGTCGATGGGGGTGGCTCCGGCCTGACGCAGGGTGCGCCGCACCTCTGGCCCGATGCCCTGCGCCTGCAGGTGATGGCAGGCATCGTGCACCGCCACCCGGCCCTCAATGAGGCGTGCGCCAGGCGCATCGATCTGCACCGCATCGCGTACGCGGGCCTCGCACCGCAGCGCACGCGCATGCCACTCGGGATCATCGGCCAGCAACTCGGCGTAGGTGTTCATGTGCGCACTGCATCCGGCACTGTCCACCACGATGATGTCGGCATCCTCGAACTGCGCGATGCGATCACGGGCAAGCGCCCGCGCCGATTCGATCTCTCCGGCATGTGCGGCAAGCGCTCCGCAGCAGCCACCGCGATCGGGAACAACCACGCGGTAGCCAGCCCGCACCAGGGCCCGGGCGGTGGCCTGGTGCACTGGGCGGAACGCCACGTCCATCACGCAGCCCACCAGCACCATGGCCACGGGCCCCTCGCCGGCTGGCTGGGGCAATGGCGTGCGCAGGTCGCGGAAGGTGATGCGGGGCGTGGCCATGCGCAGCCCACGGGGCAGCAGATGGTCGAGCCGCAGCACCTGCGCAGTGGCGATGCCCCAGGCCGCGGCACGCAGCATGCGCGGCCGCCCGATAACCCCCGTGATGATGCGACGCTTCGCCTTGCCGGGCCCGGTGCGCACGGCCTCGGTCTGCGCACGAGCGGCCTCAATCATGCGCCCGTAGGGAACCCCACTGGGGCAGGCCGCCTCGCAGGCACGGCATGAGAGGCACTCGTCGGTCATCACCGTGAAGTCGCCGGCCACGGGCACCCGGCCCTCGCTGACCGCACGCATGGCGGCAATACGCCCGCGTGGCGATGCGGTCTCCATTCCGGTGACGCGGAAGGTGGGGCAGTGGGGCAGGCACAGCCCGCACGCCACGCACTTGTTGAGGTCGTCGTCCGACGGTGCCGGGATCCCCGCCTTCCATGACGTGCTCATGCGGTGGCCTCCGCGGCAAAGAGTCCAGGGTTGAGGATGCCGGCGGGATCGAAGGCCGCACGCATACGGCGCATCACCTCTGCCCCAGGGGGAACGGGGCCGAACGGGTCGGCCCGGAGGTCATCGGGACCGTCAAGTATCTGGGCGTGGCCGCCGAATTCAACGGCCAGCGCACGTACCGACGCCACCTCGCGGGCATCGGCCACGGCCACACGGCAGATGCCCGTTCCCATCCACGCCTCAAACACCTCACCGGCCTGGTCGAGGCGCCGCACGATCGCCGCCAGCGCAGCCGGGGGCACGCCCATCTCAACCAGTCCGACGCCCTCGGGGTTGGCGGGCTCCACTGAGACCCGCGCGCCATCGGGGGCCACGACGTCCTCGGGCGCGCCTTCGATGCACGCATCCATTGCCCCGGGGCGCACGATCACCGCGGCCGGCCGGTGGTACGCCGCCAGTACGTCATTGGCCAGAGCCAGCATGTCGGTGGTGTCGCCCTCGGCGGTGAACCACGACGACGCCATGGGGTCGGGCCACAACTTGAGGGTGGCCTGCACGATTACACCCAGTGTGCCGAGCGACCCCACCATGAGTCGGGGCAGGTCGAAGCCGGTCACCAATTTGACGGTTCGTCCGCCGCCCACCACCAGGCGTCCGTCACCCGTGGCCACCACCACCTCCATGAGGGAGTCGCGTACCGCACCCTGACGAAGTCGCCGTTTGCCGGTGCGTGCAGCCGACAGGATCCCGCCGACGGTGGCACCGGGGCGGATGTCGGCCGATGCCCAGCGCTGGCCCTTGGCACCGATAAGCGCTGCCACGTCGGTGGCGAGGGCCCCGCCCTCGACCGTGATGATCATGTCGGCGGGTGCGTAGTCCACCACCCGGTTGAGTGCGAGGGTGCACACCGAGTCATCTGCCACCCAGGGGCGCCCACGCCGTGATTCGGTGCCGCCACCGCGCACGGCCACGGTGCGCCGGTCGTCGCTGGCCACGGCGAGTGCCTCGGCCAGTTCCTCGCGGGTCGTCGGGGTCAGATCCATGTGCCCTCCGGCGGCTCGCGACCACCGAGCATTGCTTCGCCGCACCGCGCGCCGAGGGGCAGCACCTTGTGCGGGTTGAGCCGCTCATCGGGGTCGAACGCCCGGCGCATACAGGCCTGGGCCTCCAGGTCTCCCTCGGTGAACACCAGCGGCATGTAGTCGCGCTTCTCCAGCCCGATGCCGTGCTCGCCCGACAGGGTGCCGCCTACCTCAACGCACTTACGGATGATGGCGTCGCCCGCCCGCTTGACACGCTCCACCTCGTCGGCATCACGGCGGTCAAAGGCGATGATGGGATGCAGATTGCCGTCGCCCGCGTGGAACACATTGAGGCAGATGAGGTCCTCGCGATCGGTGATCTCGATGATGGACTCCATCACCTCCACCAGGCGTGAGCGCGGAACCACGCAGTCGTGCAGGAAGTAGTTGGGCTTGACCCGGGCACAGGCACCGAACGCGCTCTTGCGGGCCTTCCACAAGAGCGCCCGTTCGTCCTCATCCTTTGCCACGCGCACTTGGCCCACATTGTTGGCGGCAGCCACTCGCTGCACGGCATCGGTGCCGGCCTCCACGTCGGCCGGTGTGCCGTCCACCTCCACCAGCAACGCGGCAGCCGCGTCAACCGGCAGTCCTGCGTGCACGAATGGCTCGATGGTGCGGAGCATGTTGCGGTCCATCATCTCGAGCGACGCCGGCACCACTCCGGCGGCGATCACCTGTTCAACCACTGCAGCGGCGTCGGAGATGGTGGGAAAGTCGAGCAGCATGGTGCGGATGGCCGGTGGCTCGGGGGTGAGGCGCACGCAGATGCGCGTGACCACGCCCACCATGCCCTCGCTGCCCACCACCACTCCGCGCAGGTCGTACCCCGGAGGGTCAGGCGCGGGCCCGCCGAGCGTGATCACCTCGCCGTCGGCCATCACCATCTCCATACCCAGCACATGCTGGTTGGTCACCCCATACGCAAGGCAGTGCGGGCCCCCCGCGTTGGTGCCCACGTTGCCGCCAATCGAGCATGCCTGCTGACTTGACGGGTCGGGCGCGTAGAACAGTCCGAGGTGGGCAACCGCGGTACTGATGTCGAGGTTCAGTACGCCGGGCTCCACCCACGCGCACGAATTGGGGACGTCCACCTCGATGATGCGGTTCATGCGCGAGAGCGAGATCACCAGTGATCCGGCCAGCGGCACTGCACCCCCGGTGAGCCCGGTGCCCGACCCGCGCGGCACCACGTCGAGTCCGGCGGCCGCTGCCACGCGCATGCAGCCGGCCACCTCCTCCGTATTGGCGGGCAGCACCACGAGGCCGCAGTCGCCATCGTCCTGGATGGATCCATCGCGGGCGTAGAGCATGGTGGCGAGGTCGCCTGCCAGCACGTGCTCGCGACCCACCACGGATGCAAACTGCGTGGCGACATCCCGCGCAGTGGTGGTCATGCTGCTCCCGCAGTCACGCCTGCCACCGCTGCCTCGCCGGCCTCGATGGCGGTCATCACCGTGCCGCCCCGCGCCAACTCGATGCCCTCAAGCGACATCAGCCACCGGGGGGCCCGGGTGACCTCGTCCACCCGGTGGGCCTCCACCAGCGGGTATGCCCGTGGCATACGGATGACCGTGAGCGTGCGGAACCCGGATGCGTCGTCGGTCCACCCCAGCGGGTCGACAAGCGAATCGCGCACCGCCTGCGCCAGCGCCTCGTCGTCGAGCGGCCACCATGGGTCGTCGTCAGTGGCGTCGCCATAGACCTCGGCGCACAGCACCGTGCGACCGTCGGGCACGAGACCCGGATCCCAGTGGCGGAACTCGGCGATGCGGCTGAACGGCACGCGGCGGTCGGCAACCTGAATCCACGCCTCGTCGGTGAGCTGTTCGCGATCGGCGACCAGGTACACCAGCGTGACCGCGCGCATGGTGATGGGCACCAGCAGGCCATGGGGCGCCGGGGGGCTGGCGGCATCCACCAGGGCGACGGGGTTGATGGCGCAGATGATGCTGGGTGCGGTGAGTGTGCCGGGATGCTTGCCACCCACGGTGATGCCGGTGACCCGCCCATTCTCATGCGAAAGGGCGGTCACCGGGGTTCCCAGTCGCACGTCGCCCCCATGCCGGGTGATGCCGTCGGCCATGGCGTCCATCAGCGCACCGATGCCGCCCTCCGGGTACCAGAAGCCATCTGGAGCCTGCTGCTCGTCGCGCAGCTTGCGGGATCGATCTGCCGAGATGACCTCCAGCGGCCAGCCGTCCACTTTCTCCACGTACGGCCGCACGACGTGGTCGCGGAATCCCGCGCCGATGCGCGACCCCAACTCGCCGGCCGCGGTGCCGTCGTCGGGCACCCGGTCGTCGGGCGCCTGTGGCATCTGGTCGATGTAGCGGCCGGGCACCACACGCCCGTGCTGCACCCGGGCCACGGGCCGGTCAATCCATCGCATGGGGGAATCCATCAGTTGCTCGGCCCACGCGACGCGGGCGATGTCGTGGATGAATGGGATGTGCCCGCCCAGATCAAAGCGGCAGCCATCACCCGTGAGCGTGCGGCAGAGCCCACCCACGTGGTCGGCTCCCTCAATGAGGGTGACGGATGCCCCATCGCGTGCCGCAGCAAGCGCTGCCGCGAGGCCCGCGGGGCCTCCTCCCAGCACCACAATGTCGCTGCGCTCCGCCATTCCCGGCACGGTGCCCGCTCAGAGGACGACTTACAAGCCGCGAGCGACCGGGAAGTGACTATCCTCGCCCACGTGCCGCGACCGTCCGTGCCTTCCCTGGCCGCCGCCGGACTTGCCGCACTTCTGATCACCGCCGGTTCCGCCAGTGCCACCACCGGCGGCGCCGTCAGTTCATCGGGAGTGCGCTGGACCGTGCTGGTGATCGCCGCCGTCCTCATCGCGACGGGCGGTCTCGCGATCGTCAAGAGCATGTGGGGCATGCGCGCGCCACTCAAGCGCGGAGCCACCGAGACCACCGAGACCCTGTGGCTGCTGCTGCCCCTCGTTCTCGCAGTGGCGCTGGTGGTCTTCGCGGCGCAGGGGATCTCATGACCACCGCCGCCAACGAGGGCGCACCGCGACCAGGCCTTCTGCGCGATCTCATCACCCTGACGAAGCCGCGCATCATCTCGCTGCTCCTCATCACCACGGTGTGCGCCATGTTCACGGCCGAGCGCGGAGTGCCAAGCGGCTGGCTCATTCTGTGGGCGGTCATCGGCGGCTACCTGTCTGCCGGCGGGGCAAACACCATCAACCAATTCGTCGATCGCGATATCGATGCCGTAATGGGCCGCACCGATCACCGACCCATCGTCATGGGGCGCATCTCGGCTGGCTGGGCGCTGGCATTCGGGCTCACGCTGGTGGCTGCCAGCGTGCTGGTGTTCGGGTTCGGTACCACGTGGGTCGCCGCCGGCCTGTCGCTTCTGGGCGTCGCGCTCTACGTGTTTCTCTACACGCTGTGGCTCAAGCGCACGACGATTCACAACATCGTCATCGGGGGCGCCGCCGGGGCCGTGCCGCCGCTGGTGGGCTGGGCGGCCATCACCGGCGACATCTCGTTCGGTGCCGTGCTGCTGTTTGCCATCGTCTTCTTCTGGACCCCGCCGCACTTCTGGGCCCTGGCGCTGATGCTGAAGCGCGATTACTCGGAGGCCGGCGTGCCGATGCTGCCGGTGGTGTACGGCGAGCAGGCCACCCGCCTGCAGGTGCTGCTCTGGACCGTGGTCATGGCTGGTGTCACGCTGCTGCCGGTGGCCGCAGGGATTGCAGGCCTCGTCTACCTCATCAGTGCCCTGGTGTTGAACGGGGTGTTCCTCTACGCGGCCTGGTGCCTTCTGCGGGGCGACACCCGGCGCGACTGGGCCGCTGTCGCCTTTCACTTCTCGCTCATCTATCTCACGCTGCTGTTCATCGCGCTGGCCGTGGACGCCGCGGTATGAGCGGCAGCCCCGGCCGCCACGGCTTTGGTCGCTTGGCGTTTTTCGGTACCCCGCTGGGCATCGTCTTTTCGACTGTGCTTATCGACCTCATCGGCTTTGGCATCGTCATCCCGCTGGTGCCGCTGTACGCCGAGAAGTTTGGGGCGTCGGTCATTCAGATCGGATTTCTCACCGGCTCGTATGCGCTGATGCAGTTGATCTTCGCGCCCATCTGGGGGCGCGTGTCCGATCGCTACGGCCGCCGCCCGGTCATTCTGGGATCGCTCATCGGCTCATCGGTGGCATGGCTCATGTTCGGGTTCGCCGGCGC
>JBMOGE010000038.1:0-21060 GCA_049318525.1 Miltoncostaeaceae bacterium
TCGAGCCCGTTGTGATGGAGAATGTGCCCCATCTTGTCGCGCTTGGTGGCCAGGTACCGGGCGTTCTCGTCGCCCGGCTCCACCTCGATGGGCACTCGCTCCACAACCTTGAGGCCGTAGCCCTCAAGTCCGATGATCTTCTTCGGGTTGTTGGTGAGCTGGCGGATTGATGTGAGCCCCAGGTCAACCAGGATCTGGGCACCGATGCCGTAGTCGCGCAGGTCGGCCGGGAACCCCAGCTGCAGGTTGGCCTCCACGGTGTCAAAACCGTCGTCCTGCAACTCATATGCCCTGAGTTTGTTGATGAGGCCGATGCCGCGCCCCTCCTGGGCGATGTACAGCAGTACGCCCTCGCCCTGGTCGGCGATCATGCGCATGGCGGCGTCCAGCTGATCGCCGCAGTCGCAGCGCAGCGAGCCGAACACGTCGCCTGTGAGGCACTCGGAGTGCACGCGCACCAGCACGTTTTCCTTGCCCGCCACGTCGCCCTTCACCAGCGCCATGTGGTGCTTGCCATCAATCACCGCGCTGTAGCCCACGGCGGTGAACTCGCCGTACTTGGTGGGAAGGCGCACAGCAGGGCCGCGCTCGATCAGGCGCTCCGTGCGGCGACGGTGCTCAATGAGGTCGGTGATGGTGATCATGCACAGGCCGTGGTCCTGCGCGTAGCCCACCAGATCATCTACCCGGGCCATCGTGCCGTCGTCCTTCATGATCTCGCAGATCACGCCGGCGGGGATGAGCCCGGCCATGCGCGCCAGATCGACAGCTGCCTCGGTGTGCCCCGCGCGCTCCAGCACGCCACCCGGCTTTGCGCGCAGCGGGAACACGTGGCCGGGTTTCACCAGATCGCTCGGGCTGGAGTCGGGGTCGATGGCCACCATGATGGTGCGCGACCGGTCGGGTGCGCTGATTCCTGTGGTGGTGCCCTCGCGCGCCTCGATGGCCTCGGTAAAGGCCGTGGCCAGCGGTGCCTCGTTCTTGCGCACCATCTGCGTGAGGCCCAGCTGCTCGCAGCGGTCCTCGGTGAGCGCCAGGCACACCAGCCCGCGGCCATGGGTGATCATAAAGTTGACGGCGTCGGGCGTGGCGAACTGCCCGGCAATCACCAGGTCGCCCTCGTTCTCACGATCCTCGGAATCGACCACGACGACCATGTGGCCGCTGCGGATCTCCTCAATGGCCGTCTCGATTGTCGAGAAAGGCGTCGTCTCAGTGCTCAGGAGGTCTCTCCCCCGGGATGTGCGGGCGAACCAGCGCCTCCACGTACTTTGCCACCACATCGGCCTCTAAGTTGACACTTCGGCCCACTGCGTCACGCCCGAGCGTCGTGGCAGCCATGGTGTGCGGGATGAGTGCGATCGTGAAGCCGTCTGCATCCCGGCTCGCCACGGTCAGACTCACGCCATCAACGGTGATTGAGCCCTTCTCCACGACGTACCGCAGGATCTCATCCGGGCAGGCGATTGACATGAGCACGCCGTCGCCCTCGGGCGTGATGCCACGCACGGTGCCCGTGCCATCCACATGCCCCTGCACGATGTGACCGCCCAGGCGGTCGCCCACCCGCATGGCCCGCTCCAGGTTCACCTGGTCCCCGGCATGGCGGTCGCCCACCGAGGTGCGCCGGAGGGTCTCCTCCACACAATCCACCGCGAAGGAGTCGTCGGTCAGTTCCACCACCGTGAGACATGCACCGTTGATGGCAACGGAGTCGCCGATGGCAAGCCCCTCCCGCACCACGCCGCAGGTGATGACCAGCCGCGCCCCGGCCGCGCTGGGCACCCGCTCGCGCACCGTGCCCATCTCCTCAACAAGACCGGTGAACATCAGGCAATCCCCCCAGGCACGGGACGCAGCCGCCCGATCAGCAGCACATCGTCGCCAAGGCGTTCCACGCGGGGTGTCGGGATCCTCGCCGCATCGGCGATCTGGTCGGCGCCCACACCCCGTACCGCAACCGGGGCGCCATCACCGCCAATGACGATGGGGGCCACCACCCAGGCCAACCGGTCCACCAGGTGCGCCTCAAGCAGGGCGCCGGCAACCGTGGGACCGCCCTCCACCAGAATGGACTGGATCTCGCGTCGCCCAAGGGCATCAAGCCCCTCGGCAAGGAATGCCGCGCCGTGGTCCGCCTGCCCCACCTCAACATCAACACCGGCCGCCCGAAGCGCATCCACCCGCTCCGGCGTGGCCAGCGACCCGGCCAGCACAACCACGGGAATCTCCCGGGCCGTCCTCACGAGCACCGAATCGAGGCGCAGCCGGGCATGCGGGTCGAACACCACACGGGTGGCGTGGCTCAGGGGTGCCGGGTCGACGTCGCGGGCGGTCAGCGACGGGTCGTCGGCGTCGGCCGTTCCGATACCCACACCCACGGCGTCCATCTCGGCACGCCAGCGGTGCACCAGCGCGCGGGCCTCCGGGCCGGAGATCCAGCGGGTATTGCCGGTGCGGGTGGCGACGCGGCCGTCAAGCGACGCCGCCATCTTCAGCATCACCTCCGGCCGCCCCGTGGCCGCCCAGGTGAGAAATGGCGAGGCCACCTCGCGTGCGCGATCGGCGTCTTCGCCATCGGCAACAACCACCTCGATGCCCGCGTCGGTGAGGATTTTCACGCCCTGCCCGCGCGTGCGCTCAAGCGGGTCGAGGGTTCCCACCACAACCCGTGTGATGCCCGCGGCAATCACTGCATCTGTGCACGGACCGGTGCGCCCCGTGTGGGAGCACGGCTCAAGTGTGCATACGAGAGTGGCGCCGCGCGTCGAAGCGCCCGCAGCCGCAATGGCCTCGGGCTCGGCATGAAGCCTGCCGGGGCCGGTATGCCACCCCTCCCCCACGACCTCGCCATCACGCGCGATCACCGCGCCGACGGCAGGGTTCGGACTCACCTGTCCACGGGCACGCAGGGCCAGATCGCATGCCCGGGCAAGCAGGGTGCGCTCGGCCGCCGTCGGCCGGCCGGCCGGGGTCACGCCGCCAGAATCCGATCGGTCAGGTCGACATACGCGGCCACTGGGTCGGGGGCTCCAAAGAGGGCCGATGCCGACACGATGAGGTCGGCTCCCGCCGCGCGCGTCGATGCCGCGTTCGTGGGGCCCACCCCGCCATCCACCTGAAGCAGCACGCGATCGGGCAGAAGGTCGCGCAGGGCGATCAGGCGCCCGATGGTCTCGGGAATGAATGACTGCCCGCTGAACCCCGGGTTGACGCCCATGCAGTTGACGTAGTCGATGCGCTCAATCAACGGGATGACGGCCTCAAGCGGCGTGCCGGGGTTGATCGCAAGCCCCGCCAGACACCCTGCTGCGCGGATCTCGGTGAGCAGCTGGTGTGGGTGCGGATCTGCCTCCACATGCACGCTGATCATGTCGGCATGGGGCGCAAACCAGCGGATGGCATCGCCCGGCCGCGACACCATGAGGTGCACGTCGACGATGCCACCTGACGGGTGCACGCGATCGGCCACCCCACGGGTCGTGCCGGTCCCCAGCATCAGGTTCGGCACGAAATGCCCATCCATCACGTCGATGTGGAACACCCGCGCGCCCTGCGCCATGAGCGCATCTACCTGGTCGCCCAGCCGCATGGCGTCAGCCGACATGAGCGACGGGCAGATTGTGGGTGTGCGAGGTGCCACGGGCATGGGCGGCAGGTTATCGGCCCACGAGTCGTGCGACGAAGAAGCCATCAGTGCCATTCACGTGCGGGAGCAGGCGCAGTGCACCCGGCAGGTCGGGTGACGCCATTCCGGGGAATCGCGTCGTCAGGTCCTCAATCTCGCCGCCGGATGCGCGCACGACGTCCTCGTTCTCCTCACGCAGCAGGCTGCAGGTGGAATACACCACGCGCCCACCGGGCTTCACCAGGGTGAGTGCACGATTCAGAAGTCCCTGTTGAATCTCCACCAGCGGTGCCAGTGCCTCCTCGCGACGACGCCAACGCGCATCCGGACGCGAGGCCAGTACCCCGGTCCCAGTGCATGGCGCATCAACCAGCACGGCGTCAAACAACCCACCTGGGATCTCCACCTCGCGGGCATCGCCATCGATCACGGTCATCGGGGCACCCATGCGCTCTGCCACCTCGCGAAGGCCGCTGGCGCGCGACGCGTGCATCTCGATTGCCACGATCTCGGCCTTGCCGTCGGCAAGGGCCGCAAGCTGTGTCGCCTTGGCACCCGGTGCGGCACACATGTCGAGGATGCGCTCCCCGGGCTGCGGGTCGAGTGCTCTGGCCGGGATCATCGACGCGCGGCTCTGGCCCATCACCAACCCGCTGGCGAATGCTGCGGAGTCTTCAAGCGCGAATGGCTCGTCCAGTACCAGGGCCTCGGGCAGCAGTGGATCGCCGTGCCACGCGGGCATCTCCTGTTCCAACTCCGTACGGGGCCCACGCAGCGGATTCCAGCGCACGGCTGACTCGCTTGCCGTGTTGGCTGCGGCCATCACGGCGTTTGCGTCGTCCTGCCCCAGCGAGCGCACCAGGCCATCCGCAATCCAGTCGGGGAATGAGTTGGCGAGTGCCGAGTCGGCGGGGCCCAGCGCGGCCAGCCTGGCTGGCCCCTCACTCGCGATGCGTCGAAGCACGGCATTCACCAGGCCACCACGGGCGGGCGCCCTGTCGCGGTGCCCGGGGAGCATGCGCGCGAGGTGCACCGCCTGATCTACCGCGGCGCGATCGGGCGTGCCATCGGACGCAATGATCTCGTACGTCCCCAGGCGCAACACGTCGCGCACCCCGGGCTCAATGCGATCGGGGCGTTCGGCTGCACCATCAATGAGCCAGTCAAGGGTTCGACGCATCTGCACGGTGCCGAACACAAGACGCTGGGCCTGCTGACGGTCGCGCGGGTCGAGCTCGAACCGGTTGGCCTCGGCCGTGAATGCGCGGTCTGCGTATGCGCCGTCATCCACCCGGCGCAGCACGCGCAGCGCCACGCGGCGTGCCGGCGCGGCACCGCCCATTCCAGGCTCACCCTTACGGGGACGTGAGGTCGAGCTCACCGCGGTACCCCCTCAGGAAGGCGTCGATTGGCATGCGGCCCTTGCCGGGCGGCTGGATGTCGAGGATCTGCAGGCCGTTGGTGGCCGTTCCGAGCAGCAGTGCACCGGAATCGGCCGTCAGCCCGGCGGGTGCGGGTGCTTCCCACTCCCGTGTACGCCACACCTTGAACGGCTGTCCATCAATGTGCAACACCGCACCGATATGCGGGGAGAGGGCACGGACCTGGCCCACCAGTTCACGGGCGGGTCGCGAGGGGTCAATCAGCCGGTCCGCATCGGTGATCTTGGCTGCGACCGACGATCCCTCAGCTGGCTGGGGCACGGCCACCAGCGTGCCCGCCTCAACCGCATCAAGCGCGCGCACGAGCGCCGGCCCAGATACCTCGGCCATCTTCTGCAGCACCGAGCCTGCGTCATCGTCGCTGGTCACCTCAAGTACGACGGACTCGATGACGGGGCCGGTGTCGAGCCCCGCATCCATCTGCATGATCGTGGTGCCCATGCGATCAGCACAGTCCATGAGCGCCCGCTCCACGGGAGCCGCCCCGCGGTAGGCGGGAAGCAGCGAGTAGTGCACGTTGATGCACGGCCACCCGGCAAGGACGTCGTCGCGCAGGATCTGCCCGAAGGCCGCGACCGCGATCGCACCCGCGTCGGCATCGCGCAGTACCTGGAGCGACTCCGGCGCGTTGATCGATGCCGGTTTGAGGGTTGGGATGCCCAATTCGTGTGCCACCGCGCCCACCGGAGTGGGGACCGGCGTCTTCGATCTGCCCCTGGGGCGATCCTCACGCGTGACCACCAGCACGACGTCGTGGTGCGATGCCACGAGGGCGCGCAGCACGGGAACGGCAGGCTCGGGGCTACCGGCGAAGATCACCCGCATGGCACGGCCCTACGTGCTCGGCAGAAGCGAGTCGCGTAACTCGGCGAGGGCAGCGCGGCGATCCTCTGGCGAGGCCCGATCGAGAATAAGGATGCCGTCGAGGTGATCGATCTCGTGCTGCACCACGCGAGCCGGGAAGTCCTCGATCACGGCCTCAAACTGCGTGCCGTTCAGGTCCTGCGCCCGTACGCGGATCCAGTCGTAGCGCTCCACCTCGACGTTGATCTCACCGATCGAGAGGCACCCTTCGGTGGCCACCCCGGTTTCGTCGGAGTGCTCAATGATTTCGGGGTTCACAAATGCATGTACGGCGCCATCATCGAATGGCGCGATGGTGATGAGCCGGCGCAGGCGTCCAAGTTGCGGCGCCGCAAGTCCGACCCCCCGGCCGTCCTCCATGATGCGCGCCATCTCATGGACCTCGGCGATGAGGGATTCGTCGAATACCTCGATGCGCTCAGCCGGTGTACGCAGTACGGGGTCGCCGTATTGGCGCACGTGCTCGAGCGCGGCGAGCCGCAGCGCCTCGAGCTCAGGCTCCTCAAATGAACGTCGCGCCATGACCGCAGGGTACCACCGGCCTACAGCGCGCTGCCGGTCAGCCGGGTGCCAGCACCTGGGCGGGACGGGCAGCGGAGAGGGCATCCATCCACCGCACTGCGGCGCCATTGTCGCCCTTGGCCACAACGACAAGGTCGGCAGCCCCAGCCGTCGACGACGGCACCTCAGCGACCACCCACGACTGCCCCACGCGCAGGAAGTCTGCGGGATCCGCCGCGATGACGGCGGTGCCATCGCTATTGAGGTCAACCGTTGCGGTGCGCAGGCCGGATGCCGCAAGGCCCCCTGCCACCGCCCGGGCAACGGCGTCGGGCGAACGGCCGGGACCAGCCTCCACCGCATAGGCGTGAAGGCCGCCGCTCAGCACGGCGGTGGCGGTGAGATCAGCAGCCCTCACCCCCGGGATCGTGCCGACCGGAGCCGCAAGGCCCGTCACGTCGCCAGTGGGCGTCGGGATCAGGGGCAGCGGCTTTGCCACCGGCGGCGCGGCTGCCCCCCCGGCCGGGCCGAACTGCATCCACGCAAGGCCGGCGGCGGACGCCACCAACGCGAGCGATCCGACTGCGATCACCGCGAGCGACCCGCGCACGCGGTGGCGCGGTGGTACGCCGGAAACCAACTGCGGCATGGGAATCGTGGCCCCCGGACCGGGCAGCGTCACGGCCAGGGCATCCACCAGCGCGGTCGCCGTGCGCGGACGGTCACGGGGATCCTTGGCCAGCCCCCACGAAAGCGCCTGCTCCATACCCACCGACAGGTCGCCGCGCACGCTGCGTGCCCGGGGCACGGCTCGCTCCATGTGTGCAAACAGCACCGTGCCCACCTCGGCGTCCGGGTACGGGCGCGCGCCGGTCAGCACTTCGAATGCCATGCAGGCGAAGCCGTAGATGTCGGCTGAGGCCTGCGGGCGGCCCCCGGAGATGACCTCGGGTGCCATGTACGCGGCGGTGCCGACCATCTGACCGGGAATCGTGGTGGTACCACCCACGGGCCGGGCGACGCCGAAATCGGCGAGCCACGCGTGCCCATCGGGTTCGAGAAGGACGTTGGCCGGCTTCACGTCCCGGTGCAGGCGGCCCGCCTCATGTGCCGCATCGAGCGCCGATGCGACCTGGCGCAGAATGCGCACGGCCACCTCGGGATCCAGCACGCCTTCGCGCAACCGGTCGTCCAGGCTGCCGCCGGTGGCGAGATGCATCACGATCCACCCCACGCCATCGCTCTTCCCCGCGTCAAGCACCGGGATGACGTTGGGGTGCTCCAATGCCACCAGTGCCTCGCACTCGCGACGAAACCGCGTGCGGAAGCCATCGTCGGCCCACACATGCGGATGGAAGATCTTGATGGCCGCCGCACGCCCAAGCGATAGGTGGTGCGCGTGATGGACCGTTGCCTGGCCGCCGTGGGCGATGGGAGCCCCGACGACCCAGCGGCCGGCGATGATCCCGTCGTGGATGCCCGCGCCGGCCGTGATGGCTACCGCTTCCTCGGAAGCAGGCGGCGCGCGGTGGCGAGGGCGGACGATCCGCCCAGCTCCCAATCGGCGTCCGACCCAATTGCCAACGCACCCCAGCCGGGGCGGTCGGTGGAACCGGTGACCGATCCCACCTGGGCGTTCAGCACCAGGTTGGCGCTACCGCCACGGATGATCAGCTCGGCCTGCGGGTCACCGGTGCGCGGGAAGATCGCTGTGGCACCGTCGTCGTGCTGGTCGATACGCGGGGCCGGGGACAGGTCGTTCAGCCCGAAATACACGGCAGTGGCGGCTTCGCGCGCCTCAAGCGGCACCGTGGGAATGATGTCCTCAAGGCGGTAGAGCTCGGCCACGTTTGGCGTGAGCACGTACTCGGCCTCCTTCAGCACCGCGTATGGCACGCCCTCGGCCTTGCCGCGCTCGGGGCGCTCCTGCACCCAGTCGCGCACCCGCAGCCACGAGCAGTACCGGGCGTCAATGCCCTCGGCGCGCACGGCCTCGATGTACGGGCCGGGCTTCCGGTCTGGGGTGATGCCCATCACGATGACGCGACCGTAGTCCGAGAGCGCCCCCGCAGCACGGCTGAGGCGGGCCTGGATGTCGCCCTGGAACGCGAGCGATGTCTGGATTGCGAAGGCCCACTTCTTGTTGCGCTCCTGAACCACGATGTCGATGACGTCGTCGCCGGCGGGTGCGAACTCGCGCACCACGGTGTTCTCGATGCCGGGGATGTCTTCGTCGGTGAACTCACGCAGCAGCGCGGTACGTGTGTCGTTACCGGCAAGCGCCAGCACGGACGCCAGCACGTGGGTCCACTGCTCACGGGAATCGGACTGGGCTGCGAACAGGCGCGGAACGGGCATGGATTACCTCAGGGACGTGGACTTCGAACGCCGGGAGGGTACCGGACGCCGAGGCGTGTGCTGGTGTTTTCTCAGGTGTCCTGAGGATCGACGTCAATGCCGATCCTCACTCCTCCGGGAACCCCAGAGGCAGCAAGTACCCGTCGCGTGGCCGTAGTGAGGGTTGACGACAAGGGTGCCTGCAGAAGTATTGCCCGGCGGGTGCGCCCACGCAGCCGGTGAAGTCGCGACGGACCACGCACCGTCACCTCGGGATCGTCCATGGCCAGATCCTCTGCCAGGGCCTCCGCCACTTCGGTGACGCGCGCCGGGTTGTCGCCCTCGATCACGATTCGCAGCAGGTGCCCATGTGGTGGCATTCCCCTCGCCTGCCTGCGGCCGATCTCGCCCTCGAGAAACTCCTCCACCGCGTGCCGGGAACCCAGTTGCACCGCGCGGGCCGCGGGCTCCCACGCCTGCACCACAACACGGGCGGGCTCACCCTTGCGCCGCCCGGCACGCCCCGCCAGCTGCACGATGAGCGAGAACGTGCGCTCCTCTGCCCGGAAGTCCGCATGCTGCAGCGCCGCGTCGGCATCGAGCACCGCGGCCACCGTGACGTCGGGCAGGTCGTGACCCTTGGCAACCATCTGCGTGCCCAGAAGGATCGCGGGGCCGGGTGCGCTGAACTCGGCGAGAAGGGCCACGATGCCACCGCGCTTCGCGGCGCTATCGGCATCGAGACGCACGAGGCGGGTATCGGGCACCACATTTGCCAGCGCCTCTTCCAATGCCTGAGTACCCGAGCCCTGACGCCCCACGTTCACCGAGCGGCACGAGGGGCATGCGCTCGGCTGATCGCGTTCCAGGCCGCAGTGGTGGCACACGAGTCGCTCGGGGCCGCCATCACGGTGCAGCACCATCGGCACATCGCAATCGGGGCAGCGGGCGATCCATCCGCAGTCCCGGCACAGCGTGGTGCGCGAGAACCCCCGGCGGTTGAGCAGCACGATGGCCTTGTCGCCCCGGTCTGCGGCCTCCTGCAGGGCCCGGGCCAGCGGCCGTGAGATCGGGCCCGCGTGCTGGGTACGCATGTCCACGACATCAATCGGCGGCAGCACGGCACCGTCGGCGCGCTCGGCCAGCGTGATGCGCGGAAGCGCATGCCAGGCCTCAGGGCGCGGCGTGGCGCTGCCGTATACCAGTGCTGCACCGGCATCGGTGGCGCGCTTGTACGCCACCTGCCGGGCGTCGTAGCGCGGAGTGGAGTCCTGCTTGTACGACGAGTCGTGCTCCTCGTCCACCACCACCAGACCAATGTTGCGCAGCGGGGCGAACACCGCACTTCGGGCACCCATCACCACGTCGGCCTCCCCGGATCGGATGCGCCGGTCCTCTGCGGCGCGCTCGGCCGGTGCCAGCGCCGAGTGCCACACGGCCACACGCTCGCCCAGCCGGGCACGGAGCCGACCCAGAAACTGCGGGGTGAGTGCGATCTCGGGCACAAGAACCAGACTCGATCTGCCCCGCGCCCGTGCCGCCTCAATGGCACGCAGGTACACCTCGGTCTTGCCCGAGCCGGTCACGCCATGCAGAAGCAGCGCATCGGCCCCCGGGGCATCAATCGCCTGGATCACCCGATCCACGGCCACCGTCTGATCAGGAGTGAGTTCCGGTGGCGTGTCGGGATCTGGAGCCGGGCCAAACCAGTTGAGCCCGCTGGCATCTGCACGTTCGGCCGTCAACGTGATCTGGCCGGCGTCGGCCATGCGCTTGAGCGTTGGCATGGTGGTACCCGCCGCACGTACAAGATCGGCCGCCTGCAGCACGCCGCCGCTGGCCAGAAGTTGGGCGAGCACGGTCGCGCGTCGGCCATCAGGGGCCTCCGCGCCCGGCACCGCACGGGCCACCAGCCGTTCGCGCCCCTGGCCGGTGGGCGCGCCGAGCGACCACGTGCCCTCTGGGCCGCGCCTGAGCGCCCCCTCTGCACCGGGTGGCAGCACCAACTTGAGACATGTGCCGAGCGGGCTCAGCGTGCGCCGGGCTACCCACCGGGCAAGGTCCAGCAGGTCGGCGGGTACCACCGGGGCATCAACCACGCCTGCCACCGGCTGCAGGCGGCCCTTATGCGTTGCGGGCTCGCGGCTCATCACCACGCCCAGCACCGCGCGTGGCCCCAGCCGCACGGCGACCAGCACCCCGGGCACCACGGCCGAATCCAGCGCGGCGGGCACCGCGTAGTCCAGCGCCCCGTCAAGGGCGCGGGCGGCGACGAGGGGGACGACCTGGGCGGCCGTCCCCCCAACGCTCACATCAGTCGGCGAAGGCCCGGCCGATATCGGTGTTCTCCCAGGTGAATTCCGGCTCGGTACGGCCGAAGTGGCCGAATGCGGCGGTCTTCTGGTAGATCGGGCGGCGCAGGTCGAGGCTGTCGATCAGCGCGGCAGGGCGCAGGTCGAAGTTCTCGCTCACCCACTTGACGATCTTGTCGATCGGCCGCTTCTCGGTGCCGAATGTCTGCACGTTGATCGACACCGGGTGCGCCACGCCGATGGCGTACGCCACCTGCACCTCGCAGCGGTCCGCCAGGCCCGCGGCCACCACGTTCTTGGCAACCCACCGGGCGGCGTACGCGGCCGAGCGGTCCACCTTCGAGGGGTCCTTGCCCGAGAAGGCACCGCCGCCATGCCGTGCCATTCCACCGTAGGTGTCCACGATGATCTTGCGGCCGGTCAAGCCGCAGTCGCCCATGGGGCCACCAATCACAAATTTGCCCGTGGGGTTGATGTACAGGCGGATCTCGGGGTTCCACACGCCAAACTCCTCAAGCACCGGCTGGATTACCCGGCGCGTGACGTCCTCGTGGATCATCTCCTGTGACACGTCCTCGGAGTGCTGACTGCTGATCACCACGGCGTCCACGCCCACCGGGACGATGCCGTCGTAGCGCACGCTCACCTGCGACTTGCCGTCGGGGCGCAGGTAGTCGAGTGCGCCGCGCCGCTCTGCCGACAGCCGCTCAACCAAGCGGTGCGCCAGGATGATTGGCAGCGGCATCAGCACAGGGGTCTCGGTGCATGCGAAGCCGAACATCAGCCCCTGGTCGCCTGCACCCTGGGAGTCGTACGGATCCTCCTCGCCACCGGCACGCTTCTCGTACGCGGTCGTGACGCCCTGCCCGATATCCGGGCTCTGCTTGTCGAGTGCCACCGAGATTCCGCACGTCTCGGCGTCAAAGCCATAGCGCGAGTCGGTGTACCCGATGTGCGTGATGGTGTCGCGCACGATTCTTGGGATGTCGATGTTGGCGGTCGTGGTGACCTCGCCGGCGATCATCACCTGGCCTGTCGTGATGAGGGTCTCGCATGCCACACGACCCATTGGGTCCTGCGCGAGGATGGCGTCGAGGACGCCATCCGAGATCTGGTCAGCGATCTTGTCGGGATGACCCTCGGTAACCGACTCCGAGGTGAAGAGGTACTCGCTCATTGGGCTCCTTGCCTTGAATCCAGCGAGCGAGGGTATCAGCGGGCCTCACCGCCTGCGTCACGCGTCCGCCCGGCACCCCGATGAGGGGCGCCGGGCGCCGGTGCCGCTACTTCTTCAGGCCCAGGAAGACTTCGACGGTGGGGTTCTCGCCCTGAGTCCCCCACGCGGCGATTCCCGAGACATGCGAGAGGCTCTCCCGGTGCTGTGCACCGTCCTTGCCGGCGAATGCGCCGTTGGCCGCCATCAGCGTCATCGCCGCGGGGACATTCACCCACGCAAGG
Organism: Miltoncostaeaceae bacterium; assembly: GCA_049318525.1. Taxonomy (GTDB): domain Bacteria; phylum Actinomycetota; class Thermoleophilia; order Miltoncostaeales; family Miltoncostaeaceae; genus SYFI01. Next base: position 12,543 of record JBMOGE010000038.1, read on the forward strand.
CCGGTGACCTGATCGGGCATTCCCTGGGTGGCATCCTGGAACGCCTTTGAGTCGGCCAGCGTCGCGCCCGTCTTCGGTGCCAGCACCGATGCCACGGCACCTGCGCGGCTGCCGATGACGGCCAGATCACCCTTGACGCCCCACACCACATTGCCGGTCTTCCCAATGCTCAGCTGCTGACCCTTCACGCCATTCAGGTCCACCGCGACAGACCCCTTCGTGGTGCCCTTGGCACCACCGAACGTTGACATCAGCGCCGGGATCCCCTTTGACAACGACGTGAGCGTGCTGGTGGCCTGTGCGCCATCTCCGGTCTGCAGCGCCAGCGAGACGCCCGGCATGGCCTGCCCGCCAGTCACCACCACTGCGTGCTCCCCGCCGGTGAGGTTCTTGAGGTCGGCACCGTCCACGCCCAGAAGCAGTGGCGCCTGTGCAAGCACGGAGTCAATCTGCTTCTTGGTTTCCGCCGACGAACTCGACTCGACCGACTGCAGCACCTGCTCCACGGTGTCGGCAAGACGGTTGAAGCCGAGGTACGCCACGGAGTCGGCTGGCGCGTTCTTCATGAGGGTGGGGGTGTAGGCCTTCTGGTCGGTCATCGGCGGGGTGTCCACGAGTACGGCCTTCACGCGCAGGCCATCCGGCTGCGCGGTAACCGACATGGCGGCGGCCCCGGTGATCTGCCCACCCACGAGGTTCTCCACCTGAGGGATGCCGGAGAGCGCGCCCTTGCCCATCTCCTCGAGATTCACGTACGCCATCGCGAAGACATCCTTGGGCAGCAGCGCCAGCGCGTCGTTAAAGCGGAAGACGCCCGACAGGGCCTGATCGCCGCCGGTCGCATGGGCATCAATCGCCTGCTTCACAACGGCCTCGGATGACCCGATGATGAGCGCATCCGCGGTGACCGCAGCATGCATGCCATCGGTGGGCGCGGCGAGCAGTGTGGCGCCGTTGTAGTCGCCTGTGCTCTTGAGCCCCCCATTGCCAGGATCGGCAAGCAGCGCCTTCACCTGGTCGGACTTGCCCTCGGCGATCTGCATCACAGCGAGCACCGGCTGGTCGGCCGCCGCGGCCAACGCGCGTCCGGTTGCCCCGGCTGGATCGGTGAGCGCGCCCTTGGTCACAGCCGCGGTGTCAGGGACCTTGGTGGTGGCCAGCGCGGCAGCCTCGCCGAGGAGCGGGCGCAGATCCTTCTCCCACGAGATGCCCTCGCGCGCCAGATCGGCCCTCAGCTCCTTCTCCATCGTCCCGTACGACGGAAACATCTGTGCCAGATCGATGAGCTGGGTCCACTGCGCGCCGGTGGTGTCGGTGGACACCTGCACGTACACAGGGCTGGATGCCGGGATGTATCCGGCAACCGATGCCGCGGTGGATCCGGCCGATGCAGTGCTGCCGCAGCCAGAGAGCACGACGGCCCCTCCCGCTGCGCCAACCGCGGCGATCGCAACCACGGGGATGATGTAGCGCCTGCGTCGACTGCCATGCGTGGGCGTGCTCATTACGGGATGACCTCCGGGCGTCAGCGGGACCTCACGAGGGTATCCCGGCGCGCAGTCACAGCGGCGCGCCGTTGGTAAAGGGTCGGTTAGGGATGCAACGGAGGCGTCACGCCTCTGACGCAGGTGCACGCGACATCAATGCGCGCAGGCACTCGGCGGGCGATCGGCCCTCAAAGGCGGCTGCTGCCACCTGTGCGCTGATGGGAAGCTCGACCCCCACGCCCTCGGCGCGCGCCAGCAGCGACCGAACCGTGGCGAGCCCCTCGACCGTTTGACCGATTACCGCCTCCACCTGGTCGGCAGGTGTGCCCGTGGCGATCAACTCGCCCGCGCGGCGATTACGGCTGTGGCGGCTGGTGCAGGTGGCGACGAGGTCGCCCATGCCGGCGAGCCCGCGGAATGTGGCGTCGTTGCACCCCGAACTGGCACCGAGGCGGCTCATCTCAGCCAGGCCGCGGGTAATGAGCGCAGCCTTGGCGTTATCGCCGAACCCGAGGCCATCGGACATTCCGGCGGCGAGGGCGATGACATTCTTGGCGGCACCGCACAGTTCCACCCCGCCGAGGTCACCGTTGACGTACACGCGAAATGCCGGGCCCGACACCGTGGCCTGCACGAGTTCGGCCAGCGCGAGGTCACCCGACACCACGGCGGCAGCGGGCTGGCCCGCCGCGACCTCCTCCGCATGATTCGGACCCGACAGCACCGCGAACGGAACCCCGGGCCCCAGGGCATCGCGCCAGACGGCAGACAGCAGGCGACCTGTGCCGGGCTCAAGCCCCTTGGTGAGCGACAGCACCCCGCACCCCGCTGGCAATGCGGCGGCGATGCGCGGCGCCTCGGTGGAGATGGCGCGCGATGGCAGGGCGATGACCACCAGCGTGGCGCCATCTGCCCAAGCCGGATCGTCCACATGCGTGACGTGCACGGACTGAGGGAGCGCGATCTCACCCAGGTGCCGGGCGTCGTGGCGCGTGGTACCCAGGGTGCCGGCCTGGGCCGCCGTGTGGCACACGAGGGTGACATCCGACCCGGCGAGGGCGGCCACCTGAGCAAAGGTGCACCCCCACGCGCCCGCTCCGATGACGACCACGCGGCTCACCTGCGGCTCCTCACCTCAATGTCCACGGGCACGCCGTCGAGGTCGAAGTGCTCACGCAGGCGGTTCTCCAGCCAGAACCCGTAGTCGCGGGTCATGAGCGTGCGGTCGTTCACCTCAAGGCGGAATACCGGCGGGTTGACGCCGGTCTGCACCAGAAAGCGCATGGAAAGACGCTTGTTGCCCTCACGCGGCCCCGGGCGCTCGGTGGCAAGATCGCGCAGCGCATTGTTGAGCGCCTTGGTGGAGATGCGGGTGCAGCTCTTGGCATGCAGGCGCAATGCGGCGGGCAGGATGCGATCCACGCCCTCCCCCGTGAGCGCAGAGCACACGATGATGGCCGGGTGCTGACGGCTCTTGCGGTGCACACGACCCCGCAGGTCGATGACGTCGGGCTGGGCGACATCCCACTTGTTGAGCACCAGTATGGTGGCGCAGTGTGAGTGGGCGGCCTGGTCGCACGCCGCCAGATCGGCCTCGGTGATGCCCTCTGTGGCGTCGGCCACAACGATCGCCACGTCAGCGCGCTCGGCTGATTCGATGGCGCGGATCTGGCTGTACTGCTCGATGCGGTGGCGCATGCGGCCGCGGCGACGCAGGCCGGCGGTGTCGATGAGCACCACCTCTTCCCCATCCACCTCGATGATGGTGTCAACGGGATCGCGCGTGGTGCCGGGGACGTCGTGCACGATCATGCGGTTCTCGCCCAGCATGGCGTTGAGGATGGAGCTCTTGCCCACATTCGGGCGACCGATGATGCAGAACGCCGGCAGGCGCTCGAGCCGCTCGTCGTACACCTCATCGACCTCGGGAAGGCTCTCCACAAGCACGTCGAGGAAGTCTCCGATGCTGCGGCCATGCAGTGCCGACACGCACACCACCTCGCCGAGGCCGAGGCCCCACAGCGACTGGGCGCGCAGCTCGGCCTCGTCGTTGTCGCACTTGTTGGCCACAACGATGATGGGCCGGTGCGAGCGACGCAGCCGTTCGGCAACCTCGAGATCGCCCGTGGTGGCCCCCGCCATGGCGTCGACGACGAACAGGATCAGATCGGCCTCGTCAATTGCCCGGATGGCCTGCGACGAGATCTCCCTGGCCATGTCCGACGCGTCGGCGTCGTCGATACCACCGGTGTCGAGGATCTGGAATTGCACGCCGTTCCACTCCGCGCCACCCTGACGGCGATCACGGGTGACCCCGGGCATGGAATCCACCACGGCCTCACGGCGCCCGGTGAGCCGGTTGAACAGCGTGGACTTGCCCACATTCGGGTAGCCCACCACCGCCACCACGGGCTGGTTGCTGACGACCGTGCTGCCGCGTGCGGCATGGCGCTCACGGCCGCGCGGGCGATCGGGAAGCCCCGGGCGCGATGCCTTCTCGTTGCCGCCCGGAGGCGTAGTTGGATTTTCGTCGGCCATCAGTCCTTCTCCAGTGACGGCGTGCCGTCATTCACAACCTGCTGTGGGCCGCCCGCAAGTGGCACGAGATCGGCAATTGCCTGCATCATCCTGTTGGTCAACTCCACGGCCCTGGCACCTTTTGTGCCAGCGGCAAGCCCATCCGACGCAACCGGCGGGCCAAACACCACGCGCACGGGACCCCGCTTGAACTGGCTGCCCCAGATGGCCGCGGGCACAATGGTGACACCTTCGGCCATGCCCATGGAACCCGCACCCGGAAATGCCGCCCGCAGCGCGCCGTCGGTGGACCGCGTGCCCTCTGGGAACATGAGCACCGACTCGCCGCGCGCGAGCAGGTCGCGCGCGACGCGCACGGCAGTGCGGTCCATGCCGCCGCGGTCGACGGGAAAGGCCCCCAGCGACGAGATCATCCAGGCGGAGACGCGGCTGTCAAAGAGTTCCTTCTTGCCCATGTAGAACGACTTGCGGGGGCGGCTGGCCCAGCCCAGCATGGGCGGATCGAAGTTGCTCAGGTGGTTGCACACGATCAGCACGCCACCGGTACGCGGCACGTGTTCCTTGCCCCGCACTCGTATTCGGAACCAGAGCCGGTACACCACCGACATCAGTTCGGCGCAGATCCACCAGAACCACATGCGGTGCTGTACCTGGTCGGCGGGGCTTTCGGTGTGCTCCGGCTCACTCACGACCGGGCCTCCGCTGCCATGCCTGCAATTCGGCGTATGACCTCGTCAATGCCCATGCCTGTGGTGTCGAGAATGACGGCGCCATCGGCCACAACCAGCGGACTCGCCGCGCGTGAGGAGTCGGCGTGATCGCGCCGCTCAACGTCGTCGCGGATGACCCGCAGGTCCACCTGCTCGCCGCGCGCCACGAGCTCCGCGTGCCGACGACGTGCGCGCTCGTCAACCGAGGCGGTCAGGAACACCTTCACCGCGGCATCCGGGCACACCACGCTGCCGATGTCGCGGCCGTCGGATACCCAGTCGCCTGCGCCCATGATGTCGCGTTGGCGATCCACCATTTCTGCCCGCACGCCGGGGTGCGCGGCCACCTGTGACACCGCGCCGGTCACGTCGGCCTCGCGGATCGCCATGGTCACGTCATCGCCGGCGATGTACACGCGAAGGCCGGTGCTGCCGTGGTCGAGGCGCACGGGATTGGCGCGCGCAAGGTCAGCCAGCGCGGCATCGTCGCCCAGGTCAACGCCAGATCGCAGCGCGAGCAGGGTGAGTGCGCGGTACATGGCACCGGTGTCCACATAGCCCACGCCAAGCGCATCGGCCACCGCGCGGGCAACGGTGCTCTTGCCCGCCCCAGCCGGGCCGTCGATGGCCACGATCATTCGACCTGCGCCCCAAGTGACGCCATGTCGTCCACAAACCCGGGGTACGACACTGCAGATGCCTCAAATCCGTGCACGGTGACGCCGCCCTCGCTGGCCATCCCGGCAAGCGCACCCAGCATGGCCAGGCGGTGGTCGCCGTCGCTCTGCACCTCACCACCTGGAATTGACCGTCCACCCGTCACCACAAATCCGTCGTCGCGCTCATCGGCCGTGGCCCCAACCGCACGCAGCAGGCCCACCACGGTGGCCACTCGGTCGCTCTCCTTCACGCGCAACTCGTGCGCCCCGCTCACCGTGGTAACGCCCGCCGCAAGCGCGCCGAGCAGACCCACCAGCGGCAGCTCATCAACCATCGACGGCACTTCGACCGCCGTCACGTCGGTGGCCTGCAGCAGGCTGGTGCGTCGCACAACGATGTCGCCGCAGGGCTCGCCGGCCACGTCCGCGCCAACCTCCACACGCACGTCGGCACCCATGCGCGCGAGCACGCCGAGCAGGCCCGTGCGGCCGGGGTTGAGATTGACGCCGGTCACGCGTACCTCGGGATCGCCACGCAGCACACCCGCAACGATGGCGAAGGCGGCCGACGAGAAGTCTCCGGGCACGCGGATGTCGGGCAACGACAGCGTGGCCACCGGGCCACGGACGCCGACCATGCCGTCGCGCTCCAGCAGATCCACACCGGCCGCGCGCAGCATGCGCTCGGTGTGATCCCGCGAGGGCACCGGCTCGCGCACCCAGGTCTCACCCTCGGCATTCAGCCCCGCCAGCAGCAGGCAGCTCTTCACCTGCGCGCTCGCCACCGGCAGGTCGTGCACCACACCGTGCAGGGGGCGCCCGGTACGCACCGCAAGCGGAGGCGTGCCGTCGTCGGTGGGCTCGATCACCGCACCCATTGCGTGCAGCGGGTCAACGATGCGGCGCATGGGACGGCGACACAGCGACTCATCACCGTCAAGGATGGTGACGTCACCCGTTTGCCCAACGAGGATGCCTGCGACCAGGCGCATGAGGGTGCCGGCGTTCATGCAGTCGATAACCGGTGGCGGGGTGAGGCCCCGCACGCCGCGCCCCGTGATGACCACGCGATCGTCGTGCACGCCGCCCTGCACCCCTGCCCCGAGTGCGCGAACCGCCTGCAAGGTTGCGTGGGTATCTTCGGAGTCGAGCGGGTTCTCGACGGTCACCGCACGGTCCGAGATGGCACCGAGCAGAAATGCCCGGTGCGTGAGGGACTTGTCCGGGGGAACCGCCACGGAACCCGAGAGGGCGGCCGCCGGCCGGAAGTTCAGGGTGGTCATGTGCCTTAATCCTAGGGGTCCGCCAACAGCGCTACCCTCGGCTGCCTGTGAGTGCCATGCCAAATATGCCAGTTGACGTCGTCGCCGACCTGGCGTACGTGCTCGCCCGGGCCGAGCGGGGCGGCACGATCGGCGGCGACGATGCCACCACTGTGGACCGGCTGCTTGAGTCGCTGCGCGGAGACTGGCGCGATCTGGAGGGCGAGGCACGGCAGTCGCTCGGGCGCATCGCCGCCCCCCTGCGCGCACGGCGCGATGGGCTCGACGGGCGCATGCCACCACGCGACGGCGGCGATCCACGCCCGCTTCGCGACATCCTCGACATCCTTGGCGTGCCGTCGCTTCGCCCCGGGCAGGACCGCCCCATCCTCGCCGCGATGGCCGGTGCCGACAGCCTGGTGGTAATGCCCACCGGGTCGGGCAAGTCGCTGTGCTTTCAGGCTCCCGCCTTCTGCGGCGGTGGCCTCACCGTGGTGGTGAGCCCCCTCATCGCCCTCATCAGCGATCAGCACTCCCGCCTTGCCGCCGCTGGGCTGCCCGTGGCCATGGTGACCAGCACGCAATCGCCCGCCGAGACGCGCGCCGCCATCGACATGATCCGGCGGCGCGAGGCGCGACTGGTGCTGTGCGCACCTGAACGATTCGTGCACGAGGCCTTTACCCAGGCTCTGCAGGCCAACCCAATTGATGTGCTGGCGATTGACGAAGCCCACTGCGTAAGCGAATGGGGGCACGACTTCCGCCCCGACTACCTGCGTCTGGCCGAACTTCGCCAGGTGCTGAAGCCACGATGCGTGATGGCGCTCACGGCCACGGCAACCCCCGAGGTGTCGGCCGAGATCGCTTCACGACTGGGACTCCGCGACCCGGTGACGGTGCGCACCGGGTTCGACCGCACGAACCTGAGCCTGGATGTCATTCCGCTTGAGGGCAAGGGTGCGGTGGCGCGCAAGTGGGCAGTGCTCATGGCCGGGCTCGAGGTGCAGGGTGGCACGCCGGCCATCGTGTACTGCGGCACGCGAAAGGCCACCGACGAGGTTGCCGAGGGGCTGCGGGCGCGCGGGCTGAATGCGGTTGGCTACCACGCGGGCATGGCCGGGCCTGCACGGCAGGAGGCGCAGGACGCCTTTATGTCGGGCAGTGCCGACGTCATCGCCGCCACCAACGCATTTGGCATGGGTATCGACCGATCCGACGTGCGCGGCGTATGGCACTGGTCAATCCCCACGTCGCTCGAGGGCTACTACCAGGAGGCCGGTCGCGCAGGGCGCGATGGCCTGCCGGGCCGGGCCGTGCTGCTGGCCATGCGTGCCGACCTCGGACGACTCATCCGCTTTGCGCAGCAGGATCGTGGACCGGGCGACTCCCGCATCGCCCGCGACCGCGCATGGACCGCCTACCGCGCGATCAACGGCTACATCGAGTCGCCCACATGCAGGCGGCGGGTTATCCTCGACCACTTCGGCGATACCGCCGCAGGCGCCGCCGAGGGCCGGTGCTGCGACGTGTGCGACCCGCTGCCGGCCGATGCCATTCCCGCTTCAGTCCCGAGTATCCGCAAGGCCCCCTCGGTGGACGAGCCCGACATGGACGCCGACGACTCCGCCATGTTTGAGCAACTGCGTGCGTGGCGACGCGACCGGGCCGACGGCAAGCCCGCCTACACCGTGTGCACCGATGCCGCACTCAGATCGATCGCCGTACGTCGCCCGCGCAGTGAGGACCAGTTGCTCGAGGTGAAGGGCGTGGGCCCCGCATTTGTGGAGCGCCACGCGGAGAGCCTGTTTGACGTGTTGATGGATGCCGCGTGACGGCCTTCACGGTGCAGGGCGACGGAGTGA
>JBMOGE010000039.1:0-21040 GCA_049318525.1 Miltoncostaeaceae bacterium
CCAACCGTCGGGCCACTGATGGCCTTCAGGTTGTTGAGGGCGATGCCGCTGCCCACGCCCACTGCGAGGATTGCCTGCTCGTCACCCGTTGCGTCGAGCATGTCGGGATTCTTGGCGAGGTTCGCAGAGGCGATCCCGTACGTGATGTTGGCCAGACCGTCGAATCCGGTCTGGTGAGTCGTCGGGTTGCCGTCGGTGATGAAGACGACCACGTCCACGTTCGAGGTTGCGGCGTCCTGAAGGGCTGCATCCCAGTTGGTGAGGCCACTCCCGGACGTGGCATTGGCCACCGTGGCGACGAAGTTCTGCGCGTCGGTCTGCCCAGCGCCGGTCGAGAGGTCATACGGCGTTGTTCCGGGCGTGGAGGTGGTCGCGAAACTGGCGATCTTCAGCGACGTATTGGTACCCGCGAGCTGCGTGATGAATGCATTGGCAGCATTCTGGTAGTCCACCCCGAAGCCATAGGTTGAACCAGAGGTATCGATGACCATAAGCACGTCGAGCCCGGCTCGGCAGGTCGTCTGGATTGTGGGATTCACCCGCTCGTTGACGAAGCGCTTGCTGTCGCTGCCGGGGATTGCGAGCTTGGTACCCCCAGCAGTGACCGTCGTCTTGGTGCTCACGTACTGCATTGGCACCCCATATGGCTCAAGTGTGTTGATGGAGAGCCAATTCGGGGGTGGGGTCTTCTCGCGCACCCAGTAGTCGCCGGAGGGGACGGATGCGCTGGCCAGCCCGGCCCCATCTGTGGGCGCGGGGAACGGGGTGACCGACGCAAAGGAACTGGCGGTGGACCACTCCATTGTTGCGCCGGCAAGCGGCATGGCGAAGCCATCCGCGTCGTTGTTGGCGATATCGCGATACCCACCCTTGTGCACCTCAAGAGTGCCGGGCCCGGACACGACCGCGGCCGACAGGGTTGGGACCGCCGCGATACCGATTGCTCCGGCAGCAAGCGCGGCAGCAATGCCGATGCGTCGCCTGCGGCGAACTCGTTCCTGACTCATCTCGCTGGACCTTTCCGCGAAGTTGATACCCCGGGTTGGGGATGTGTTAACGGTATGTACGGATTGCTCCAGCGCCGCCAATCTCGCGGGGGGTTTGATGCTGCTGGTTGGTTGGTTTCGACCAGTTCTTTCGGGTGGGGCGCCTGCCGTTCTGTCACTCGTATTCGGGACCAATGGCGGGGTGACGCCAGCCGTTGTCGCCTGCGCCGTCGGATCACTCGGCACCGGCAAGGAGTGCAGGGACGGCCAGGCCCGCCTCGGGTCGTCTGCTACGGAGAGCAGCGGTTGCCGTTGGGCCGTCGGGTTCGCGGGGATCGCCGTGTGGCTTTCGTGGGCACCACGGCTCGCGCCATCCGTCGGTGGGGCTCCCAGAACTGCGGCGGGCATGGTGGCCCGATTATCCAGGGGTGAGTGCCGGAACCACGACCACGCCCGGTCCGACAATCTGGTCGGCCACCGTGCGTGCGGCGGCGGAACATCCCCGGTGGGGGCGTGCCAGACATACGAATCCTAAGAAAACCAACACTCGGCCGGAACGGCCATTTCGACTGCCGGCAGTCCCTTCTACGCTCAACCTATGTTCAGGATTCATCAGACCTTCGCGGTGGGCGCCGCTGTTCTGGCGGGTCTCATCGCATTCACCACCACGACGGCCGGGGCGCCGGAGCCGACGAAGGTCCGGCGGCCATTTGTGGTTGTCACATCAAATGCATCTTCTGCGCGCACGCTGGCCCGGGCAGAGCGTGCGCGGGGCGCACGGGTCAGGTATGTGTTCAATAACGTCATCTCCGGGTTCAGCGCCCGGATGGATGAGGCCTCCGTCTCCCGCCTGCGCAGCAACCGGGCTGTGCGGCACGTCAACCTCGACCGCCTCGTCCAAGTCAAGGAATCTGTCGCGGTCACGCGCTCGACCACGACAGGTCTTTGGGGGCTTGATCGTATTGATCAGCGCGACCTGCCATTGGATGGGCGTATCAACACGGCCGGTCGCGGCCAGGGGGCGGCGGTGTATGTGGTCGACACCGGGATCCGCAGCGATCAGGCCCAATTCGGCAGTCGCGTGGCAGCCGGGTACTCGGTGCTTACGGGCAGCCCCGGCAACGGTACGGACTGCAATGGGCACGGAACCTATGTGGCGAGCGTAGTTGGCGGCACGAGCAGCGGAGTCGCCCCGGAGTCGACCCTCATCCCCGTGACGACCGTCGGGTGTACAGGCATGGGCCTTGCGTCTGACCTCATTGCAGGGCTCGACTGGATCGTCGCCGACCATCAGGAGGGTGTTCCCGCAGTCGCCAACATCAGCCTGTATGGACCGCTATTCCAGCCACTGAATGAGGCGGTCGACCGAACCGTGGCCGATGGTGTGGTGGTGGTGGCGGCTGCAGGGAATGAGGCCAACGTTGCCTGCGATCACTCGCCGTCATCCGCAAGGTCGGCAATCACCGTCGCCGCCAGCGAGCAGGATGACGCGATGGCGCCATGGTCGGGGTGGGGGGATTGCGTCGACATCGTGGCTCCCGGTAATCAAACGTTGGCGGGTATTGCCGATCCTCCGACCGGGGGCGCGGTGGTTGTCCAGGGAACATCAATTGGCGCCGCCTTCACATCCGGCGCGGCGGCTGTCGTGCTCGGGATCAATTCTCAGTTGGGTGCGGCGGGCGCCATCGCGGAACTCATCAACACGGCAACCCCGAACGTGCTGACCGGTCTTCCGCCAGGCACGCCCAATCGGCTCCTGTACATAGGAAACCCTCTTGCCCCCACGGGTATTCCCGCCAGCATCGCGGTGCCGGGCCAGCCCGTACTTCAGGGAGTGCAGGTCACATTCCGGCCGGGCGGTGACCGCGGGTCTCGTTTCGGCCGGTATCAGGTGCGCGGCTCGTCGGCGTACCGGGGACGGCTTACGCTGACAATCGCCGGCAGGAGCATTGATCGTCGCCGCGTTGCGCCCGGGAGTTTCCGATATCTGACGCGGGTCGGCCGACGTATTTCCTCGGTGCGGCTCGTGGTGCGGCCAGCCGACACAAGCCTCAGTGCGTCGTCGGTACGGGTGCAAGTACGCCCCTAGCGGTGACCAGGCGGTGCCCCGGAGTGCTCGCGGTAACATTCGCCAGATGGGTTCCTCCCCTCGACACCATGATCATCCAGTTGGCACCGCGTGACCTGGTACCGGGAGTGGTTCCAGGAGACCGGGCGCGCCGGTCTGCTTTTCATGCTCGTGTTCTTCGGGCTCACCTTCGTACTGACGCGCACCATTACGCGCAGCATTCGTGCGAAGGGGCGGGGGCAGGAGCCCGGCGAGGTATCGCAGGGGCTGGTGAAGGATGTCCATATCGGCGGAGTGCATATCCACCATCAGGTGTGGGGCATTCTCGTCATCCTGATCGTGGCAATGCTGGAGTTCACCTACCAGCCTCACTCCCCATGGGTGGAGGTGCTCGGCGGCCTCTTTGGCATCGGGGCTGCATTGACCCTCGACGAATTCGCCCTGTGGCTGCACATGGAGGACGTCTACTGGACCAGCGCCGGCCGCAAGTCCATCGATGCCGTCGTGGTGGCCATTGTGCTGATGTGCGCTCTCCTGCTCGGCTCAACGCCGTTTGGCGTATCGGAGGCGGCGGATGGTCCGGATTCACTCGTGGTGGTCCCCGGGCTCATCGCGGTGCTTCTCGTGGTGGTGCTCATATGCATTGCCAAGGGCAAGTTGGTGATGGGCCTCCTCGGGATCTTCGTTCCGCTGGTGGCGGTTGTGGGTGCTCTTCGCGTGGCGCGCCCGGGCAGCATGTGGGCCCGCCGCCGCTACTCCACGCGCCCGGCGCGCATGGCGAAGGCTGTGGACCGCGACGCGCGGCACGAGGCTCGCATGGATCGAGTTCGTGATGTGCTCGGTGGCCGGGAGGGGACCGACGCAGGGGGCTGATCCGGCACGCTGTGCCACAGGCGACGCGATGTACATGTCGCCGGGTCCATTCCGGCGGTGTGTTGCTCGTGGCGCGTTCCGGGCGTGAGCTACTTCCCCGGGGGGCGATCAGGTGCCGGAGGGGCACCGGCGGCCTCTACGAATTCGCCGCAGAGCCCTCGACGGACAGCGTCACCTTGAACTCAAAGAACGCGACGTACCCGGCGATCTCGGCAATCGCCGGTACCGGGTCTTCGTACACCCACGCCACGTCGGGCACCACCAGCGCACCGAACCGGACTGAGCGGTAGGTGGCCTCGCCACGGTGCCTGCAGAAGGTCACCGTCTCGCTGCGCTCAAACCGATCGAGCCGAACGTCGCCGGGGGGGAAGTAGCGGCTGTCGAAGTCGTGGTCGCTCTGGCGTACCAGCAGGGTGCGATCCGACTCGGCCACCAGCTCGCCGTTCAGCATCACCTGGGCGTGATCGGGGCTGGGTGTGACGGTGACGAATACCTCGTCGCTCATGTCCTTCAACCGCCCCATTGCACTCACGTCGTCGCATGAAGAAAAGCAACGATTTGCAGGAAGTCCCTCTCGGAACTCCTCGGGTAGGACTCGAACCTACAACCCTCCGGTTAACAGCCGGATGCTCTACCATTGAGCTACCGAGGAACGCGGCCCGGGATCCTAGACGATCACCGGGCCGTTGATGTTTTCTGGGGGCGGTGTGAAGCGATGGACATGGACGATCGGCCCCGTCTCGTCGATGCGTCCCGGCACCGGGATGTCGCTCCGTTCATACCCCCACCCGGCTGCGGCCATGGCGTCAACAAATGGGCGCGCATCGGGCCGGCGCGGATCGGCGATGATGACCTGCGATTCCGGGCCCACCAGCCGGGGGATGAGGGCACCCAGGGAAGTGCCGTTTCTTCCCTCATAAAGAATGTCGGCGCCCACCACGAGGTCCCAAGGCCCCCGGTTCATCAACTCGTCGGGCGGGCTGCGCCAGTCCACCACGATCGCCTCCATGTCGAGGCCCAGATGCGTGGCATTCCAGCGGCTGAACTCCACTGCCGCGGGATACCAGTCGGTGCTCATGGCCTGGGCCCCGCGCATCGCCGCCACCATGGCAGCGGTGCCGATCCCCCCACCCAGTTCAAGCACGGACATCCCTGCAAGGTCCATCCCGGCGAGCACCCCGCACAGCACGCGGCCGCTCGGCCATACCTCCGCCCAATAGGGGAGGCGCTCATCATCTGCGAACTCATCTTCGTCGATGAGCGCCTCGGCCGACGGGGGGCGCCTTATGCGCAGAGTCAGATCCCCCGCGGGGATCTCCTCCCAAATCGCTCTCTCATCGTCTGGATGCACGGCGGGGGAGCGTAATCGCACTGCGGGGCGCTATAGTCCCCGGCCGTCAGATCCGAGGAGAGATTTCCCAGTGAGCGACACGCCGACCGACGCAGAGGCCCCCGTTGAGGAGGCTGCCGTGGTGACCGAAGAGGCCGCCGTGGCGACCGAAGAAGCTGCCGAGGTAACCGAAGAAGCTGCCGTGGTGACCGAAGAGGTTGCCGAGGTGACCGAAGAGGCCGCAGCCGTGGTTGATGAGATCGTGGAGGAGGGCACCCCCGCCGAGGAGTACGAGCCCGAGGACGCCGCTGGCCCCTCTGGGCCACGTGCCCGCGAGGGTCTTGCCACGCTCTACCTGTGCGAGCGCGGTCACCGCACCCTCGCCATCTGGAGCGAGGCCCCCAGCACGTGCCACGCACGGCCCACGCGCAGTGGTCCGGAGTGCGGCCGTCAGGTGTACCACTCCACCGAGTTGCCCGAGCAGGTGCAGAAGGCACTCAACCCGATCAAGGCCTCAAAGAAGTCCTCGAAGGGCTAAGCGCACGCGCCCTCTTCTGGGCAATGTTCGACGGGCGCCCTCTGGGCGCCCGTCGTCGTTTTGCCTAGATGCAGAGGTCCTGACCCATGACCCCCACGCACGCCTTGAAGGGCGAGAGCTGGAAGTGGGCCGTCAAGTCGATGCCCCAGGAGTGCCAGGGCCCCCATGACCATTCCCACGGGGCGTACCAGGGGTCGGCGTCCCACGTCTGGATGTTCACGCTGACGTTGACATTCCCGTCAATGCTGGCGTAGGGCGCCTGGCTTCCGACGAACAGCGCGAGGTTCATGGCGAAGCATCCCTGTGCCTGAACGACGAGCAGGTTGATGGTTCCCGAGCACACGTTGGTGTTGAACACCGCGGATGCGGAGAACGTGCCGTCTGACGACATGTTGATGTTCGTGACGAAGTTGAATCCCGCCGCCCCGATATTGCCGCTCAGCGAGAACTGCACGGGGCCGAGCTGGCTGCAGTTGTCGGTGCAGTTGCTGAATGTGACCGATCCATCCATCGTGGCGCCGATTGACGGGAATCCCATGGTGCCGTGCAGCGATGCGTAGAAGAGGGGCACGCCGCCGGTCTTGGCGCCCTCGACGAACGAGATGGTGCCGTTCGCCTGGATCTGGGCGGCCGATGGGTCGCCCACGCTCATCTCGACATTGGCTTCGATGCCCATGTCGGTGGGGGTCTGTGTGAGGGTGACGTCGGCGTGTCCAACGCTGAATCCCGCCAGCACCAGGCGGTCGACCGCGCCGTGGAGCGTGGTGGAAGGCATACCGTTGATCTCGGTGAAGAGGCCGTCAACCTCGACAACGGTGTCGCCGATGTTCAGCTGTGCGCGCCCGGACACCTCCACGTCGCCGTGGGCGTTCGACACGTGCGCCGCCACATTCAGTTGCAGGCCCGCCAGCTGCAGGTTGCCTGAGCCGTCAAAGGCGAAGTCACCATTACTCTGGAAGGACCCTGACACGTTGACCGTGCCACCGGCCTCCTGCGTGCCCAGTGTGAGTGCGGCGGACACGGTGGCGTACGCGGTACCGCCCACGTCGCCGATCGCCACCGAGCCGGTGGTCTCGAACTCGCCCAGCTGCAAGGACACGTTGTCGGCCGACAGGCTGAAGTCGCCCTTGGTAGCGGCGACCTGCTCACCGGTTACCGTGCGCACCGTGTGCGTGCAGCCGTCCTTGTATACGAACGTGCCCTGCAGGGTCGCCTGGAACACGGAGCCGATCTGGACCGTTCCCTCGAAGGCGGCGCATGACGGGTCGATATCGAGTGTGGCCGGTTTGTCGGCGGTCCCGATGCTGAAGCCGGCAGCGGTGGTGAGGGCGACCTTCGCATGCAGTTGGAAGTCGCCGGTCGACTCGCTGTAGCTCATCTGGAACTCGCCATCGGCCGTGGCGACATCCTCGATATCGATCTTCGCCTGAATATCGAACGAGACGTCTTCAACCACGCCGTTGTCGATCTCCACCTTGAATTCGCGGACATCGAGCATCTGGCCGAGGATGTTCACCTTGCCGCCGGCGGAGATGTTCACCTTGTTCACGCCCGGGCCGACCTCCACAGCTGCGCTGAAGTGCATGTCCTGCAGCGTGAAGCCGTCAACAGAGATAGCGCCCACCTGCTGCACTTCGAGCGAGGCTGAGGTGGTCTCCCGGTCCTGCTTCAGATCTCCCAGCACCTTCACGCCATTTCCGAAGATGGTGAAGCCACCCGAGAACGACACCTCGTTCACGCCCGCGGCCTCGTCGAGATGCACCTTCAGCTTCGTCTCGTCGAACGCAATACCACCCACCGTGAATGCCCCGATGTCCAGATGGCCATCGAGCTTCAGCTTCGGCTCGATCTGCAGGGTGGCCCCGACGTCCACCGGGGTGCTGAGGATCGTTCCGGAGAACTGGATCGAGAAGCCCGGCGCAATGGGTTTGCTGTCGGGCGACAGTTGGCAGCCGTCCGGCGCAAGGATGAACTGGAAGAAGCTCGCCGTGGCTGCGCCGCCGCCCAGCTGCAGCACGGCGGGTCCACCGTGCGTGCCCACCTGGAAGTCGATGCACGGGTGGGCGGCCGAGAGTTCGGCCCCCACGGTGATGGGGATCCCCTGGCCGGGCACTCCCAGAGGGCCGGCGACGCTGGAGGGCAGTTGGCCCACCGCCATGAGTTTGATGCCGGGGGTGAGGGTGACCAGGTTCACCTCAAGGGTGATGGAGGCCTTGTTGACGACCAGGCCATCCACACCGAAGGCGTTTTGCCACCCCGCCTCATCAGTGAAGGTGAGCGATGCCGACGCCGTTTGCACCGCGGCGTCGTAGGCAAGGCGCATCTCGAGTTCGGGCGCCTGTACCTGTTCGCCATTGGCACCCATGCCCTTGACGCCCAGGGTGGTGGTGGCGCCCACGGCGACGGTCAGCCCGTTCGAGTTGTTCTGGATATCGAAGAACAGCGACGCCGCCTGCACGCTCGACCCACCACCGGGCAGCGTGTACGTGCCGTCGAGCGCCACCTTGGCCTCGAAGAAGCCCGTGCCTGCGTCGAGGGTGATGGTGCCCACCGCGTGTGCCGATTCGATGCCCGCCATCTTGGTGAACCACTCGGGTGCGGAGTAGTCGCCGGTGACCGAGAACGAGCCCTCGGGCACGGGTATCGAGCGCACGCCCACGCCGGGGAGGTTGATGCTCATGGTGGTGTCGAACGACGACCACCCGAACCACGCGCCCGACTGCCCGCCGTTGTCCGAACCAAGCGACACGCCGTCGGTGTCGAAGCCGCCCAGCGTCCAGCCCTTCGGCGTGATCATCGAGACGATCGAACCGAAGTTGCCGAGGCCCGGCACCGACAACGACCCGATGGCGTCGATCACGAAGCCACCGTTGATGTTGTCGGGCAGATCGAACGAGGGCATGCCCACGCTCGATGGCAGCAGCCCCTCAGGCATGTCGTACGTGACGTTGAGCGACGGGCTGCCCAGTTCCACCCCCGCTCCGAGGTTGAGGTTCGGAAGCGTGGCGTAGAGGGAGAATCCGCCGCCGTCTCCGAGACCGAGGATGGCGGTGGCCTTGGCGTTGATGGGTGAGATGACCGGCGGCGCGAGTGTGGCGTCGGTGCTCAGCTTGAGGAACATCGTGCCCTTGGGGCATGCGGGCTGCGTGCCATCACCGCAATCGTTGGTGAGGTCGAGCTGCACGTTGGCGAGCGTGAGAATGCTCGACACCTGCCAGGTATCCAGCTTGCCGGTGATATCCCACTTCGACACGCCCTTTGCCTCGCCGATCGAGCCGGTGAGGTTGGCGGCCGACAGCGTGAGGCCGGGCAGCGGGGTCCACGTGGGGCCGCCCTTGCCGGCCAGGTCAAGGGTCCAATCCTCAGAGCCCGTGTACTTGAGATTGGCGGCGATCTGGAGCGGGTCGGTGCTGCCGCTGTCGATCTTCACCGTTGCGGAGCCCGTGAGGGTGGGGCCCTTCTTCACGTCGGGCGTCCACTTGGCGGTGACGCCTTCAAGGCTCACGCCATCGGCCAGTGGTACGGGATCGACGATGGATCCGGTCACGGTGGTGGTGGCGTCCTCATCGGGCTTCGCCTTGGTGATGGTGCCGGCCAGATCCATGGGCGATCCGCCGACGTTCAGCACATGGGTTCCGGTGACCGACGCCGTGTAGGTGCCGTCCTCCTTCACCGTGCCATCCACCACGACCTTGCCCTTCGTGTCACCGGTGGCCGTGGCCTCGATGCTCCAGGAGTCCTTGGCAAACGTGATGGTGGTGGAGCCCGCCCAGCCGGTGGGGAGTGTGAGCAGGGGGAAGTGCGCGGCGTCAATCACCTGGCCCACAAGGCTGGACGGCGCATCGCCAGCGGCGAAGGTGTACGTGATGGGCTTGCCCTTGCCCACGCTGAGCGGGCCGATGTGCCACGACGCGGGCAGGGTGAGCGTGCCGGTGGTGAGCTCGATGCCGGTGGTGCGCACGGTGCCGCTGGCGCCCTTCACCGACACCTGACCCACCGACAGGTCTGAGTTGGAGAACGTGTACTCGGGGCCACTCGGCTCAGATGTGGCGTGCCCGGATGCCATGGAGTGGACACCGCGCAGCGTGGTGGCGGCATCCGCGGCCAGCTTCAGCGACAGCGGCTTGCCGCTCGCAGCTGCCTGTGCAGCCTGCGACATCACGGCAATGGCCTGTGGTGAGCCACCGCCACCTGCCCCGACCATGACCTGCCCGGTGGCCACGTGTCCCTCTGCGTCGCGCACGCGCACGCGGATGACTACGGGGGAGGGCGAGTTGGGGGTGTGGATGTGGGTCTCGCGCGCGGTGGGGTTGGTGATTGTGGCAGCAGGGCCGCTCACCTGGCTCCAGCTGTATGTGACCGCACCGCCCCAGTCACCACGGGTCTGCGCGGCGAGGGGCACCACGGTGCCCGGCTTGGCCGACACGAAACCGCCGCCGCCAATGTTGACGCGGGGGGTGTTGGAACGGGCCGCACGGGCGCGGCGCGCATTGCTCGCGGCAGCAGCGCGACGCGACGCGGTGGTGCCCGCGACCGCACGCCGCCGTGCGGAGGCAGCCGCGCGCTGTGCGGCGACGATGCCGGCCCGCGCGGCCGTGTCTGACGGGCTGAGCCCACTGCCACGCGTGGCCGTGCGCGCCAGCTTCTGGGGCACGGCCTCCACCACGGTCACCGTCTTTCGCTGGGTGGCGCTGCGATCGGTGATGGTCAGGTCGAATACGAACTGGGTGCGGCTGGCGACAATGGGGAGGACCGCGTGGGTGGAGGGGAGGGTGGCACTGTCGATGCGCGCAGTAGGCGTCACGCGACCCTTGCATGCCCGGAGCTTCGCGGCATCGCCGGGCGTGAGACAGCGCTGGCTCCAGCGGTACGTGAGGGAGATGCCGTTGCCCACGCTGGATGTGCCGTCGAGGGCCACACGGCGGTGGTAGGCGGTCATCTCGCGAACAGCGCTCACGACCTTGGGCGTCGCGGTGGCACCCACGGTGATGTGCGCGCGCACCGGCAGCGGTGCCTTGCGCATTCCGGCCTGCAGGCTGCCGTCGCCGGCACGCCCACGTGCCTTCCACACCATTTCAGCGCGCGATGCGCCCTGACCCGGGGCAGCGGCCAGGTGCACCACCACGCCCGGGGTGCGCGCCTTGCCGCGCAGGGTTCCCCGGTAGCCACACGCCACCGTGCGTCGGGTCGGTGCACTGCATGACCAGCCGGATGGCGCGGTGATGCGCGCGACGCGCACATTCGTGGGCAGACGGCCGGTTGCGGAGAGGCCACTGACCGGGTCGGTGCCCTCGTTTCGCAGGATCATCGACATCGTGCCCACGCCACCCGACGTGGGCTCCTGCGTCACCTTCATCGACGGGCGCAAGGAGTTGGGGTTGTCGACGACCTCCACCTTCATGGGCAGGGTCTTGGCAACGTTTGATCCCGCGACGACGGCGCTGATCGCTCCGAGGTCTGCCGCGGGGTCGGGCTTGGTGGGGTGCACCGTCACGAGCACGTTGGCGAAGGTGGCATCCGGGGCCACAGGGGCGGATGGCGTGAAAGTGCATGCCACGTCGGGCCCCGGGGCGCACGTGACGCCCTTGCCGGGTTGCACCGCCTTCAGGCCCATTGCGGCACCGATCTGCTGACGGATGCTCACCGGCACGCCCGGCTTCAGTGCATCGCCGCCGCTGTTGAACAGGGAGATGCGGTATGTGAAGTCGTCGAGCGCCGGCACCCGTTCGGTACCGCCAGTCACCCAGCGCGTCCAGTTGGACTTCCTCAGGAAGAAGACCTGCGGCGCCGCAGTCGGGTCGCCTGGGTCGAGAATGGCGAGCGCAACAGTGCGGTTCGCGCCACGAACGCCGTCCTTGCGACCGATCGGTGCGAACACGATCTTGCCGGGTGCGGCAGGCTGGCCATTGGGGGCGGAGAGCAGCAGGTCGAAACGTGCATCTGCGTGAGGATTGAGTGATCCCATCCAGCGACAGGTGATGGTGGGACTGACGCCCTCGCAGGCCCAGCCCTTTGTGGGCACCGATGCCAATGCGCCCTTGGGCACGGTGATCGTGGTGCCAACGATGCGTGCGTGGGTGTCGCCCACATTCTTGATGTGCATCTCGAGCTTCGTCGGGGCCCGGCCGGCCACCACTTCAATGCCCTTGGGCGCGCTCGCGTGAATCTCGAGGTCGACCAACGTATCGGCCAGGCGCAGTTGGACTGGGCTCTTGAACGGTGCGGTGTTCGCCGGGGGCGGAACTGCCCTGGGGTCGGTTGAGGTATCGGATACCCGGGAGAGGGCGCCGTCAAAGTGCGCGATACCCGTGAGCGTCCACCGGTAATCGATCTTGCTCGCGTCGGTGCGGGCGGGCCAGCGCACCTTGATGACCTTGGCGAGGTCGCCGACGGCCATGCCCTGCATGGTGCGGCAGGTGCCCTTCCCCTTGGTGGAACAGCGCCATCCTGCGCCGGTCACGGTGGTGCCGCGGAACGGGAGATCGGGCAGGACGTGCGAGATCTGCAGCGCGGGTGCGCCATCGCCCGCGGCAACAGCTGCGCTGCCGACGTTCTGCGGGATGAGGTCGTATCCGTCCCATGTGGCGGGGTTGCCGGGCTTGGTGCTGGGGCGCAGCACCTTGCTCACCACGATGCGCGGTGCGGGCGGCTCGCCCGTCGACTGCACGGGTACGGTCGTTGACGCCGTCAGTGGGGCGCCGCCGGCTTGCGGCACCGAGAGGTCGGCCTGCACTACACCCATGTCGATGGGCGCGTCGCCGGCAGCCACTTGCGGAACCGAATCGGTGCCCTGCAGCACCAGGATGAGCTGCGGCGACTGATCGGGAGACAGCGCGTAGGGCTCGGGTGCATTTCCGATCGTCCCCAGCGTGCACGTGACGGTGGGCGCTGTTGCCGTGCAGATCCACTGCGCCTCTTGGGTGATCGACTCGGGCATGACGGTACGGGCGCGCACGAACACGAGGCCATCTGGAAGGGTGACGGTGGCAGTGACTGGGCCGTCTGCGGGCGCGGGGCCATCGAACGCCGCTCCGAATGTGACGGCCGAGAGACGTCCGGATGCGACCAGCAGCGACTTCGGCGCTCCATCTCCCGCCGCGGCACCGATGTATTCGGGGACGATGGTGGCGTCGAGGGTGGTGAGGGGCTGCGAGTCTTCGCTCAGGCCGGGTGATGCGCAGAGCAGAGAGACGCCTGCTGCGAGCGCGCCAGCCAGGAGGAGGGTACGACGGGGGTGCTTCGGGGAAACCACAGGCCGAAACTACCGCAACGGTACGGCGGCCGCCTCGGGGCTACGCGGTCATCTCCTCCGCGCGCGTCACCATTCGCTCCATCTCGGCGAAGCCGGGCTCCCAGCAGGCCGGGTCGTCCAGATCCACGCCCAGCGGACGAAGCAGGTCGGCGGGTGACGCCGAACCACCGGCGGCGAGGAAGTCGAGGTACTTCGGCACGAAGTCCTCTCCCTGCGCGCGGTACTGGGCGTAGAGCGCCAGCGTCACCAGGTGCGCGAACACGTAGGCGTAGGTGTAGAAGCGCGTGGAGATGAAGTGCGGGATGTACGACCAGCCCAGGCGGTAGCCCTCGGGCATCTCCACTGCGTCGCCGTAGTAGGCCGCGTTCTGGTCCCACCAGATGGTTGACAGCCGGTCGTCGGTGAGCGTGGTGCCCTCGCCGCGCTGGCGGTAGGCCTCCTGCTCGTACCGTGCCAGCACCGTCTGACGGAACACCGTCGCGAACGATCCCTCAACCCGTTCGCACACGAGGGCCGTGCGGGTGGCCTCGTCGGCCTCGGTGGCCAGCAGGTGATCAAACGCGATCATCTCGGCGAATGTCGACGGCACCTCGGCGAGCGCGAGCCCGGTGTGAAACGACAGTGCCGTCTGACGCTCGGCGGCGAGGGTGAAGTGCATCCCGTGCCCGAGCTCGTGCGCCAGGGTCATCACGTCGTCCATGCGGTCGGTGTAGTTCATGAGCATGAATGGCTGGGCATCCTGGGCCACAGATGCGCAGAACGCGCCACCGCGCTTGCCGGTGCGCGGCTCGGCGTCAATGCGCTGGTCGGCGAAGAAGCCGTCGGCGATGTCGCCGATTCGCGGTGCGAAGGCCCGGAATGACGAGTCGATGATGGTGCGGGCCTCGGGCCACAGCACCTCACGGGCCTCGCCCAATGGGGCGTACTGGTCGGCGAGGTGCAGGCGGTCGAGCCCCAGCAGGCGGGCCTTCACCCTGAACCAGCGGTGCGCGAGCCCGTAGTGGCCCTCGACGGCGCTCATCATGGTCTCGATCGCGGGCCCCGGTACCTCGTTGCGAAGGTGCGTTGGGTCCATGGGATCGTCGTAGTCGCGCAGACGGTCCATCGCCAGGCGGTCACCCACGAGGGTGTCGTAGCAGTGGGCGAGGGTGGGCGTGTTGGGGCCCAGCGTGGCGTACAGCGTCTCCAGCGCACGCAGGCGAAGCGCGCGATCGGGGTTCCGCACGCATGCCAGCAGGCGGTCGATGGTGTGGGGTTCCATGCCGTCGCCCGAGTCGAAATCGGTCTCGAGCGTGGAGGTGATGCGACCGAACAGGCTCTGCCACGCGCTGGCGGCCGCCGGGCTGCGCTCACCCAGCATGCGCTCCTCGGGCTCGCTCAGCATGTGCCGCTTGAACCGCCGCTCGGCCAGCAGGTGGTGGCGGTCGCCGGCCACCTCCGGTGCGTTGGCCAACTCATCGGCTAGCGCGTCGTCCAACTCGAGCCATTCCAGCTCGAAGAACCGCAGCGCATTCGCGGCTTCCACCATCGAGCGGTCCATCAGGGCGTCGAGGTCCTGGTTCTCGGGGTCCGACACATCCACCGATTCGCGCAGGGAGGTATACGAGTGCAGGCGGCCGAGTTCATTCTCGATGCGGCACAGCTCGGCAAGCGCGTCGGCAAGGGTTGCGCCATCAAATGCCGCGACGCGGCCGCGATAGCGCGATTCGAATGCGCGGCAGTCGTCAATCGCAGCGGAAAGCCGCGTACGGCAGTCGTCGGCGGAAGTGGCGAGAGGGGAGAGGTCCCAGTGGACGCCCTCGGCACGTGGTGCGGAATCAGTCGTCGTCATGCGGGCGACGTTACCGCAGCACCGCAGCCAGCAGACGGTCAGCGGTATCGGCCGGGACGGGCGGATCGCCAGTGGCCCCCGGGTGGTGGGGGCTCGTCGGGCGGTGGTAGTCGGAGCCTCCCGACGCGATGAGGTGCCACCGGCGTGCCAGTGCGCCGAACCGTGCGAACTGATCGGGCGTGTGCTCGGGGCGGTGCACCTCAATCCCCACAAGCCCGGCACGGGCGAGCCGTCCGACAAATGGATCGAGGTGGGCGTCGTTGAGCTTCAGCGTCTCGGGGTGTGCCAGCACAGGTGCACCGCCGGACTCACACACAAGTCGAACTCCCTCCTCCGCGTCCAGGCCGTCGGAGCCCACATACGCGGAGCGCCCGTCGGCCAGGTACAGGTCGAAGGCGTCTTTGCGGGTGCTCACGTGGCCGGCACGGATGAGTGCCTCGGCGATGTGGGGCCGCCCGAGGGGCGCACCGGCGGCGCCGTCAAGCACGTCCTGCCAATCAAGGGGCAGGCCGAGGCCACGGAGCCGCTCCACCATTTCCTCCGCCCGCTCGGCGCGGGTGGCGGCGAAACCGGCGATCATCCCCACGAGGGGTGTGGGGGCGGGCTCGGCGAAGTACCCGAGCAGATGCATGCTGCCGTGGGGCACCTTGATGGACAACTCGATGCCTGGAATCACTCGGACGCCCGCCGCGCGTCCGCGTGCCAGTGCCTCGTCCACCCCGGCCAGGGTGTCGTGATCGGTAATGGCCAGCACGCCCACCTCACGCGCCGCCGCGATGTCCACCAATTCGGCTGGCGGGTGGGATCCATCGGACCTATTGGTGTGGGCATGGAGGTCGGTGACCACGGCCGTCGAGGGTACCATCGGCCCCATGGCGCGAATCAGGCGATCGGGCGGCGACACATCCTCCACGGTGTTCTCTACCGAGGGTGGCCGAATGCAGCCCGTTGCAGCTCCCAGGTCGTCGGCCGGCGCGCCAGACGGCATCGTGCGTGTGTCCCGTACCAAGGCGGGGCGAAGGGGCAAGACCGTCACCCTCGTCACCGGACTCCCCCCTGCTGACCTCGCGGACGTCGGGAAGGAACTACGGCGACTCGTGGGTTCCGGGGGGTCCGTCAAAGAAGGCATCGTCGAGATCCAAGGAGATCACCGCGATCGCATCGCCGACCATCTCCGCACCCGGTTTCAGGTGAAGGTGGCTGGCGGGTAGATGTCGTGTCCGCTGGGGTCTGAGTACCAGCAGGGGAGAGGGCTCCCCGTTTGGACGACGACCCGTTCTTCGCTGAGTCGATACCCCGAGCGTTTCCGGTTGAGGTCATCATGGCGCGCGTGATGGCACCCGATACCAACTAGCGGGTGCGGGGTGGGCATGGGTATCATCACGCAGCGGAGGCCAGTGAGTGCTCGGCGCTCCGGGCCGACTGAGGCTGTTCATACCCTGAAGTCACCCTCATCCGCAGTGTTGCCTCCACTGCGTGATTCCAGAGAAGGCCGTCTCCCCATGAACCTCCGTCCCGCCATCGGTTGTGTGTGCAGTGCTCTTGTGTTGTGCGTCGGGGTTCAGGCCCTGAGTGCTTCGCCTCCACCAGCGGTGAGTTGGGCCACCCAGGCCGGTGGTACGGGGGGTGCCCAGAGCTCCGCCATTTCCGCCCTACCTGATGGCTCATCCATCGTGACCGGGTACTTCACGGGCACCGCAACCTTCGGAAGCACCACACTTCCCAGTAGTGGGAATACCTGTGGCACTGCGCCGTACACCCACCCATGCAACGAGATGTTCACCGCAAAGATGAACGCAGATGGCACTTGGGGGTGGGCCAACGCGGTCGGCGGTAATGGGAATAACCTCGGCGCGGCCGTTTCCGCCCTGCCTGACGGCTCATCCATCGTGACCGGATATCTCCAAGGCACAGCGACCTTTGGAATTATCACCCTCACGAGAAGTCCGGATAGTTACCAAGATGTCTTCGTCGCAAAGATGAACACAGATGGCACCTGGGCCTGGGCCACAAGTGCTGGCGGAGTGGGCGATGGATCCTCTGGCTCGGGTATCTCCGCCCTGTCTGATGGCTCCTCCCTCGTGTTCGGGTCCTTCAGTGGCACCGCAACATTTGGAAGCACCACCCTTACCAGTCGGGGGAGCAGCGTGTTCATCGCAAAGATGAACACAGACGGCACCTGGGGCTGGGCTACCAAGGCGCATGGGACTGGGCTGCTCGACGCCTCGGCTATCTCCGCCCTACCTGATGGCTCTTCAATCGTGACTGGGTTCTTCGGTGACACCGCAACCTTTGGACGCACCACCCTCACCGGTGAGGACAAATATGACGTGTTCGTCGCAAAGATGAACGCAGATGGCACGTGGGCCTGGGCCAATAAGGCCGGTGGTGAGGGGTATGGGGCCTACGGTGCGGGTATCTCCACCCTGCCTGATGGCTCATCCATCGTCACGGGCTCCTTTCAGGGCACCGTCGCCTTTGGGCGCACCACCCTCACCACGAACGGCCGTTATTTCGATGACCTATTCGTCGCAAAGATGAATGCAAATGGCACGTGGGCCTGGGCAACCCAGGCGAAGGGCGGTAATTCCGGTAGTGATGGTGGCAGCGGCATCGCCACGCTGCCTGATGGCTCATCCATTGTGACTGGCCGCTTCGATGACACCGCAACCTTTGGAAGCACCACCCTCACCAGCGCGGGAAGCAACAATGAAATATTCACCGCAAAGGTGAATGCAGATGGCACTTGGGCTTGGGCCACCCAGTCTGGTGGCACGGGGGATGACGTGGGCTACGGCGTCTCCACCCTGTCTGATGGCTCTTTCGTCACGACCGGGCAGTTCCAGAACACCGCAAGCTTTGGGAATACCACCCTCACCAGCGCGGGGAGCAATGACATATTCGTCGCCCGCTACCTGACGACCCCGCAGGCCACTGCTGCCATCACGGGCAAGACCCGTTGCGTGGCAACCACGTGTGTCACCACCGGATCTGTTCCGCCGCGCGCCACACGCATTACCCAGCGGGCAACCACACGCCCTGCGGGCCGCACTGCCCCGGGCAAATGCACCATCCGGCGCGCCAGCACCAGACGCACCTACTCGTGCACCGTGCATGTGACCGCTGGTACCTGGGTCATCACCACTACGTCCCGTCGGCAGTCAATGGCGCTTGCACACTTCAGCAAGCGTGTGCGGGTGGCACGGCAGACGGCACCCGACACCGAGTAGCGGGCGTGCAGCGGCCGACACGAGGGCCCGCACCCATGACGAGGTAGGGACCGATTGGCCGTAGGGATTCCGCGGTAATCCCACGACGGGGTGCATTCGCACGACGACGCGGATCGTGAGGAGGCGGTTGGAGTGGCCAGCGCACGTACTGGGCCCGAGCCCTCCAACGTCGGCTCCACTGGCGCCGCACGCGCAGCCCACGCTCAATGCGTGCTTGAACCACTCCGATCAGACGGTTGCGTTCGGGGCCTCTGGGGGCGGAGAGTCTCGCATTTGCCCGCGCCATTCTTACGCGTCAGGCGCTCCTGATGGCGAGCCGATGTCCCGTGGCGCGCTTGAACACCTGCGCCTCCTGCTCGGCGGACCAGATGGCCACATCCACATCACCCTGCGCCCGCACGTGCAAGGTCACCAGATCACCTGAGCGCTCGCAGTCGATGCCCTCAATCGCCCGCTCGCGGCCAACCTCAAGTTGCTCCGCAATGCGCAGTAGCGCCGCGAGCCGGAGAATGCGGTCCTCATCGCCCCGCTTCAGCAAGCGCGAGAGATCCCCGGGGGACTGGATGGACTTACGGTGCCCTCGCACCAACTGCGCGATGATCACCAGTTCCCGGTGGCGAAATCCCGCGAGCCCCGCGTTCAACACCAGGTAGTGACCGTGCTTATGGTGGTCGTTGTAGTCCACGAGGGTTCCGACGTCATGGAGAATTGCAGCGGCGTGGAGCCACTCCCTTTCGCGCGGGTCGCCGTCGTGGAGACCGAGCCGGCCGAGGCCGTCAAACATCTCAAGCGCGAGGCGGGCCACCTGCTCGGCATGGGGCCGGTCGTAGCCGTACACCTGCGCGAGGTCACGAACGCTCGTTGCGCGTACGTCCTGAATGATCGGCGGATCCTCGGGGGCGAGGAATGCCTCCCAGAACACACCCCAGCGCAAACCCTGGGCGCAGATCTCGATGCGGTCCACGCCTGCGGCGTGCATCAGGGCGTCTACCACCACGGCGCCCGCCAGCATGATGTCGGCGCGGTCGGCCTTGAGTCCGGGGATCCGCCTGCGTTCCCGTGCCGGCAGGGTGACCATCCGGTCGATCAGGTCGCGCAGCGCATCCTCGGTGAGCTGATACCCGTGCACCTCACCGAGCGGGTAATCGGACGCTTTCTGCGCCATGGCCGCCAGCGTGCGGAGCGCCCCGCCCATGGCGACGATCCGACCGCCGTCGGTGATCCATGGGTCGAGGCGAAAGATGTCGAGCGCATGGCGGCGGAGCGCCAGGACGTCTTCGCGTGTCGCCACTGGCCCCGGCATGAAGGCATCGGTCATCCTCACGGCGCCGAGGGGCTGGCTCACCGATTCGGTGAGCAGGCGATCCCTCACCCGCCCCACCTGAATACTGCCGCCCCCCAGTTCGGCGATCAGACCGTCACACAGCGTGGTGCCGTTGATCGCCCCGATGTAGCCGTATCTGGCTTCTTCGTCGCCGGAGATAACCCGTGCGGGAAGCCCTCCATCGGTGATGGCCGCGAGTACCTCGGCACCATTCGGGGCATCGCGGACGGCGCTGGTTGCCACCGCGCGCACCTCGTCGATGTTCGAGTTCCGGCAGAAACCGGCGAACAGGCGCGCCACGCGCGACGCGCGCGCGATTGCAGCATCCGAGATGGGCGCCCCCGGTGGGGTCCCCTCAGTAAGACGCACGACTTCGCGGATCTCGTCCACCAGGCGGAACGGACCGTCGGGCAGCGTGTACTCAAAGACCACAAGGCGGAAGGTGTTCGATCCGAGGTCCGCCACGGCCAACCGGACGTCCTTGCTGATGGCGCCGGTCGGGCGCGGTACCCTAGACCCCATGAGCACCGGCCCACTCAGACCGCCCGGAGTCGGCGAGTCGGGCGAGGCACTGGCCCCGATCGCCCCGCTTCGCCTTGCATGGCCGGGGAAGTTCGACCGTACGGACGACGTGGAGGAGGCCTGGGAACTGGCCCTCGCGGCGCGCCCGACGGCCGATCGGCGCACCCTTCTGCGCGCCGACGCGTTCGGCCGCGCGCGGCACGCAGACCAGACCCGGCGTGGAAGCGATACGCCGTACTGGGTGCATCCGGTACGAGTGGCGATGACCCTCATGCAATGGGGGGTGACTGACCGCGACATCCTCGTCGCGGCGCTGCTGCACGACACCGTCGAGGACACCCTGACCACACCCGCCGACATCAGGGCGCGCTTCGGGCTGCGCCCCGCCGAGCTTGTGACGTGGCTCACCGCGCCCGAAGGAAGAATGCGTGAGGCAACCCGGGACTACTACCGGCGTCTCCTCGAGCAAGGCCCCCCCAATTCTCACCTCCTCAAGATCGCAGATCGCTCGGACAACCTGCGCAGCATTCAGGCGCTCGTGATGCGCACCGGCGATGCGCATCGCCGCTGGGCCGGGCGGTATCTCGAGC
This sequence comes from Miltoncostaeaceae bacterium, assembly GCA_049318525.1. Lineage (GTDB taxonomy): Bacteria > Actinomycetota > Thermoleophilia > Miltoncostaeales > Miltoncostaeaceae > SYFI01. The sequence continues at coordinate 20,545 of JBMOGE010000039.1, forward strand.
GCACGCGGTTGCAGGTGCTGCCGCTCGCCGCCGGTGCGCCCTCGGTGGCGCGCGTCGGTCTGGTTACCGCAATGGCCGATCTGGCGCCGCTCGTTGAGCCATTCGCTGGCCCCCCGGAGGCCGATCGGGGCTTCACCGAGCCATAACGTGACGGACACGGGGTCGCCACCCTCGGGGCGTTTGATGCACCGCAGATGAGGTGGGTCAGGCACTGCGAACTCAAGGAGGAGACCATGGGCACTGTTATCGAGTTGAGGAGCGGGGAGGTCGTCGATCCAGACCGGATCAACGAACTTCTCAGCCGCATGGAGTGGAGGCTCGACGAGCCCTGCACCGTGCCGGGTTGCTCCCACGGTGGGGAGTGCTGCGGAGATCACGGCGAGATTGTCGTCGCGATGGCCGCGTAGGCCTCCCAGAGGCGCGATTGCATTACGGACCGGGGCAGGGCTCCGCCCGAGACACGTGACGCAGTCGTGATAAGTCGGGCCCGGTGGTT
>JBMOGE010000040.1:0-20077 GCA_049318525.1 Miltoncostaeaceae bacterium
TCGTCGATGAAGGCCACGATCTGCTTGATGGCCTCCTCGTGGTAGCCCAGCTTCGCGAGCGCCTCGGGCACCGTGTTGTTCACCATCTTGATGACGCCGCCACCCACAAGGCGCTTGTACTTGACAAGCGCGATGTCGGGCTCGACGCCCGTGGTGTCGCAGTCCATCATGAAGCCGATGGTGCCCGTGGGGGCCAGCACCGACGCCTGCGAGTTGCGGTAGCCAAAGATCTCGCCGCGGTCCACAGCGACATCCCAGCTCGCACGGGCGGCGGCGAGGAGGGCCTCGTCGCGCACGCGGCCGTCGGGGATGTCCTGCGCCGCGCGGCGGTGGCTGCGGATGACGCCGTTCATCGCCTTGGCGTTGGGCTCGTAGCCCTCAAACGCACCCATGCGCTCGGCCAGGCGTGTGCTCATTGCGTAGGCACGGCCAGTCATCAGCGCCGTGATGGCGGCGGCGTACTCGCGGCCGTCCTCGCTGTCATACGGAAGGCCGTGGCTCATAAGCAGCGCGCCGAGGTTGGCGTAGCCAAGGCCCAGCTGGCGGTACTTGCGGGCGTTCTCACCGATCTGCTCGGTGGGGTACCCGGAGCGCGACACGATGATGTCCATGGCGGTGATGACCACGTCGATGGCCTGCTGGAAGTCGTCCACCTGAAACGTTCCGTTGCCATCCACGAACTTCATGAGGTTGAACGAGGCCAGGTTGCAGGCCGAGTCGTCCAGGTGCATGTACTCCGAGCACGGGTTGGAGCCGTTGATGCGGCCCGACACCGGGCAGGTGTGCCAGCGGTTGATGGTGCTGTCGAACTGCATGCCGGGGTCACCGCACACCCATGTGGCTTCGGCGATCTCCTTCATCAGCTCGCGGGCCTTCATGGTCTCCACGACCTCACCGGTGGTGACGGCCGAGGTGTGCCAGTCGCCGCCGGCTTCGTAGGCGTACATGAACTCGTCGGTCATGCGCACGGAGTTGTTGGCGTTCTGGAACTGAATGCTGTGCCAGGCCTCGCCGTTCAGCCCCATGTCGTAGCCCATCTCGCCAAGCGCCCAGGCCTTCTTCTCCTCCTCGGCCTTGCAGTTGACGAACTGGCGGATGTCCGGGTGGTCGACGTTGAGGATGACCATCTTGGCGGCGCGACGGGTGGTGCCACCGCTCTTGATTGCGCCGGCGCAGGAGTCGGCGCCACGCATGAACGAGATGGGGCCCGAGGCCTCACCACCGCCCGAGAGGCGCTCCTTCGACGAGCGGACGGCCGACAGGTTGATGCCGGCGCCGGAGCCGCCCTTGAAGATGACGCCTTCCTTGCCGATCCAGGAGAGGATCGAGGTCATGGTGTCCTCAACGGACAGGATGAAGCAGGCCGAGCACTGCGGGTTCTCACGCATGCCCACGTTGAACCACACCGGCGAGTTGAAGGCGGCCATCTGGTTGATGAGCAGGTGGGTGAGCTCGTACTCGAAGGTGGCGGCCTCGTCCTCGGTGGGGAAGTAGCCCTCCTCCAGGCCCCAGGCCTTGATGGTGAGCACCACGCGGTCGATGAGCTGCTTCGCCGAGTACTCGCGATCGGGGGCTCCTAGGGCGCCGCGGAAGTACTTGGACGCCACCACGTTGGTGGCCAGCTGCGACCAGTCGGCAGGAACCTCGAGGTTGTCCTGCTCGAACACACTTGTGCCATCGCCAGAGGAGATACCGGCACTGCGGCGCTCCCACTCAATGAGGTCGTAGGGGTGCTTGCCCTTCTTCGTGAAGTGCCGCTTCAGGCCAAGTGCCGGTTGCTTGGTTGATGCGGACCTCTTGCTGGGCGTCGTGCCCACGACCTCAGTCGCCATCTTGTGCCTCCTCGGCTTCGGTGTTGCTGGTCTTGTTCTCTGTCGTCGCTTCATCCTCCACGCCGAGCCCGCCTGCCAGGGCGCGAAGCCGACGTCGCGCGGGGCGGACGATCGGCATGGGCTCGGTGAGAAGTTCAAACATGTGATCGTCAAGCGGGCGCTGTCCGCGCGGCAACGGGGGCTCCCGCTCCAGCCGGTTCAGCTCGTCGGCGAACTCTTCGGTGTCCTCAAACTGGCGGTACACCGATGCGAATCGGACGTACGCCACGGTGTCAACGTCCTTGAGCCGTCGCAGGGTGAGCTCGCCGATGGCGGTGCTCGACACCTCCTGCTTCAAGCGGTTCCTCAGGCTCACCTCGATATCGCGCACTGCGGTCTCCAGATGGGCCGTGGGAACCGGCCGCTTGTGACATGCCCTGCGAAGCCCCGAGAGGAGCTTCTCGCGATCAAAGGGCTCCCGGTCACCGGAACTCTTGATCACCACAAGCGGCATCTCCTCCACGCGCTCGTACGTAGTGAAGCGCCTGCCACATGTCTGGCACTCACGACGCCTTCGAATGGCGTCTGTGGTGTCAGGAACGCGGGATTCCATGACGCGGTGCTCTGAACCCTCGCAAAAAGGGCAAATCATGGTGAAAACACTAGGTGTGGGGTCAGCAGCATGAGGCGGCACACTACATGCGGTGTATCGACCCCGCAAGTTCCGATTGTTACGAAGTGCCCGCTCGGAGCGATAATCCCTCCAAGAGCGATGTTTCCGTGCGCTTAGCGTGCGGGTACACTTCCGGAATGCACTTCCACCGGGTCCTCACGATGGCTGCGGCTGCGACCGTCGTCCTCAGCGGCGCGGTATCGGCATCGGCCGTCAGTTCCACGCCCATCGCCGCCTATTCCATCGCGGCCCCCCATTCCGTTGCCGCATCTGGCCTTGTGGCGCGTGCGGTGGTGCCTGCCGGCGCCACATGCCCAGATCTGATGGTCAATGGCCGTGCACTTCGCACCCACATCCGACTGGCATTGCCTTCCACCACCGTGGCCTTCGCGCCCATCCTGGTATGCGAGCGCGTGGTACCCACCGGGGGCACCAGGGCGTCCATCGGTGGGCTGGCAATCCCGGCCGCCATGCCGACGCGCGTTGACCACATGGTGATGTTCGGCGACACCGGGTGCAGTATTCAGGACACGGTGGTGCAGGACTGCGCCGATCCGGCCCAGTGGCCGCTTGCACGCATCAGCCGCCGTATTGCAATGGAGAAGCCCGACGTCATCCTGTTCACCGGCGACTTCTTCTACCGCGAGACCGCCTGCCTTCCCGAGTACACGGCGTGGTGCGGCGCCAGCCCGCCGCCCATCACCGGCGCGCCGTTCACCGACTCCGCTTACGGCTGGATGGCCGACGTGATCACGCCCATGACGCCGATGCTGCGCACCGCGCCCATCGTCATGACCTCCGGCAACCACGAGGCGTGTAACCGCGCCGGGAATGGCTTCTTCCTGCTGATGGATCCCCGGCCGGTCACGCGCACGTGGTGCGACGACCCGAGCGCGCCACCCACCAGTGCATACGCAATCGATCTGCCGCTGGCCACCGCGAAGGGGCGCACGCTGCGACTGGTGGTGGCCGACTCCGCGAGCGGCAGCGATACCCACATCTCGTCGGCCGGACCGGCACTTCGCACCATGTATGAGGGTGGTGCGGCGCTTGCCGCACCGGCAGCGGGCCGCGAGTCGTGGCTTGTCACCCACCGACCCATCTTCGGACTGGTGGCGCCATCGCTGGCGGGCGAAGGCTCGCCATGGACCAGCGTTGACCAGACTGCAGCCACCGTGGGCCTGCTGGGTCGGTACCGCATGATCGTGTCGGCGCACGTGCATCTGGCGCAGGCCGTGCAGATACCCGGCCAACCCGGGCAGATCGTGCTGGGGAACGGCGGTACCGCGCTCGACCCACCGAGTGCGAGCGCACCGCCGTACGGGCCGCTCTCCGACCCGGGTGGCGCACCCGTGAGCAGCGCGCTCACGCCGTACCCCACCGCCTCATCGGTGTGGAGCGCATCGACCTTCGGCTACGCCACCGCCACACCGGGGGCCAGGGCCGGCACATGGCGCGTGGCGCACCGCGATGACAGCGGCAAGACCTTCGCCACCTGCACGCTGACGGGTCGCGCGCTCACCTGCCGGGGTTCCTAGTGCCTAGCTGAGGAACTGCAGGCGTGTGATGGGCCAGTAGATGAGCTCTGCCTGGCCGATCACGTTGTCCTCCGGTGTGAACGCGGCATTGCGCTCCAGCCACACGTGCGCATCGCACGATCCGGGCCGGTTATCGCCCAGCACCAGCAACTGGCCCGGCGGCACCACCGGGAATGACGCCGTGTAGTCGGGCGTGAGGGCGGTCGGCACGATAAAGGGCTGGGCATCGGCCTGACCCGCCCGCTTCACGAAGGTCACGTGGGTGGTGTCGCCGTCCTTCAACTGCTGCTCGGTGACCCCATCGGGGCCGAACGAATTGGGTGTGGCGGTGCGCTTTACCGCGGCAGCACCACCGGGGCGCAGATCCGGATACGGGCTGGTCGACGAGATGGTGACCTCGCGCACGCTCACCTGGTCGCCCGGGATTCCGATAACCCGCTTGACGAACGGCACGTCCCCGGGCTCGCTGCACGCGGCGCGCGCGCCCTTGGTGGGGTCGAACACGACGATGTCGCCCGGCGAGATGTCCCGCAGCTTGTAGATGACCCGGTTGGCGATCACGCGGTCCGGGGCGCGGTCGCCAGTGGAGTTGGCACCCTGGATGGCCGGAAACATCGAGTTGGTGGGAATCTCATACGGCTTGGCAAGCGATGCCTGGATGACAAAGGCCAGAGTGATGGCCACGACCACCGGCAGAATGAGGTCCTTCACCAGCTTGCGCACGCTATTGGCGTCCCGTCGGCGGACCATCGCCACCACGACGGCGGCTGATGATGAACCACGCGCCGGCGGCGATAAGTGCCAGCACGGCGAGCACGATGATGACGATGACAGCGCCCGGCAGCCCGGAATCCTCACTTACCGCGGCCGATGAGGCGCCATCGGATGCCGCGCCGCAGGCCTCACCAGGGCGACGCAGGTTGGTCAGCTCGGCCTGGCGGATTACGTCAACGGCTGCGCCGTACTGCTGCTGGTCAGGGCGGATTCGCTGCAGGGCGTCCTCGAACTGCGCCAGCGTGTAGCAGCCATTGATCTGGCCGTTGTCCTCGTAGTCGGCCAGCACGGCCCGGCCAGTGACCTCGGTGGACGCCTTGGCGCCCGACGCCGCCGTGGCCGATACCCGTGTGGTGCCCACGCACTCGATCTCGGCTTGCTGGATGACGTCAACCACGGCGCCATACTGCTGCTGATCCGGGCGCACCGCCTTGAGCGCGGCCGCGTAATCACCGGGCGCGTAGCACTGCTCCAACTGCCCGTTATCGGCGTAGTCCGCGAGTACGGCCTGCCCACTCGCGAACGCGGACGAGGCAAAGAGCCCCATCACAAGCGCGAGAAGGAACGACACGGCTACGCTGGGGCGGATGATGGTCATAAGGGTGAGAACGCCCGAGGCGCGATGCGCCGCCGGGAGTCTGGCGAGCGTACCAGCGCCCCATGGGGCTGGCGAGTTCGTGCGTCACGGGGGCACCCGCTGACAACCCGGCGTGCGCGCACCCGGACGCCGCTGTTGGTGGGGGCTTTGCTGCTGGCCGGCTGGACCCTGCTCACCGTAATGAACGGGGGCATCGACCTGGGCGACGGCCTGGCGACGCGCGGGGCCACGGCGGCGCTGTTTGCCACGGTCATCGCTGCGCCCACCGCCGCATGGGCGCTCATGCGCGCTCGCAATCATGCAGCCGTGCGATCCGGGCCCTCGCTCATCGCCATCGTCGGTCTGCTGGGGCTGGCGGTGTGGTCGGGCATCTCCATTCTCTGGGCGCTTGCCCCCGACATGGCCTGGACTGAGGCCAACCACACGGCACTTGCGTTCTTGGCGCTTATGCTCGGCATCACCCTTGGTGCGCTCATCCCACGAGCCCCAGAGCGCTTCGCCACCGGGCTGGCGCTGGCCACCGCACCCATCATCGCGTGGGCACTGCTCGCCCGTTGCCTGCCCACGATCTTCGGCAGCGACTACGAGCCCTCCCGCCTGCAGGCTCCTATGGGGTACTGGAACGCACTGGCGCTGGTGTGTGTGATGGCCGTGCCGGGAATCCTGTGGTGGGCGGGGCGACGGGGGGCATCGCAGACGAGCCTCTTTGTGTCTTCCGGCGCGCTGGCCGTGGTGATTACCGCGCTCATGCTCACCTACTCACGCGGCGGGCTGCTGGGGCTCATCCTGGTGCTGGTCATCGTGCTGTGGATGGTGCCCGGACGCATTCGCATGCTGTCGGTGCTGATCGGCGGCGGCATCGGCGCCCTGCTCCCCGTGGTGTACGGACTCACCACCGATGCGCTCACCGACGACGCCCTGATTGCCGCCGACCGCAGCGGTGCGGGGTTTGGACTGCTGTGGAGGATCGTGCTCGGCGCGGCCATCGCTGTGGGCATCGCGTGGCTGGCGGCCCGGGTGCTGGGCGGGGGCAGGCTCAACCGCAGGCGTGCCGGCATCGCCGCGCTGGCAATCGCCGCAGTGGGAGTGCTCGGCGTGGTGGGGTACTCCGCAGCCAATCCCGACACAGTGGGAAACTGGATCTCCACGCGCGCGAGCGAGGTGGCGGGAACGTCGGGTGGGTTGGCCAATAACCCCGGGCGCCTCGGCAGCCTCGACACCAATCAGCGAATCGACTGGTGGACGGAAGCCGCGCGGTCGGTGGAGCAGGCGCCGCTCATTGGCGAGGGCGCAGGTTCGTTTGCGCTGGTGCACCTGCGCGAGCGCACCAGCGCGGAGGACCGCCTGAACGTGCGCCAGCCGCACCAGCTGGTGCTTGAGGTGCTGTCGGGGCTCGGCGTGATCGGCCTGGCGCTGCTCGGGTGCCTGGTGGCTGGCATCGCGTGGGCGGTGGTGCGCGCCCGCACCCGCGGTGCGCCCCCCACAATCGCACTGCCCCTGGCCATCGTGGCCGCGTTCCTTCTGCAGTGCCAGCTCGACTGGACATGGACGGTGCCCGCACTCACCACTGCCGCGATGGCCGCCGGTGGCGTGCTCATCGCTGCAGGGGCGCCGGGGCCAGCCGCCCCCGGGCGCTCGCTGCCACGGGGCGCGGTCGTTGCCGGGTGGGTGCTGGTGCCGGTGCTCGTGATGAGCGCGCTCATGCCGTGGTGGAGCCAGCAGGACGTTGCGGCGGGCAACGCCGCCGTGGCCGCCGGGCAGCCGGGCCTGGCCGATTCCAAGGCATCTGAGGCGTCGTGGCTCAACCCATTCTCCATCCAGCCATGGCTGCTGAAGGCCCGTGCTGCTGCGTTGCGGGGTGATCCGGTGGCGCTGCGCAATGCCGCACGCCAGGCCACGGTGGTTCAGCCCGACAATCCCAGCGGGTGGACCATCCTTGCGCTCGCCCTGGGCGACTCGGCGGCAGGGCGCAATGCCTGGCGCCATGTGCTGCAACTCAACCCGCTCGATGCCCGTGCCCGCGCGGCACTGGAGGACACCACACCATGAGTGACGATGACGACGACCGCCAGGACGATGACGACCACGACTACGGGATCTTTGTGGAGGGGGTCGCCGGCACGTACGACGAAATCCTGGTGCCCGCCCTGTTTGACCCCTGGGCATCAGAGGTAACGGCGCGTCTGGGCAAGGCATCGGGCACCGTGCTGGACGTTGGATGCGGCACGGGTGTGCTGGCACAGCACCTCATCGATGCGGGGTGGATGCACGTAATCGGCGTGGATCTGTCGCCATGGATGCTGGAGCGCGCGATCGAGCGCACCCCCGAGGCGGAGTGGATCGAGGGCGATCTGTGCGCGCTGCCACTGGACGACGGCGCGGCCGACGCCCTGGCATCGAGCTTCGGGCTCATGTTCATTACCGAGCCCGGTGAGGCGCTGGCCGAGATGGCCCGGGTTACCCGACGGGGTGGGCCCATGGTCATCTCCACCTGGGGCTACCTGGAGGATTCTCCGGGCATGTACTGCATCGCAGAGGCCCTCGAATCGGTGGCCGGGCTCAGCGGGTCGAAAGCGCTGCGTCGTGCATTCACCATGGGCGACCTCGACGATCTCGCCGAGCATGCCGACGACGTGGGCCTGGCCGATGTACGGGTGTCGGTGCACACGATCGACGTGCTGTTCGACTCGCTTTCGGACATCGCCGAGGTGTATTCCACCTCACTGGGTCTGGGTGACCCATCTGAGGCCGAGGTACTGGAGGAAGTGTTGACTACGGCCATGAAACCGTGGATGCAGGGCGACACGGTCGAGTTTCCGCTGAGCGGGATCATCCTTGAGGCAACCGGACGAGGTAACTGAGCATGGCGACGATCGTTCTCATCCATCCATTTCCCGTGGACGCCACGTTCTGGGATCCGGTGGCTGGCGTGCTTCGCGCCGCTGGCCACGACGTGCTCACACCCAACCTGCCCGGATTCGGCGGCAGGGAGTTGGAGCCGGACTGGACGATGCGTGGCGAGGCGGACAGTCTGGCCGCGCAGATCCCCGTGGGGTCGGTGGTGGTTGGGCTCTCGATGGGTGGCTACGCCGCATTGGCGTTGCTCGCCGCACACCCCGACCGGGTGGGTTCGCTGGTGCTGGCCGACACCCGTGCAGCGGGCGAAGCGCCCGAAGGGATGGCCGGGCGCCGCGACACGGCGGCGTCACTGCGTGCCAACGGAAGCGCGGCATTCCTTGACGCCTTCGTACCAAAGGCGCTCGGGCCCGACCCCGCCCCGGCGGTGGTCGCCCAGGTTCGAAAGATCGCAGAGGCCCAGCCGGCCGACGCAATGGCCGACGCCACCATGGCCATCGCCACACGTGACGACACGGATGGTCTGCTGCCGGACATCGCTGTGCCGGTGCTCGTGATCGTGGGCGAGCACGACGCGATCATCCCGCCGTCGGTGCACACTGAAATGGCCGCGCGCATCCCGAATGCCACGCTGGCAATCGTTGGCGGAGCTGGTCACCTGCCCGCGCTCGAAGAGCCACAGGAGTTCTCCGACCTGCTGCTGGCACACATCGCGCGGTCCTGAGACCCGTGGGTGCGGACAGTAAACTGCCTGCAAAGCGCACTATTATTTGACGGGACACATACCTTTCGCCTAAGATCCCCGGTCGCGAATCACCACGTGTTCGCCTGACCGAGGAGCCATATGCCGTCACTTCCGCCCGCGATTCACCTGTCGTTCACCACAGATGGGGATGGACCCCTGGTGGTTGCGCTGCATGATGTCGGGCGGCCGTCGGCTGATCTGCGGAAGGCCCTCAAGCCGCTGCTGAAGCACCACCGCGTAATGGTGCCCGAACTGCGCGGCCATGGAGAGTCGCCGTCACCGGCGGGGCCGTGGAGCATTGACGACTTCGCATCCGACGTCGCGCGCCTGGTGGCGGGCGAAGGTGGTGGCGCGGTGATGCTGGGTATTGGGCTGGGCGGCGCAACGGCACTGGCCCTCGCCCTGGGCCACCCCGGCCTGGTTGCCGGCCTGGTGCTGTCGGGTATCGGCCCGCGGGGCGAGGATCCCGACGGGCGTGACCGCTGGATGCTCATCGCCCGCGCCCTGCGTGAGCGCAACCGTGACGAGGGTCAGGCACTCGCCGCCGAGGCCATGGCCACCCGCCCCGACTGGCGCGGCGCGCTGGCCCAGGTGGATGCACCGGTGGCCATCGTGGCCGGCGAGAACGACAAGGCCGTCCCACCCCAGGATCAGCGCGAGTTGGCCATCTGGCTGCGCGCCGCCACCTTCGAGGTGGCAGAGGGCGCTGGCCACGACATGGCGAAGGACGGCGGCGCCCAGCTGGTGGACGCCGTGCGCCGCCTCTCACCCACCGGCGACCGCGCGGTCGGTGCTACCCGCTAGACCTCGGTGTCCTCTTCGACGTCGTCGTCCCCGTCCCCGGGGGCGCCGGCGTCGAGTTCATCCGACGGCGCAAGCGTGCCGTTGGTGATGTCGGCAAGCGCACGGATGACGGTGACCGACAGGGCGTCGCTCACTGCCACCTGAATTGATGAGCCGTCGGCGTCTTGCAGGCCCACCGTCCAGTGGGGAACAACCTGGCCATCGTCCTGCACGTGGGGCGGAGTCACCGCGGCGCCCACGAGGCTCTCGATGTTGACACCGAACAGCATGGAGGCGGGCATGACGGTTGGCTCGGGCTCCCACGATGCGGCCTCAGGCGGCATCTGGCCACGCATCGACTCGGCCTGCGTGAACGCACCCATCACATTCTCGGCGTCCTGACGGCTGATGAAGGCTGTGGCCTGCACGGATGGTCCACCGAGGAAGGCGATGATTGCCGAGGGAATCTGCTCGGGCTCGGGACCCTCTTCGCCCTCGGGCACGTCGATCTGAACGTCGACGGGGCCGGCCTCGAACCCTGTGGCCTGGAACGCGATGGTATGGCGCACGACTCTCCTCGTTGTGTAGCGTCGAAGGCCATGGGGCAACACGGCGCCATAGTGGCCTTCGCGGGACGATCCATTCTCACACAGCCGGGCGGCGCGGTGACCCTCCGCGTGCCCGAACGGGTCCGTGCCGACATTCTGCTCGCTGCCCTCACCCACCTCGACCGACCCGTGCTCGTGCGGTACCTCGGCCAGACCATCGTTGCTGCCTGCCCCGACGAGGTCGCCACTGGCGCGTCGGTGTGGGACGCCCTGCGCCGACCCAGTCGTCACACGGGTGTGCACCCCATGGCCGGCGGCTGGATGGGCCTGCTGGCCGATCGCCTGGCCGGCACGGTCGAACTGCTGCCGGGCTCCCCACCAGATGAAGCAGGACCACCACCAGGAGCAATCGCGCGGTACCCGGCGGTATTCGTCATCACCGACGATGGAACAGCAACCCTGCACGCCGAGACACGCGGCGAGCAATTTGAAGCCCTGAGACGCGCGGTCGACGCGCGCCCGACACCGGGGTCAGTCCCCGGGGGGGGTCAGTCCCCGGGGGGGGTCAGTCGCCGTGACAAAAGTGTGTTGTCGTCACCGACACCGCTCGGGTCAGTGGGGTCAGTCCCCGGGGGGGGTCAGTCCCCGGGGGGGGTCAGTCGCCGTGACAAAAGTGTGTTGTCGTCACTTCCGGGCGATCTCTACCTCGCTGCCGTTGACCGGGCTCGCGATCTCATCCGGGCCGGCGACGTCTATCAGGTCAATCTTGTGCAGCGACTCGATGCGGAATGGGTGCACGGGCCGCTTGCGCTCGCCCGGGCCATGTGGGACGCCGCCGGCGATGCGCCCCACCGGGCGTTCGTCACCCTGCCCGAGGGCACGGTCATCTCGGCATCGCCCGAACGCATGGTGGCGTCTGATGGCCAGGTGGCCTGGAGTGAACCCATCAAGGGCACAGCCGCACCCGGCAAGCACGCAGAGCTCGCGCGCAGTGTGAAGGACCGGGCCGAGCACGTGATGATCGTCGATCTGGTGCGCAACGATCTGGGCCGCGTTGCCCGGCCCGGCGGTGTCTCCGTGCCGCTGCTGATGGGCCCTCTCAGAACCTCGTATGCCGAGCACATGGTGAGCCACGTGCGTGCTGAACTGCGCGACGACGTGGGCCCCGCTGACGTGCTGCGCGCGGTGTTCCCCGCCGGATCGGTCACCGGTGCGCCAAAAGTGCGCGCCCTCGAAGTGATCCGCGAGATCGAGCCGGTGGGTCGCGGGCCGGCATTCGGGAGCGTGGTGGCGGTAGGTACCGATGGGTCGCTCGACGCCAGCGTGACCATCCGCACCGCCTGGCTGCCCACGGGCGTGCCCCACGCCCAGTACTGGTCGGGCGGGGCCATTGTGTGGGACTCCGACCCAATCGCCGAGCGCGACGAGGCGTGGCGCAAGGCACGCCCCTTCCTTGATGCCCTGGGTACGGAGGCACCATGAGCCACGTGGTGTGGCTGGGTGGCGCGCTGGTTGACCCGGCGGCCGCAGCGCTCCCCATCACCGACCCCGGCGTGCGCTGGGGCGACGGCCTGTTCGAGACGATGCGCGCCGAGAATGGCGAGGTGGCCATGCTCGACCGCCACCTCGCCCGGCTGTCGGCATCCATCACCGTGCTCGCGCTCGACCCCGTTCCCACGGGCCCCGACATCCGCACCGCGGTGAACGCCGTGGTGGCGCAACTGGACGACGCCCCGCACCGCGTGCGCATCACCGTGACCACCCATCCCACCCTGCTGGTGGAGGCCACGCCCTACGAGCCAGCCGACCCCGGCGCCGGTGTGGCCGTCATTGCCCTCCCCGGCACCTGGTGGCCGGGTAACGAGATCCATGAGCACAAAACGCTGTCGTATGCCGGTCACCGCCTGGCCCACCGGCGCGCGGTCGCCGCTGGTGCCGACCACGCCCTGCTCATCGACGATGAGGGTCGCCTGGGTGAATCAGACGCCGCCAACGTCTTCATCGTCACGGGCGGCACGCTGGTGACCCCACCCGTTGAGGGAATCCTCGGCGGCGTTACCCGCGACCTGCTGCTTGAGGCTGCGGCGGCCGAGGGAATCCCCGTTGAGGTGCGCCACATCAGCGAACCCGAATGGCGGGGGGCCGACGAGATGCTGCTGAGCAACGGCCTGGCGGGCGTCACCTCGGTGCTCACCATCGACGGTGCGCCGGTGGGCGACGGCACCCCCGGCCCCATGGCTGCCCGACTGCGGCAGGCGTACGCCGCGCAGTAGCCGCGTCGCGCAACTCGGGCAGATCGTGGCCCTCGGCAGGGTGGTACTCGGCACCGCGTAGGTGCCGGCGGGGCCTAGGCCTTCTTCGCCCCGCGCCCGCCACCGCGTGATGGCTTTTCGGTGCTGGGGGCGGTCACCTTGTGGCCCAACAGGCGCATGGCCTTGAGGCCCAGCGACAACTTCTCGCGGTCGTCGGTCTTGCCGATGTCGAGCCCGGCGAGTTCGGTGATGCGGTCGAGGCGGTACCTGATGGTGTGGCGGTGGGTGAACAGCATCTGCGCTGTGGCCGCCAGGTTGCAGTCGAGATCGAGATAGGTGGAAACCGTGCCCACCAGCTCGGTCTGGTACTGCTCGTCGTACCGCACCAGGGGCGCGATGGTCTGGTCGTAGAACGCGTCGAGTTCTTCCGGCTTGTCGGCAAACACCTGGAACAGCAGTTTGTAGGTGCCGGTCTCCTCAAAGGTGACCACCTCGCCGGATCGGCCGAGCCGTTCGCCGATGCTGAGCGCCAATTGCGCCTCGTCAATTGCCGAGCCAAGGCGTTCAGGGTCGGCCTGGTGGCGCGACAGCGCAAGGGTGAGCGTGAGGCCGGGCACGGTCGGGCCGGTGGCCGCCAGTAGGCGCCTGGCCAAGGTGTGCGCCAGTTGCTCCGGGCCCTCACCCTCATCGCCCTCCGCCCGGCGGGGCAGCAGGATTACCAGCAAGCCCTCGTGCCAGTCCACAAGTGCACGTGGCCAGTGAAGTTCGAGCACCCCGCGGGTCTGCTGCATAAAGCGGCGCACCAGGCGCGGATCGGTGATGACCCGGCCGTCGGAGTGCGGGTCCTGCAGCGTGCCCACCACCGCCACCGCACCCTCTGAAAGGTCGGCACCCAGGTGGCGTGCACGGCGTACCAGCGACTCGCGACTGACCACCTCGCCCGCGAGGAGTTCCTCGATCAAGTCGCCGCGAAGGCGTGCCTCGGTATCCGCCCGGGTGTTCTCCCGCACGCGCTCCACCAGCAGGGCGTCGGTGAGCGCCTGCGCTGCCGGATCGGCTCCGGGGTTGTCGGCGCACCACGCCACCAGTACGCCGGCCATGGTGCCGTCGCCATCCAGTTGCAGGATGTGTGTGCCCTCCACTCCGCTCTCGACGAACGGGCCCAGGAGGGAGGCGGGGCCATGACCACGGGCTGCCTCGATGGCCTCGTCAAGGGCCTCCTCGCGGGCATCCGATATGCCCGCCGCGCCCAGGATGTCGAGGTATTCGTCAAGCAGCGCAACCGGGGCATCCAGCAACTGGGAGGCGGCCTCGGCGATGCCCGGCACCCCACGGCCCGAGATGAGTGCCTGACGGAACACGCGGCGGGCCTCGCGCTCGCGCTCCTCGCCGGAGAGGGCCTGGGCGATGGCCGACAGCACATCACCCCACGGACGGTCGGCGGGAATGACGATGACCGGCACTGTGGGAGTGCCCGAGATGGCAACCCGCGTGATGACGGCCACCACACCAGCCGGCACCGTCTTGCCGATGCCCCGCGGGGCCACCAGCAGGCCCGCCTCGGCCTCTGGGGCGGCGGGGTCGTCAAGGACCAGGGCACCGATGACCACTCCGTCGGCACCACCCTCGGGCGTGATGCCTGCACCCTCCAGCGCGGGCAGCGCGAGGATGTCGCTGAGGGCGCGACCAGACGCCGACGCAGCCGGGGCGCGTCGGGATGATCTGGAACGCGTGCTCACGGGTGAAGCATGGCCCACCCGTAAGGCCGCGGCAACCCGGGCCGACGTGCCTTTGTCCCCATGTCCAAATGGGCGATGGTGGTTTCTGGCCCATCACATGACCCATCGAACCGACGATCTCCGTATTCTGGCGGGGCCGGGTGGACGCCCGGCGTGCGCGGCGTTGCCGGGGGACGAGCTCTCCCACACGTCGCGCACGTACCGTTTCGATGCCGGATTCCGGGGGCTCCCGTGTCCGGCCAGGAGGATCGACCGACCGATGCCGACCCGCGAGAAGAACGTCGGAGCTGCGCAGTGGTTCCCCGATGCGGTCTCCGCCGTGGAGATTGTTGACCTGACGCTGCCCGAGAACAACATCTTCGGCGAGAACGTGTTCGGGCCGGCCGCACAGCGCGCCCGCCTGCCCAAGGCCGTGTACCGCAAGCTTCAGGCCACCATCGATCGCGGCGCGGAGCTCGACCCGTCGATCGCCGACATCGTGGCATCTGCGATGAAGGACTGGGCGCTTGCCAAGGGCGCCACCCACTACACGCACTGGTTTCAGCCACTCACCGGGTCAACCGCCGAGAAGCACGATTCGTTTTTCGGGCCCACCGGCGAGGGAACGAGCTTGCCCGAGTTCTCGGGCAAGGAGCTGATTCAGGCCGAGCCCGACGCGTCGTCATTCCCCACCGGCGGTATTCGCGCAACGTTTGAGGCCCGTGGCTATACCGCGTGGGACCCGACGAGCCCCGCGTTTCTCCTGGAGAACCCCAACGGCGCCACGCTGTGTATTCCCACGGCCTTTATGTCGTGGACCGGCGAGGCGCTTGATAACAAGATCCCGTTGCTGCGCTCGATGGAGGCGCTGTCCACCTCGGCGCTGAAGGCCCTCGTGCTGTTTGGCGACGACGAGAGCCAGCGTGTGTTCACCACCGTGGGTGCCGAGCAGGAGTACTTCCTGATCGACGAGCAGTACTACTTTGACCGCCCCGACATCATCAACACCGGTCGTACGCTGTTCGGTGCCAAGCCACCCAAGGGTCACGAGCTTGACGACCACTACTTCGGCAGCATTCCGGAGCGCGTACTGGCGTACATGATGGAGGTTGAGCGTGAGCTCGCCCGTCTGGGCGTGCCCATCAAGACCCGCCACAACGAGGTGGCACCGGGCCAGTACGAGGTTGCTCCCATCTTTGAGAGCTCCAACGTGGGGGCCGATCACCAGCACCTGGTGATGCAGACCCTGCAGAAGGTGGCCCGTCGGTACGGCCTGGTGTGTCTGCTGCACGAGAAGCCCTTCGCTGGCGTGAACGGGTCGGGCAAGCACAACAACTGGTCGATGGGGACCGACACCGGCCGCAACCTGCTGGACCCGGGCGACACCCCGCACGACAACCTGCAGTTTCTGTTCTTCGCCGCGGCCGTCATCCGCGCGGTGGACAAGTACGCAGGCCTTCTGCGCGCCACAGTGGCCACCGCTGGTCAGGACCACCGCCTGGGTGCCAACGAGGCCCCGCCGGCCATCATCTCGGTGTACCTCGGCGGCGAGATCCAGAAGGTGATGGAGGCCTGCGCATCCAGCAAGACCATGCGCTCCACGCCCAAATCATTCCTGGGTCTGGGCACTCCGGTGCTGCCGTCCATGCCGCTGCACGCGGGCGACCGCAACCGCACCAGCCCATTTGCCTTCACCGGCAACAAGTTCGAGTTCCGGGCGCTCGGCTCCAACCAGGAGCTGGGCCTCCCCAACACGGTGCTCAACACGATCGTGGCCGAGAGCGTCGACCACATGTCGACGGAACTGAAGCGCAAGCTGGGCAAGCGCGGCACCAAGCTGGAGAACGCCGTCATCGAGGTTGTACGCGCGGTGTACCGCGAGCATGGCCGCGTGGTGTTTGACGGCGACGGCTACTCGGAGGCCTGGCACGCAGAGGCTGCGAAGCGTGGACTGCTGAACCTGAGCAGCACGCCCGACGCCCTGCCGCAGTTCGTCACACCGGCAGCCGTGCAGGTATTCAGCAAGTACAAGGTGCTCGACAAGCGGGAGCTCACCGCCCGGTACGACGTGTACGTGGAGCAGTACATCACCAAGGTGAACATCGAGGCGGAGACCACCGCCAACATGGCGCGCACCGTCATCCTTCCGGCCGCGCTCAGGCAGATCGCCCTGTGCCAGGCCGCGGGTATCGATGTGCTGATCGACGACATCACCTCGATCACCGAGGCGCTCATCGTGGCCATCGTCGCGCTTGAGAAGGCCAATGCCAGCCACCCGCACAGCGGCACCGCCATCAAGCACGCCGTCTACATGCGGGACAAGGTGCTGACCGCGATGATCGCCGTGCGCGAGATCGCCGACGCCCTGGAGGGCCTGGTGGCCGACGACATGTGGCCGCTGCCCAAGTATCAGGAGATGCTGTTTGTGAAGTAGCAGGGCACCGCCCCTCGGGCAGTACCGCAGGGCGCCTCCGGGCGCCCTGCGTGTGTGCAGGGGCATACCGGGCGACGGCCAGCGGGAGGGAGCGGTCGCCGTGTTAGCGTCATTCAGCGGCAAACCTCGTGAAGGGACGAAAGTGGATCGCGATGAGATCCTGGCGCTTGTTCAGGAGCGCGACATCAAGTTCATCCGCCTGTGGTTTACGGACATCCTCGGGCAGCTGAAGAGCTTCGCCATTACGCGCGAAGGGCTGGCCGATGCCATGGACCAGGGCATGAGCTTTGATGGCTCGTCCATCACCGGGTTTAACGCGGTGGAGGAATCGGACATGATCGCCATGCCCGACCCATCAACGTTCACCGTGCTGCCCTACCGCCCCGAGGTGCAGGGCGTTGCGCGCATGTTCTGCGACATCCGGGTGCCGGATGGCCAGCCGTACGAGGGCGACCCCCGCCAGATCCTGCGCCGCGCGCTTGACCGGGCGAAGACCATGGGCTTTGACCATTACTTCATCGGCCCGGAGCTTGAGTACTTCTACTTCAAGGCGTCTGACAACCCCGAGCCCCTCGACCGCGGTGGGTATTTCGATCTGACCACCCTCGATGCGGCCAGCGACCTGCGACGCGAGACCGTGCTGTCGCTCGAGGCCATGGGTATCGCCGTGGAGTACTCCCACCACGAGGTGGGGCCGTCGCAGCACGAGATCGACATGCGATTTGATGATGCCCTGCGCATGGCCGACAACGTGATGACCTACCGCACGGTGGTGAAGGAGGTGGCGCATCGGAATGGCATCTACGCCACCTTCATGCCGAAGCCCCTCATGGGTGAGAACGGCTCGGGAATGCACACCCACCAGAGTCTGTTCCGTGGTGGCGAGAATGCCTTTTATGACGCCGATGACGAGTACCTGCTGAGTGCCGTGGGCAAGGCATTCATCGCGGGGCAACTGCGCCACGCACGCGAGCTTTCGTGCGTGTTCGCGCAGTGGGTCAACTCCTACAAGCGACTCGTTCCTGGGTACGAGGCGCCGGTGTACATCGCCTGGAGCCGGCGCAATCGCAGCGCGCTTATCCGGGTGCCGGCCGGGCGCCCGGGCAAGGAGCAGTCCACCCGGGCCGAGCTTCGGTGCCCCGACCCGGCCTGCAACCCGTACCTCACCTTCGCCGCGCTGCTGCACGCAGGGCTCGACGGCATTGAGAAGGGCTACGAGCTGCCGCCGCCGATGGACACCAACCTGTATGAGCTGGGGCCGGAGGATCGCGCGCGCGCCGGTATTGAGGCCCTGCCCGAGACCCTTGGCGAGGCCATCGAGATCGGTGCCTCCAGCGAGCTATTGCTGCGGGCCTTCGGTGAGCACACGCACGACCGCTTTGTGGAGATCAAGCGCGCGGAGTGGGATGAGTACCGCGTGCAGATCACGCCGTTCGAGACAGAGCGATACCTCCCCATCCTCTAACCGTGAGCGCGGCGGCGGCGGTCGATGTGCCGTGGTTGAGCGGCTGGGCCGAGACGCTTGTGTGGATCGGCGTCATCGTGCTGGTTGCGGCCATCTGCCTGTGGATCGTGCGCAAGGTGGAGGGGCGCTCGGTAACCCGGGTGCTGCGCAATGGCGAGACCGTGGCGGCGCGTCAGCGGGGCACGGCGGTGTCGGCACTGGCCGCGGGTATCTCGTACCTGGTGGTGCTGGCGGCGGTCATCGCGATTGTTTCCATGGTCTTTGGCGCCAGCAGCGTGGCTGCGCTCAGCGGATCGGCCTTCGTCATTCTGGTGCTGGGCTTCGCCGTGCAGCGTCTGCTGGCCGACGTGGTGGCCGGGTTCTTCATCCTGTTTGAGAGCCAGTACGCGGTGGGTGACCTCATCGAGGTCGACTCCACCATCCCCATGGGCATCGTGGAGCGCGCAAGCCTGCGGGTGACCACCCTGCGGGGGCTGAACGGCGACGTGATCTACGTGCCCAACAGCCAGGTGAAGGCCGCGCGCCGGTTCTCGCATACCGACCGTGACCTCGAGGTGGGCGTGCTGGTGAGCGACGTCGCCCCGGTGGCGCGCGCTGTGGCCGATGCTGCCGATCTTGTGGGGCCAGGAGGGGTGCGGTTTGGGTCGGCTCCCGTCATCACACGTACCGATGACATGGGCGATGGCCTGTTCTGGGTGCGGGTGCGGGCCGACGTGGCACCAGGGTTTGAGTGGATGGTGTCGGGAGTGCTGGTGGATGTGATCAGGGCGAGGTGCGGCGACGCGCTGAAGGGGGATCCCATCGTGGGAGATACCGATCGCCAGGTGCTGAGCGGCTACCGGCAGATGCTGCGCGAGGCGGCGGACTCCTAAGCGGCTGGGCGCGTGGCGAGGTCAATTACCTCGCGCCACCGGTGTACGCAGGTATCCCATGTCCACCTGGCGGCGAAGGCGCGGCCTGCGTCACCCATGGCCTGCCGCTCCTCGGGGTTGTTCGCCAGCCGGGTCAACTGCGTGCCGTAGGTCTCCGGGCCGGTGTACAGCAGGCCACCCCCAGACCGCGCGGTCTGGCCAGCGACCACCGCGCTGCGGGCGTATCCAAGGGTCGGCCGTCCCGCGCGCCAGGCCTCCAGCGCCACCAGCGACAGGCTCTCGTATGGCGAGGGCAACACCACCACGTCAGCGGCCGCCAGCAGGTCAGCGCGCTCCTGGTTGCTGATGAAACCCGTGGTGGCAACCCATCCAGGGATGTCGAGGCCCGCAGCCTCCCGACCAGCGAGCACCAGTCCCAGATCTCCGCCGGCATCGCGGTAGGCGGTGTGCGCGCGGATCAGCGCATCCACCCCTTTCGACGCGTCAACACGCCCGAGATACAGCGCAAACCGCCTGGGCAGCGGACGCGCACGCAATGCCCGGTCGGCATCGCCGTCGGGTGACGGGTCGAGCCCTGCACCAACCACCACGCCCGGGATGTCATCGGTGCCGACCATCTGCCGCACCAACGCCTGCTCCTCGGGAACCATGAATGCATGTGCCCGCGCCGACCGGATGACCCCTCGCGTGAGCGTGAACCGCAACATGGGTTCCTCGTGCGCGAGCGGAACAAGGATGGACCGATCGCGGATGAGCGGCATGGCCATCTGACTGGTGGCATAGAGGTATGTCCAACATGCCACGGCTTCGTAACGGCACTGCCTGTGGACAGGCTGCCTGTCAGCGGGTTTTGTGGGCGATTCGCTCAGTGCGGCTAGTAGGGCCGGTGACACAGGGCCTTGTGCTTTCGCCCATTCTGCTTCCTCAGTTGGGTCGCCTGGGTTCAGGGCGAGGTGGCGCACCAGTGCTGCCGAACGGTCGGGGTCTGGTCGGTTCACGGCGAAGCGGCG
>JBMOGE010000041.1:0-19967 GCA_049318525.1 Miltoncostaeaceae bacterium
ACACATCGTGGGCGCAGTTCGGACTGGGACTGCGTCACCCGCAGTCGCTGATCAACTTCGTGGCGGCGTACGGCACACACCCGAGCATCGCCGGGTCACTTTCCGCCAAGCGCACCGCAGCCGACCTGCTGGTGAACGGCGGCGGCGGAGCCCCGCTCGACAGGGCCGACTTCATGAACGGCACCGGCGCATTCGCCGATGTCGCCGGCAAGCCCAGCACGGGACTTGAGGACATCGACCTTTGGGTTGGTGGCCTTGCCGAGAAGCCGGTGAACAACCTTGCCGGCAGCATGCTCGGCCCGACCTTCGCCTACGTCTTCCGCACGCAGTTGGAGGATCTGCAAGACAGCGACCGCTTCTACTACCTGGGTCGTCTGGCCGGCACCAACCTCGACAACTCGATTGAGGGCAATACCTTCGCCGAGATGGTGCTGCGAAACACGGATGCCACCAGCATCCCGGTGAATGCATTCCTGCACCCCACCAACATCTTCGACATGAACGTCGCGCCTGTCCCGGCCGCCATCACGGTGACCGCGGGCAAGTGGATCTACCCCGGGGCAGGTGACTCCGTGTTCACCGGAACACCAGGCGCCGACGCGATGCAGGGCGGCACCGGTGACGACACCATGCGTGGCAACGACGGCAACGACCGGGTTGAGGGCTGGCTCGGAAACGACAACGTCGTGGGCGGCCTGGGTGACGACATCCTCACCGACACCGGTGGCGCCAACCTCTTCACGGGAGGTGACGGCAACGACTACATGGCCGGCGCCGGCGGCGACGTGTACCTGGGCGGCAACGGGCACGACCTGATGGTGGGTACATCAGGCGCCACGGCAATGATCGGCGGCCCGGGCAACGACCTGATGTACACCGGCAACACCGATGACGATGCCACCGGCGACGACAACAGCGACTGGATTGACGGTGGCACGGGCCTCGACAGACTCACGGGCGATGGCGCACCGCCATTCTCGATTGACCTGAACACACCGGGTGACGACGTGATCAACGGCGGCACCGGCGGAGACATCGTCAACGGCGACGGTGGCGTGGACATGTTCATCTCAACGACGTCCGACGAAGGCGACGCAGCAGCAGGTGGGTTCGGGTTCGACTTCCAGACCTACGGCGACGGCACCGCACCTGTGACGGCAGACCTCAACCTGGCGGCAGAGCCCGCCGGCGTTGTGGGACCGCCCCCGGACACCTTCCTCGACGTTGAGGGCCTTTCGGGTGGCAGCGGGGCCGACGTGCTGAGCGGCGACAACCGCGTCAACTTCCTGTCGGCCACACCAAACCAGACCGACAACCTCAACTCCGTCGACATCCCGAAGTTCCGTGGCATGGCCGCGCTGCTTGGGATCAACACCAGCTGGACCGAGGGCAACATCATCCTCGGCGGGTCCGGATCGGACCAGATCGAGGGGCGCGGCGGTGACGACCTCATCGACGCCGACCAGTCACTGGTTGTGAGGATGTCGGTGCCGGTAACACCGCTCACGGCGAGCTGCCCCGGTATCACGGGCACCTTCGTGGTCGACCCGGCGGATCCGAACCGCGTGCTGGTATCTCAGGTACTGCAGCTGCGCCAGGCAGTTCTGGCTGGCTGCCTCGACCCGGTTGCCATCCAGTACGTGCGCACCATCGCACCGGGCGCACCGGGTGGCACGGACATCGCCATCTACTCGGGCCCCAAGGCCGACTACACGGTGAGCGGCCCGCCAGCGCGCTTGACCATCACCGACAACCGACCGGGCTCGCCCGACGGCACCGACACCGTGGTGAACACAGAGACCCTGCGCTTCTCGGACGGCGACGTGCCAACAGGCGTACCAGTGGGCCCGGGGGCTCTCGCGGCGGCCAGCATCGCGCCTGCCAGTTTGGTGCAGGGAGCCACAGGCAAGGTGACGGTCAACTTCACGACGACCAAGGACATTCCGCAGAACGGGACGGTGAAGGTGACGTTCCCTGCCGGCTTCGACGTCTCGCAAGTGGTCGCCGCGACAACGGCCGTGTCGGGATTCGCCGGACAGGTGACGGCAGAATCAACCAACCAAGAGGTGAGGCTCAAGTACCTCGGCGCCGCCCCGGCAACACCGGGGAGCAAGAGTGTGACGCTCTCGGGGGTCACCAACCCTGCGGCCGTCGGACCCACGAGCACGTTCGAGATCGTCACGACCAACGCGACGCCCTCTCCCCTGGAGATGGGTACCGCACCGCCAGTGACCATCGCGGCAGCACCGCCGGTTGTGCCGCCCGTCACGCCTCCGGCCAATGTGCCTGGGGCACCCGCGCTCAACCCCGCCACGCCGCCGGCATCGCCAGCCGTCACCGTGGCGGGTATCGCCCAGCTGTCGCTGGCGAAGAGCAAGGTATCCCGCAAGGGACGCACCGTCACCCTGGTGATCGTGCCCACCAACGCGGGCGGACCGGTTCCGTGGAAGGCCACGCTGTCCTACGGGCGATCGAAGAAGAACGCCAAGGGCACCGTTCCGGCGGGCGCAGCCCGACAGGTGACCAAGGTCACCGTGCCGGCAACATGGAAGGGCAAGAACATTGCGGTGATGATCACGCCGACCGCCGGAGGTACGGCAAAGGCGATCGTGCTGCGGTAGGTCGCAGCAGCAGCACCGCGCGCACGTTGCGCATGCACCGGCCGGGCCCTTTGGGGCTCGGCCGGTTCCGTTTTGTGCGCCGGTAGGGTGCCCCCGTGCCCATCTCGCTCGAAGGCCGGCGCCGCTGGCTGATCATGCCCGTGCTCGCGCTGGGCATTTCGCTGATCATCGTCGACTCGACGATTGTCAACGTTGCGCTGCCCCAGATCATCGCCGGGCTGCACCTCGACCTGTCGCAGGCCGAGTGGACCAACTCGCTCTACTCACTCGTGTTCGCGGCGCTGCTCATTGCCGTGGGCGCCACCGCCGACCGCGTGGGGCGCAGGAAGCTGTTCATCATTGGCGCGATCGTGTTCGCGCTGGCATCGGTGATGGCGGCACTCGCCACCACGGCCGGGCTGCTGCTTGGGGCACGCGCGCTGCAGGGCGTGGGAGGGGCGCTCATCCTGCCCACCAGTCTGGCGCTGGTGAATGCCAACTTTCGCGGGCGTGACCGGGCCACGGCATTCGGTATATGGGGAGCAACCATTGCCGGCATGGCCGCCGTAGGGCCTGTGCTGGGCGGGTGGCTCACCACCAACTTCTCGTGGCGCCTCATCTTCTGGATCAACCCCCCGCTGGCGCTGATCGTCATCATCGGCGCCCTGCTGATCGTGCCCGAGTCGAAGGAGCCAGATGCGCCCGGGCTACGCGACTGGGTGGGCGTGCTGCTCATCTCGAGCGGGCTGGCCCTGCTGATATTCGGGCTGATCGAGGGCGTGGGCTACGGCTGGTGGCACGCAACCGCGCCCTTCGACCTGCTGGGTGGCGAATGGCCGCTGCCAGGGTCGCCCGTGCCATGGGCGCTTGGAACGGCGATCGCACTTCTCGCGGGCTTTGTGGCATGGACCACCTGGCGGGAACGGCGCGGGCGGGCGACGCTCATAAACCTGCGCCTGTTCCGCCTTCCCAGCTTCCGCTGGGGTGGCATCACCATCCTCATTGTGTCGCTGGGTGAGTTCGGCGTGATCTTCGTCATCCCGCTCTTCCTGCAGAACGTGCTGGGCATGAGCGCGCTGGGCGCGGGGCTGGTGATCCTGGCGCTCGCGGTGGGTGCACTGCTCTCCGGTGGGGCGGCGGCACCGGTATCGCGCAGGCTGGGTGGCCACCGCATCGTGCAACTGGGCATGGTGCTCGAGATCGCCGGAATCGTGTTCTTCGCCCTGGTGGTGGAGCCAGGCGCCTCGCCGTGGGTGTTCGTGGCCCCGCTGTTCATCTATGGACTGGGGGTGGGCTTCGCGACCGCCCAGCTGACCAATGTGGCGCTTGCCGAAGTGCCCATCACCGAGTCGGGGCAGGCGAGCGCCGTGCAGAGCACCCTGCGGCAGGTTGGGTCGGCTCTGGGCACCGCCGTGCTGGGTGTGGCACTGGCAGTTGCCACCACCGCGCATGTGACCTCGTCGCTCACTGGCGAGGGCGTGCCAGCGGCGCAGGCCGACCAAATTGCCGAGGCAGTCAGGTCGTCGGCTGGCACGGCGATTCCGCAGCTGTCAGAGGCACCCGCCACCGCGCAATTGGCGCCGGCACTCGATCAGTCGTTCGCCGATGCCGTCACCACCGTGGGCTACGTGGCGGCCATCTTCGTATTTCTGGGCCTACTTGCCTCGTTCAGGATCCCAGGGAACCGGCAACGCGATTAGACGACGCCGCGCGCGACGTCGCTAGTGCAGGTAGACGGGCGTTCCGGAGGTGGCGAACTCGTACACGCCCGCCGAGAACGGCGACGCAATTCGCACGCAGCCGTGCGATGCGGGGTACCCCGGCACGTCGGGGTACTCGTGCATGGCGAAGCCCCCCACAAAGTACGAGGTGTACGACAGCCAGATCTTGAATGCGGGCACCCAGCTCGGGTTCTCCTTGCGGATAATCGAGTAGTTGCCGCGAGGCGTATTGCCCGCCGCTCCCGTTGACACGTGGATGGCGCGCAGCACCTTGCTGCCGTCTTCAAGCAGGAGCACCTGTTTGTCGATGTCCACCTCAATGCGCTTGCCCGTGCCCGGCCTTGTGGCCGTGGGGCGCGTGGCCGTGAGCATGGCCGTCTGCGTTGGTACACCGGCAACCCCGTCACGCGGCAGACCCTCCCATCCCTGAAACGCCATGATCGCCTGCGAGATTCCGTAGTCGCTGCTGGTGGTGCCGGCGGGGAGGTAGCCCAACTCAATGAGGCGCTTCTGCACACCCATCGGGGTATCCAGGTGGAGTGCCGACTGAAGCAAGGCCTTGATGCGCGGGGCGATGCGGTCGGGGGCGGCCAGGGCCGGATCGCCCGCACCGACGCCACCGACCGTGATGAGCGTGGATTTCGACTGCCAGCCATGAGCGGCAAGACGCACCTGCACCTCGCGCGACAGCTGCGGCGGGATGGAGGTGTCGGCCGAGCCGCGCACCACCGTGATGGCCTGCATGGTCTTCTGCTGCTTGATCTTGCTCGGGCCGGTCAGCACGAGTGGGAACGCCACCTGCCCGGTGGCGTCGGTGCTGACCGAGCGAGTGGGATCGAACGCCGAGATGGCGAGCGCACCGTCAACGCGCGACGGCAGCGAGCGTGTGGCCGTAATGGCAAATGCCGCGCCGCTTGACTCGCCAAGGGCGATGAGTCGTGTGGTGTCGAGGTTCGTGCGTTTGTCGAGATCGTTCATCAACCCCGCTGTCGCAGCGATGTCCATCGCCTGGCGGTCGGCTGCCTCCATGGGTGCCCAGCACGGGGCGCCGCCCAGACGCGAGCAGGGCAGGGCATCGAGGGCCACGATGGCCGCCCCGGCACGCGTGACAGCAGGCTGGAATCGTGTGATGGCATCCGCAGCGGTCATGCCCTCGCGCGGGAACACCATCACCACCGGGAGTGGCTTCGTGGAGCCCTGCACATCGAGCACCGCATGGCGCTCGGTACCGCCGGCGGTGAACGTGATGTCCTCGGGCACGGCCATGGCCGTACCCGGTGCCAGCCCGGCAAGCGCGAGCACGCCACCCGATATCGCCAACGCCACGCCTCTACGCATTCCCCAACCCTCCGGAAGACCTCGAACCTGTGGGTCGTATTCTCCGCTTGCGCCCGTGCCACCTGCCCTCCGCGATGGGCCAGCAGAACCTCCCCCGCGCGACGGGTATCGTCCGGCGCATGACAACCCAGAACTCCGACATCCGCATCCCGCTCGACCTGCTGCCGGCCGATGGCCGCTTTGGAAGCGGCCCATCCAAGGTCCGCGTGGAGGCGCTCCGTGCTCTTGCCGAAACCGGCGCCTCATTCATGGGCACCTCGCACCGGCAGTCCACCGTCAAATCGGTGGTGGGCCGGGTGCGAAGCGGGCTGTCCGACCTGCTCCGCCTTCCCGATGGCTACGAGGTGCTGTTGGGTAATGGCGGCGCCACGGCCTTCTGGGATGTCGCCGGGTTCCGGCTCGTGCGCGACCACAGCCGTCATGCGGTGTTCGGGGAGTTCTCGTCGAAGTTCGCACAGGCGCTCACTGAGGCGCCGCACGTCGGTCGGGTGGACGTCGTGGAGTCGGAGCCCGGCACGCACCCCGAGATGACTGCAGCACCGGGCGTGGACGCCTACTGCCTTACCCACAATGAGACCTCCACCGGCGTGGCGATGCCCGTAATGCGCCCGGCGGGCGCCGACGGCGACGCCCTCGTGCTGGTGGATGCCACGTCAGCAGCCGGCGGCATGGAGGTCGATGCCAATGAGTTCGACGTCTACTACCTGTCGCCGCAGAAGGCGTTCGCCAGCGACGGAGGCTTGTGGCTGGCCGCGTGCTCGCCCCGCGCCCTCTCACGCATTGATGAACTGTCGGGGCGTTGGTGCCCCGCGTCGCTCGACCTCACCATTGCGCGCGACAACTCATTGAAGGACCAGACCTACAACACGCCGGCCCTCGCCACCATCTTTCTGCTGGCCGATCAGATCGAGTGGATCAACGGGCAGGGTGGCTTGGCATGGGCGCAGGCACGCACCGCGGAGTCGTCGGGGGTCATCTACGACTGGGCCGAGTCGCGGGAGTGGGCGTCGCCCTTCGTGAGCGATGTCGCCAAGCGCAGCACGGTTGTGACCACGATCGACTTCGCCGACCACGTTGATGCCACGCTGGTGTCGAAGGTCCTACGTGCCAATGGCGTCGTGGATACCGACGCCTACCGCAAGCTCGGTCGCAATCAGGTGCGCGTGGCCACGTTCCCGGCCGTCACCCCCGACGACTGCCGTGCGCTCACCGCCTGCATCGACTACATCGTCGAGGCGCTGGCCGACTGACCGGCTAGGGCGATTGGCCTGATAACTGGGCCACCATGAGCATGATCGCCACGAGCGCCGCGATGATGACCCAGCGGCGGCGGCTCGGTGGGCCGTGCCCCAACCAGTCGGCCATGGGCCATGCGAGCGGCCACGCCATGAGCCCGAGGCGCGCCAGCGAGGTGACCGTGCCGCTCGAGAGCGGCACCACCAGCATGAGAAACGAGTAGAGCACCCACGGCGACTTGAGCCCGCCCTCCTTGCGCCACAGCGCCGAGAGCAGCACCACGTAGAGGATGCCGAACAGCAGATCGCGCACCACCGCCGACCAATCGCCAGCCGTGAGGCCCGAGAGTTGCGACAGCGACTGCTTGCCCAGC
The DNA here is from genome assembly GCA_049318525.1 of Miltoncostaeaceae bacterium. Lineage (GTDB taxonomy): Bacteria > Actinomycetota > Thermoleophilia > Miltoncostaeales > Miltoncostaeaceae > SYFI01. The sequence goes on from JBMOGE010000041.1 coordinate 7,269, forward strand.
AGATCGCGGCTGCCCAACATCTCACCGCCAAAGAGGCCGCCCACCGCCTTGCCGAGCCTGTCGGGCAGGAGCGACAAGAGGCCCACGCCCAACTGCCCCCTGCCCCAGGCCGCCTGCGCCTTGAGTGGCAGGTCCCAACCGCCCTGACGCACCTGCATCACCGCCAGATACGACAACCCGATGACAGCGGTGGGGATCGCAGCGGTGATGAGCCTGCGCCAGCGGCCCTCCGAGCCTGCCGCCCACGCGAGCATGAGCACCGGCACCAGAATGATGACTCCCGTGGGCCGGATGAGCACTGCAAACGCCGCCACAAATCCCGCCCACACAAACCGTTGGCGCCACGCGAGGTAGGCAGCGCCAATGGCGAGCCCCAGCGCAATACCCTCGGTGTAGGCCATTGATGCCGCGATGGCCGGCGGGGCGAGGGCCAGTACCCAGGTGCTGCGTACGGCCATTTCGCGCCCGAAGCGCTCCTTGGTAATGGCGAAGAGCGAGACCAGCGCAACGAGGAACATCCCGTTGCCCACGACCAGCGACACCCAGAACGGGTTGAGCCCCAGCGAGATGGCCGCCCACATGATCATGGGCAGCAGCGGGAAGAAGGCCACGTTGGTGAATACCTGACCCACCTGGCCCACATCGAAGGCATACCCACGGTGGGCGATGTCGAGGTACCAGGTGGTGTCCCAGCTGCCCAGCAGCGAGAACGATTCGGGCACCGACGGGTCGAGTGCGAACTCTGGGCGCCCGAGCACGATGCTGGCGATGACGCCGAGCCCGGTGACCAGTACCCGGGTCACCAGCCATGCGGCAAGCGGTACCCCGAGCCATCCCCACCAGGGAATGGCATGGAGCCTCGTGAGAATGCCGCCGGTGGCCCGCGAGGGCACGGGTGGCGGTGGCGCGGGATGCCCGTCCATCAGCGGGTGAGGATAGGGCGCGCGCGGTCGGTGCGCCGCACCGAGCCCGTGACAAGTGACCACGCCCACCGCGCCGATGATGATCGCGCGTGGGCAATGGCGGCGTCGGCCAGAGCACCTGCGTCGGGATCGTGCACGGAATCGCCATGGCCCATCAGCAGGTGCTCGGCAGCAAATCCACGGAGCACCTGCGGCGGTGAGACACGTGCGAATGGGTGCACGCCCACGCGCTGTCCGGGCACACGGAAGTACGACGCCGTGCCGAGCATCTCGGCAACGACCAGGCACCTGCGATCGGCCCACCACAGTGCACGCTCGGTCCACCGGCGGCTCGACCGCACGGATATCACCTGGAATGGCGTGTTGGGGATGGCATCAGTGGGCAGCCGGTGGAGCGGCACACCGAAGTGATGTGCCAGGAGCGCGCAGTCGCGGTTATGGCGGTCGAGCAGCTGGATGACGCCCACGACCGGGGGCATTGCGGCAAGGTGGTCGCGCACCGCCGGCGCATCAACCGGGTCCACGAGCCACGTTCCACCGTCCACCACCACGGCGTGCGACGCCCGCTGCATCACGCCGGGGTCGGCTGCAATCCAGGTGACAAGATCGGTGGGGCCGTCGGAGAATCTCACGTCCATGGAGCCAATGGTGTCGTATGAACCGGACATGCGGGACCCGGACCGGTCGGAGTGACCGACTCATCTGGGATAGTGGCCGCGTGAGCACCCCTGCACCCCCGATCGAAGACCACGCGCTTATCGGCGACAAGCGCACCTGCGCACTCGTCACCAGCCACGGAACCATCGACTGGTTCTGCATCCCGCGCTTTGACGGCCCGGCGGTGTTCTGCTCGCTGCTCGGCAATCCCGACAACGGCGAGTGGCGCCTGGCCCCCGCCTCGGGCGTTACCAGCTCATCTCGCCACTATATGGGCGAGACGCTGGTGCTCGAGACCGACATGACCTGCGCCGAGGGTCGCGTGCGGGTGATCGACCTGATGGCCCCCGAGCCCAGCGGACCGTGCATCGTGCGAATCGTCGAGGGGCTCGAAGGCGAGGTGCCCATGGAGTCGGTGGTGGCCGCGCGCTTCGACTACGGACGCACCCGCCCATGGGTGCGCCACCTGCCGCAGGGTGCCGACCTCGTGTCGGGTCCCGAGGCGCTTCGCATCGTCTCCCCCGTGCCAGTGGCCCGCCAGGAGGGCGACATCACCTTCTGCTTCACGGCGCGCCCCGGGGAGCGCGTGGGATTCACGCTCAACCACCACGCGTCCAACGAGCCGGCACCCGCAGGCCCACACCACGAGCAGGCGCTCGCCAGTGCACTGGAGTGGTGGGAGAGCTGGAGCTCGCGCTGCCCATTTGAGGGCCCGTGGCGTGAGCCCGTGGTGCGATCGCTCATCACGCTCAAGGCGCTGTCGTACGCGCCCACCGGCGCCATGCTGGCCGCGGCCACCACGTCGCTGCCCGAGCAGCCCGGCGGCGTACGCAACTGGGACTACCGGTATGGCTGGCTGCGCGATGCCACCTTCACCCTCTACGCCATGATGCTGGGCGGTTACACGCGCGAGGCAGTGGCCTGGCGCGACTGGCTGCTGCGCGCGGTGGCCGGTGACCCCGAGGACATGCAGATCATGTACGGAGCGGCCGGCGAACGACGTCTGGCCGAGTGGGAGGTGCCCTGGCTCGACGGCTACGGCGGCGCAAAGCCGGTACGCATCGGCAATGCGGCATCCGACCAGTTTCAGCTCGACGTCTATGGCGAGGTGATGGACTCGCTGCACGTCGCCCGCCGCATCGGCGTGGAGGCCGACCCCGACACCTGGGCACTTGAGCTGGCGCTCATGGAGTCGCTCGAGGCCCGGTGGCGCGAGCCCGACGAGGGCATCTGGGAGGTGCGCGGACCCCGGCGCCACTTCACGCATTCAAAGGTGATGGCCTGGGTGGCCTTCGACCGTGCCATCCGTGCCGTGGAGCACTCCGGGCTCGAGGGGCCGGTGGACCGTTGGCGGGAGCAGCGCGCGCAGGTGCACGCCGAGGTATGTGCCAACGGCTTTGACGAGGAGATGGGGTCGTTCGTGCAGGCGTACGACGTGCGCCGTCTCGACGCGAGCCTGCTCATGATCCCGCTGGTCGGGTTCCTCCCCATTACCGACCCGCGAGTGCTGGGCACCATGGAGGCCATCAAGCGCGACCTCACGTACGAAGGCCTGGTCATGCGCTACGACGCCGTGGCCGACGAGACCATCGACGGCCTCCCTGCTGGCGAGGGCGCCTTCCTGCTGTGCACGTTCTGGTTGGTGGACAACCTCGCCATGGCAGGCCGCACCGACGAGGCCACCGCACTGTTTGAGCGCCTGCTGTCGCTGAGCAACGACGTGGGGCTGCTGGCCGAGCAGTGGGACAACGATGGCCAGCGCATGCTGGGCAACTTCCCGCAGGCGTTCTCGCACGTGGGTCTGGTCAACTCGGCCTGGAACCTCGCCGGCGGTCGCCCCGCCGATGCCCGCTGGGCCCGAAGCAGCGATCGCCCTCACGCTGAGGCCGGCGCCGCAGGCACCTGACCTACCGGCTGCCCTCGCAGGCGATGCCGTCGCCGTCGCTGTCAAAGCGCTGGTCGTCAACACCCACCACCTTGAACCGGCGCGCCGTGATGTCGGAGCAGTCCAGATCGGGTGGCGGATTGGGGATGCAGGCGCCCGAGTAGTTGGGGTTACAGCCCGTGCGCGCACCCGCGGCCGTGCCGGTCGCGACATATGCCGGTTTGGTGGTATCGCCGTTGCAAGGCGACCCCCAGATACCCCGCTTGATGCGGCGGGCAGTTGCCTCGGCCGAGAGAAACTGCGGGGCGTACCGAAATGGGCCGGAAGGCCTGTAGATGTAGGCCTTCGCGAACCCGTTGGCCACCAGTGCGTAGTTGACTGAGCCCCGTGCCCCTGACCGTCCATCGCGGTAGATGTAGCCGAGAAACCGGTCGTACTTGTCGCGCACGTCCTGTGAGGGATCTGACACCACGCGCACCGCGAGCCCCACTGGCAGCAGGCGCGTGGTCTCAGCCGATGCCGCGGGACCACCGCACTGCACCGGGTACCCCGGGCGCTTGGTCTCCGGCGTGTCGATGCCGATGAGGCGGATGGTGGTCTGGAAGCCGCGCGAGACGATACGCACGGTGTCGCCATCAACCACGTGCTGGATGGTTCCGCTCAGCACCGTGGGCTGCTGCGCCATGGCAACAGGCGCCAGCACCAGGCCAACGGAGATGAGCAGCAGAATGTGTCGAACCACGCGCGGCATCGTCATGAGTGTGTATCACCGCGGGGCTGCCCGGCGCTTACGCCACACCGCTAGCCTCACCATGTGGAGAACGATCCCGACGACCGCTTGATCGCGCCCTGGTCGCGATCGTCCCGCACATCCGCCCGCGTTATCGCATGGCCCATCCGGTCATTCATGCGGTGGCAGGCGGCGGGCGGCGCGGCCCTGCTCGTCGCCACGGTGGTGGCACTGATCTGGGCAAACACGGCGGGCGACTCGTACACGTCGTTCTGGTCGACGTCGTTCACGCTGGGGCTGGGCGATCACGTACTCACCACCAACCTGGTGACCGTGGTGAACGACGCGCTGATGTTCGTGTTCTTCCTGCTCATCGGGCTGGAGATCAAGCGGGAGCTGGCGATCGGCGAGTTGTCTGACCGCCGCGCGGCCGCACTGCCACTGGCCGCTGCCCTGGGCGGCATGATCCTCCCCGCCGGCATCTACCTGGCTATCAATGCCGGCACGCCCGTGGAGTCGGGCTGGGGAATTCCGATGGCCACCGATGTCGCCTTCGCGCTCGCGGTGCTGTCGGTGCTGCGAAGCAGGGTGCCCCAGGCCATCTGGGCGTTTCTCCTGGGCGTCGCCGTGATCGATGACATCGGCGCGATCATCGTGATTGCCATCGCGTACTCCAGCGGCATCTCCCTGGCGTGGCTCGCTGCCGCGGCGGGCGCCCTTGTGATGATGCGGGTGCTCATCTCGGCCCACGTACGTGCCCTGCCCCCGTACCTGATACTCGCTGTTCTCGCGTGGGCATTTACGGCGGCGTCGGGCGTGCACGCCACCATTGCGGGTGTGGCAATCGGGCTGCTCATGCCCGCCCGGGCCATGCAGCGACCGGCGGCGGTGTCGCGCGCAGCACGCGAGGTGGCCGATCAAACCTCCGATAACCCCTCGCCTCCCGATGCCGATGACAAGGCCTGGACCGAACTTGCCCACCTCAGCCGCGGCGCGGTCTCCCCTGCATCGCGGCTCATCCACGCATTGCAGCCATGGTCGTCGTTCGTGGTGCTCCCGCTGTTCGCACTGGCCAATGCAGGCATCGTGTTGAGTGCCGCGACCTTCGAGGCCCCCTTCGCCACGCGTGCTGCGGTGGGCGTGGGGCTGGCACTGGTGGTGGGCAAGGCTATCGGCCTCCCCCTGGGTGCCTTTATTGCCCTTCGCACGGGGCTTGGGCGCATGCCCGAGGGTGCCCGCTGGAGCCAGATGATGGGTGTGGGTCTGCTGGGTGGCATCGGATTCACCGTGTCGATGTTCGTGACCGATCTGGCGTTCAGCGACCCGTCCATCAGCGAGGCGACCAAGGCGGGGGTGCTGGGCGCGTCGGTGGTCGCGGCGCTCCTGGGGGCGTTCGTGCTCGCCCGGGCTGGTCGCACGTCCGACAGGGCGCACTAGCCTCGACCATATGAACGTACGACGCATGCTGCCCATCGTCGCCATGGGCGCCCTCGCCTGCACGCCCATGGCATCTGCGGCCTTTCACGTGACCGTCGCGCCGATCTCCAAGACGCAGCGGGCGGCGATGACTCCCTCGGTATGGCGCGCTGGCTGCCCGGTGGGCCTCAATCAGTTGCGTGCAGTCACTGCCACCCATCACGACTTCGCGGGCAACGATCGCACCGGCACGCTCATCGTTAATCAGGATGCCGCCACGGCCACCGCCACGGCACTCCGCAAGATGTACGCAGCCGGGATCCCCATCAGGAAGATGCGCCCCATCGAGGCGTACGGAGGTGACGACTGGAAGAGCATCGAGGATGACAACACCTCGGCGTTTAACTGCCGCAAGGCCACGGGCGGCAGCAACTGGAGCAACCACGCCTACGGCCGGGCGATTGACATCAACCCCATCGAGAACCCGTACGTCACCTCGGGCGGATCGGTGGCACATACGGCCAGCGTGAAGTACATCGCGCGCACTGCCGGCCCGGGGATCGCCACCCCCGGCAGCCCCCTCGTGAAGGTGTTCACCGACCTGGGCTGGGGCTGGGGCGGCACCTGGAGTGGCACGAAGGACTACCAGCACTTCTCGTCCACCGGCCGGTAGCCCCGCAGCCCCCCTCGCGGTGCCCGGCTGTCTCCGATACCCACCGCACCCGGCTGGGGCCCGCACTGTTGCTATGGTTTCCCGGACACCGTGAAGGTATTCCTTAAATGAGGAGTTGCCGTGCCCCCGCTTCGCAGGTCTTTCGCAGTTGCCATCTCCACCGCGCTCGTGGTGCTGGGGGTGATTGCGGGGAGTGCATCCGCCGCCATTCCCACTGCCACCGCCGGTCAAACCGAGCAGGCAACCTCCTCCCGCGGCCTTGATCAGGCAAGCGGCACCAGCTGGGGATGGAGCAACACGACCTTCGGTGTCGCCGGTCGGCCATACATCAAGGCGCTGTCGGTCTCGAACGATGGCGGGGCGACCTTCACCGACCTCGTCGTCGCAGACTCCGCAACGGCGGGGAACGGCTGGGCACCGACCGCCGCCAGCATCGGTGGGCAGGTCAGTGACGTCTACGCCTTCATCACCCCGACGAACGGGTGCAAAGTCGGCGAGGCACCCGGTGGGTCCTGCTACGCACAGCCGAACCGCGTCGGTATTTCGCTGATGCGCTACGACGGTGTCGGGTGGGACCAGAACTTCACGACCGGGGCGTCGACAAACCCGGCCATCACGGAGAACTCCGTCATCGATATGGCCGTCGGCTTCCACGCCGAGTACTCCACGCTTCGCTGGTCGTGGGTCAACGGTGTGCCGAGCTACTGGCAGACCACCGTGTCTCCCTCTGCAGATGGCGTTGCCCGCATCAGGTACTCACCCAAAACAATGCCGTTCATGACCGGGGGTGGCGGCTGTTCGCAGATCCCGGTGAATACCTGCGACATCGCGCAGGCTGACAGCGAGCAACTGGAGGCTGCGCTCCTGCTCTCGATGGACAACACGCTTGACGCGTCGCTGTCGGGAGCGCTGTTCGGCACGACATCGGCGTTCATCGGTTCACTTGAGGCACAGATCGTGCAGGGGCAGGCACCTGTGCTCACATACGGGGTCGCCGCGCCGCACAACTTCGCAAACGGCACGCTCCGCAATGGCACCTTCTATGCATTCCTGCCACAGGAAGTGCTGACGCTCTTCGGCACATCCGGGGGCGCCTTCGACCCCGCCATCCTCTCCGTCACCCGCACAGGCGGGGACGGTACGTTCACGCCAGCCTGGACGTCGTGGACCGCGGGCGCAAATGGCATGGACGGTCAGTTCCTGACCATCTCGAACATCTCGTTCTCGGCACCCAAGTTCGTGGTGCGCCGCGAGGCGTCTGGTGGCGGCACGAACCCGGGTGGCGGCACGAACTCAGGTGGCGGCACAAACCCGGGCGGCGGCACGAACTCAGGTGGCAGGACAGCCCCCAAGCCGGTCTCCATCCGAGTGGGTGGGAAGGCCTCGTTCGCACAGATCGCAGGCAGGTACGGCCTCAACATCAAGGGCGGCAAGGTGTCCGCCAAGGTCTCCACGGCCAAGGTATGCAAGGTGACCGGAGCAGCAATCAAGGGCCTCAAGCCCGGCAGCTGCAAGGGCACGCTCACGGTCAAGCGCACCAAGGGCAAGCCGGTGAACAAGAGCTTCGCCTTCACCATTTCCAAGTAGCAGTCATACTCATGCGACGCACAACCGGACGGCGACAGCCGGCACCGGTGACGACCCATACGCCCGGGAGGCGAATGCATGCCAGCTGAGTTCGACACCGATGCCAAGGTGCAGCAGTACGCGCACCCCGAGCGCCTTGTCACCACCGCGTGGCTTGAAGCCAGCTTGGGCACACCGGGTCTGGTGGTGGCCGAGAGCGATGAGGACGTGTTGCTGTACAACACCGGCCACATCCCGGGCGCCGTCAAGATCGACTGGCACACCGACCTGAACGACCCGCTCACCCGCGACTACGTGGATGCCGATGCCTTCGCCGCCCTCATGCGCGCCAAGGGCATCACCCCCGACACCACCATCGTCTTCTACGGCGACCAGAACAACTGGTGGGCCGCCTACGCCCTGTGGGTCACCTCGCTGTTCGGCCACGCCGACGTACGGCTGCTCGACGGAGGTCGTAAGAAGTGGATCGACGAGGGCCGTGCCGTGACCACCGACATCCCCGCCCCGGCTGCCACCGACTACCCCGTGACCCAGCGCGACGACAGCGTCATCCGCGCATTCCGCGAGCAGGTGCTGGCGCACATCGGCATCGGGCCGCTGGTTGACGTGCGCTCGCCCGGCGAGTTCACGGGTGAGCTCCTGCACATGGCCGACTATCCACAGGAGGGCGCGCTCCGGGGCGGACACATCCCCACAGCGCACAGCGTGCCATGGCGCCGTGCGGCCGACGAAACCGACGGCACGTTCTTGCCCGTGGACCAGCTCAGAGCGATCTACGAGGGCGAGATCGGCCTCACCCCGCAGGATGACGTCATTGCCTACTGCCGCATCGGCGAGCGATCCAGTCACACGTGGTTTGTGCTCACCCACCTGCTCGGGTTCGAAAACGTGCGCAATTACGACGGCTCGTGGGTTGAGTGGGGCAACGCCGTGCGCGTGCCCATCGAGAGGCCGTAAGCAACCGCGCCCCGATGAGAGACGCCCTGCACGAGATCGTCGAGGAGTTCGCCGACACGCCGAAGGAACTGCGGTTGCCGCTGCTCCTTGAGTTCGCCGACGCGATGCCACCGCTGCCCCAGCGGCTCATCGAGAATCGCGACGCGATGGAACCGGTGGAGGAGTGCACGGCTCCCCTGTTTCTCGCAGTGGAGATTGAGCCCGGTCAGCCGGTGCGGCTGTTCTTTGATGCGCCGCGCGAGGCTCCCACATCACGTGGATTCGCATCGGTGCTGCACGCCGGGCTCGATGGGGGCACGCCCGACGAGATCCTCTCCACGCCCAACGACTTCTACCTGTCCATGGGGCTCGATGACCTGGTGTCGCCGCTTCGCATGCGCGGCATGTCGGGCATGCTCGCGCGTGTGAAGCGGCGCGTGGCCGCAGGTATGTCTGCCTAGCGGGTCAGCCGGCCGCGGGGGCCAGCTTCAGCACCCCACCCGACACCTGCTGCACGGTGGCCGGGTACGTGGCCTCGTGGCTGCTGCCGGGGAACCTGATGGTGCCAAGCACCGTCTTCGCGCTGTGCATTCGCACAAGCCCGCGCTGTATCGCCCGTGCTGACGTGCCATTTCCCATGACGACAGCCTCGCGCAGCACCTGAACGCCCGCGTAGGCCTGCGCGGCGAATGCATCCGCCTGGTCACCGGGATACCTGTGTGCGTATGCCGTCACGAATGCCCGGCTGGCGGCATCCCTCTTGGCCGGGTTCCATGACGCGCTCACAATGAGGCCGTTGGCGCTGGCACCCGACGCGGTGATGACCGCCGGCGTGTTGTAGCCGTTGCCCCCCACCTTGATGCCGGTGAAGTCGCTTGATGCTGCGACCAGATTGATGGCATCGGAATCGCGCGCGGCAAAGAAGATGGCCTGTGGCAGGGCGGCCTCGGCGGTGGCCAGCACCGATGGCGCGGTGGATGAACCCTGCGGCATCGAGATATCAGCAACCAGGGTGATGCCCTGCGCGGCGGCAGTGGCGCGGAACTGCGCAGCGGCGCCTTCGGAATACGCGTCGCCGGTCACCGACACCAGTGCTGCCGTGCGCACGCCCTTGGTGGTGCGTGCGTAGGTCACCGATGCCGGGATCATCTGGTTCTCGCCCAGGCAGATGCGCCACACGGTGGACCCGGCCGCCGTGATGTCGAGCGTGGTGTTGGTGACTGCCAGCACGGGGATACCCGAGGCAACGGCAACCGGGTCGGCCAGTGCTGCCACACCGGAGAGGGTGGGTCCGATCACCGCGCCCACGCGCGTACCGGCGAAGGCGATCATCTGGTTGCGCCCCATATCGTTGTTCGACTGGTCATCCGCGAGGATGAGCCGCGCCCGCGGGGATCCGTCGGTGCCACTCTGCGCCGCCGCCAGCGAAGCGCCGCGGGCCTGGGAGACGCCGTACTGGGAAGCCGACCCGGTGATTGAGGCCAGCGATCCGGCGACCACCACGGGCGTCGTGATGGTCGCTGCACCGGCAAGAGCGATGGTGCTCGCCACGAGGGGAACGGTGAGCGTGAGGGCAATGAGGGTGCGGCGCATGGAGCCTCCGAGGGGTTTCAGATGACCCGCCAATGCTACGCACCGGTACCCTTGCCACGTGAATGACCGGCGGGCCATCGTGGTGGCGATCGTGATCGGTGGCGCCATCGGCGCCGCCGTGCGCGCGGGGTTGGGCGATCTCGCACCCCGTGGCGAGTGGCCGTGGGCCACCTTCACAGCAAACATGACGGGCACGATCCTCCTCGCAGTGCTCGCAGCCCTCATCGCGTGGCGGCCGCATCTTCCCCATTGGCTCCATCCCCTCGTCGCCGTGGGCTTTTGCGGATCGCTCACAACATTCTCGGGTCTCGAACTCGAGGGGTTCCTGATGATGCGCGATGGCAGGTCCGGGGCCGCAGTGTTCTACCTCGGGGTCAGCATCGCCCTCGGCCTGCTGGCCGCCGTGGCCGGCCGACGTGCTGTGGATCTGGTGCACCGATGACCCCGCTCACATGGGCACTCACCATTCCCGCTGGAGCCGCCGGGGCGTTTGCACGATATGAAGCCGGGCGCCTGATGGGAACGCGCTTTGGCGTGCACGCTCCGTGGGGGGTGCTGGCCATCAACCTCGTCGGGGCGTTTCTTCTCGGGCTGCTGGTGGGTGCCAGCCCGTCCGGCGTGGCGGTGATTGCCCTTGGAACAGGGTTCCTCGGATCGTTCACCACATTCTCCACCTGGATGGTGGAGACCGACCGCGTCGCAATGGCCGGCAGGTGGAACACGGCACTCATGAACATCGTGGTTCCGGTGCTGAGTGGTCTGGCCCTCGTCGCGGTGGGATTCGCCGCGGGATCCGCGCTCGCCTGAGCGCGGGGGTGCTGGGCTTAGGCGGCGGTGTTGATGACGATGATCAGCACGATGACCGCAATCACCACAAACACCGTCGCGATGATGGCGGTGGTGAGGAACTTCGGCATCGGCGGAATATCAGGAAGATCGTTCGCCATTACGTCACTTTCAAAGTGGCCAACTGAGGTGACCCATTCCAGCAGACCAGATGGGCCAATGTCCCATGCGCCAGCCCACCCGCCGGTATTTCTCTGTCGGTCGTCACCACGATTCCGGGACACTCCGGGACCCGATCCCGTTCGCCAGTGGCCCCGGAGGTCGTATCGTGGTCGATATCCCCCGAATCCAATCGAAAGGGATGCATGAAGACCCGTTACCGCATCGCCGCGCTCATCGTCGCTGGATCCGCGGTTGTCGCCGCGTCGCCGGCCATGGCCGCCACTACGACGATCAACGTGTCAACGCCCAAGACCGACATGTTCGCGTTCAAGGGCATGCCGGCGAAGCTCAAGCCCGGTACCTACAAGTTTGTGTACAAGAACGACTCCGGGGTTGACCACAACCTGAAGGTGGGCAGCGTGAGCACCCCCACCTTCGACGAGGGCTCAAAGACGATCACCGTCACCCTCAAGAAGGGGACGACGGCCTACATCTGCACGGTGGCTGGCCACGGCAAGATGGGTATGAAGGGCAACATCACGGTGAAGTAGCGGCTCCGATCTCCCTGCCCGCCGGTGGATACTGGCGCGGCAGGGTGATCCACGCCGACGAAGTTGCCAGCACGCCATTCGCGGTCACCGCGCGGCAATCCCTCTGGCCTCACGTGCCGCTGACGCGTCTGGGTCAGATGCGCACCACCAATGGTGCCGTTACGACAGTGTCGCGAGGGGGCCCGCCCCCGATGGCGAATGAGCCACCAGTGATACCGTCATTGGCGAAAGAGATGATCCGAACGGGCACAGGGTGCCCGGTTCCTCACAAGGAGGGACGCGTATGAGCGTTCTGCATGAGCCACTCGATCGAGTGGAATTCGAAGGCGTTGTCGGCCACTACAGCACCGGCGGCTTCGGCCAGTACCACCGTCTCGACTGTCCGGAAGCACCGCATCGCGGCGATCCGGGTGTTCGCGACACCATTCATGGGCCGTGGAAGTACCTCGCCGCCCACTGGGCTCCATGCCCTGCTTGCAGCCCTCCTGCCGATGTCGAGCAGGACCAGGGGCAGCAGGCCGCCTGACCAGGCTGGCGGATCGCTAGCCTGAGCAGGTCTCAGGCCCCCATCGTCTAGCGGTCTAGGACGCTGCCCTTTCACGGCGGTAGCGCGGGTTCGAATCCCGCTGGGGGTACTTCTCTCGCCCGCCCGGTTGGGTGCGGCGCCGTCCCCGCGAAACCGTTGCCCAATTGGCGCCCTCCCGCCGCAGGCACATGCCGCCACAGGCGGCAGGGTGAAACGTCGCTCGGGTTCCCCCCCTTCGGGGCGCCCAGCGGGTTCGAATCCCGCTGGGGGTACT
>JBMOGE010000042.1:0-18702 GCA_049318525.1 Miltoncostaeaceae bacterium
GTCGGGAAGACGAAACGACGCCATGGCCTCCGGGGCAACGCCCCGGTTGACTTGCGATTCCGATTCGCGACCGACGGGATAACCGTGCCCGCCGCGGCCCACCACGCGCAGATACGCCGCACTCCCACGCGGGGCATGGCTAGGATGCCCGATCGGCCCGCCTTGTTGCGGGCCCTTCACTGGCAGCGAACCAAGGGACGCGGGTGGATCTTTTCGAGTACCAGGGTAAGCAACTGTTCGCCCGGCACGGCCTCGCCGTGCCGTCTGGCGAGGTTGCCGATACGCCCGAGCAGGCAAAGGCCGCAGCCGAGGCAATCGGTGGCACGGTCGTCGTGAAGGCGCAGGTTCAGGTGGGTGGCCGCGGCAAGGCCGGCGGCATCAAGCTCGCCAAGACCCCGGATGAGGCCTATGCCGAGGCCAAGAACATTCTGGGCATGGACATCAAGGGCCACACCGTCAAGCGCGTGTGGGTCGAAGCCGCCTCGGACATCAAGAAGGAGTACTACGCCTCGATCACGTTTGACCGCAGCGCGAAGATGCCCCTCGTGATGCTCTCCGCAATGGGCGGCATGGACATCGAGGGCGTGGCCGAGGAGCACCCGGACGCGCTGGCGCGTCTGCACGTGGACCCGCTCATCGGTTTCCAGCAGCACGACGCCCGCTGGCTCATCTACCACGCCGGCATCGACGAGCCCGCCCAGAAGGGCGTGCTTGACGCACTCATGAAGTCGTACGAGGCGTTCATCGCCCTCGAGGCGACCCTCATCGAGATCAACCCGCTCATCTGGACCGAGGACGACCGCGTTGTGGCGCTCGACGCCAAGGTATCGATCGACAACAACGCGCTGTTCCGTCACCCGGACCTGGCCGAGTTGCAGGAGAGCGTCACCGATGACCCGCAGGAGCGCATGGCGCAGGAGCGGGGCGTCACGTACGTGAAGCTCGACGGCGACGTCGGGATCATGGGCAATGGCGCCGGAATCGTGATGAGCAGCCTGGACGTGGTGGCCCTTGCCGGTGGCAAGCCCGCCAACTTCCTGGACGCCGGTGGCGGATCGAACGCCGAGGCAGTGACCACGGCACTTGAGGTGCTGCTCTCCGACCCCAAGGTGAAGTCGCTGATGATCAACATCTTCGGTGGCATCACCCGTTGCGACCAGGTGGCCGAAGGCCTTCTGGCGGCGCTCGACAAGCTGGGGGCAACGCTCCCCATCGTCGTGCGCCTCGACGGGACCGCCGCTCCGGAGGGTCGCGCGATCCTCGCCGAACGTGCACCCGACAACGTGGTGATCGAGCCCACAATGCTCGCGGCCGCCACGCGCGCCGTCGAGCTCGCAAAGGAGGCCTCGTGAGCATCCTGGTCAACAGAGACACAAAGCTGGTGGTGCAGGGCATCACCGGCCGCGAGGGCCAGTTCCACACCCTCCGCAACAAGGCATACGGCACCAACGTGGTCGCCGGCGTCACTCCCGGCAAGGCCGGGCAGGACGTTGAGGGCATCCCTGTGTTCAACACCGTGCGTGACGCGGTGGAGGCCACGGGTGCCAACACCTCGATGATCTTCGTGCCGCCGCGCTTTGCGACCGACGCGATCTTCGAGTCGCTGGGCGCCGGGATCGACCTGACGATCGCCATCACCGAGGGCATTCCGGCCCACGACATGATGCGCATCTACACGCACCTGAAGCGTGGCAACCAGACACTCATCGGCCCCAACTGCCCGGGCATCATCAGCCCCGGCGAGGCAACCGTGGGCATCATGCCCACCGATGTCTTCACCCCGGGCCGCGTGGGCATCATCAGCCGCTCCGGCACGCTGACGTACCAGATCTCCAAGGAGATCGGCGATCTCGGCATTGGCCAGAGCTCGGTCGTTGGCATCGGTGGCGACCCCATTGTGGGCTCCTCGTTCATCGACATCCTGCAGCGCTTTGAGGATGACCCGGACACCGACCTCGTGGTGATGGTGGGCGAGATCGGCGGCGATGATGAAGAGCGGGCTGGCGTCTTCATCTCCGAGAACATGAAGACCCCTGTGGTCGGCTACATCGCCGGCTTCCAGGCTCCTCCGGGCAAGCAGATGGGCCACGCCGGCGCCATCATCACCGGCTCGTCGGGGACCGCCCAGGGCAAGAAGGATGCCCTTGAGGCGATGGGCGTCGAGGTGGGCACCAACCCCACCGAAGTCGCCGAGATGGTCAAGAAGCGCATCGGTTAGACGACTGTCCCATCTACCCCGGTTGCCACGGCGACCGGGGTGGATGCGGGTCTACACTCGCCCGCGTGCCTGACGTCATCTCCTTCGCCCGCGGTGCACCCGCACCCGAGGCCCTCGACGGCGGTCTGATCGCCCGCTGCGCCACCGAGGCGCTTGCCGACGACCCCACCGTGATCCTGTCCTACGGGACCGGTGGTGGATACCCGCCGCTTCGCGAGTGGCTCGCCCAGCACCACGGCACCACTGCCGACCATGTGCTGGTGACCAATGGATCGCTCGAGGGCTACGTCTTTCTTCTCGAGACGTTCCTCTCCCCCGGCGATCTGATTGCGCTTGAGGCGCCGACGTACGACCGCGCCATGCTGCAGGCGCAACTCCACGGAATGGAGATTCTCTCCATTCCCATGCAGCTGGACGGTCTGGATGTTGACGCCCTGGCCGCCGCCTGCGAGGCCGGCCGCGTGCCCAAGCTCGTCTACACCATCCCGAACTTCCACAATCCGGCGGGCACCACCATCTCGCTGGAGAAGCGCAAGGCCCTTATTGCGCTGGCTGAGCGGTACGACTTCTGGATTCTTGAGGACGACCCGTACGGCCGCCTCAGGTTTGAGGGTGACGACATCCCGGGGATCTACGAGCTGGCCGGGCCTGATCGAGTGATGTTCTCGTCGTCGTTCTCCAAGACTCTGGCCCCGGGCCTGCGCGTGGGTTACCTCGTCGCGCCACCCCAACTCATCGGCTCGCTCGTGAAGCAGGCCAACCGCACCTACATCTCGCCGGCGCATCTTCCCGAGGCCGCGGTGTACCAGGTGTGCGCGCAGGGCCTGTTGCCCGCCAATATTGCGCGGGTCACCGACCTGATGCACATGCGTCGTAACGCCATGGTGGAGGGACTGGTGCACATGCCCGCAGGCACCATCTGCACCCCGCCCGAGGGCGGATTCTTCATGTGGCTCGAACTGCCCGAGGGCATGTCGGCCGACGCCATGCTGCCGAGGGCCCAGGAGGCCGGGGTCATCTACGTGGCCGGGTCCGCCTGCTTTGTGTCGGGTGGCGCGAACACAATGCGGCTCGCATACTCCGGTGTCTCACCTGATGAGATCACCGTCGGCATGGAGCGCCTTGGCTCCGTGCTGAACGCTGGCTGAGTCGGGTTTTCCGCACAGCCGGTCGCAATGGAACCCCCGGGTGACGGATCCGGGCCGGGGTCGCTGCTAGGTTGACCCGCGTGCACGGTTCCCCTTGCCACGCTTCCGTCCGATTGATGGACGACGCCCTGTCGGCTGGCCGGGGGGCATCCTGAGGTACTCGCATCGCATTGCCGCCGCCGGTCTGGTGCTGCTCGCCGCAGCATCCTCCCCGGCCCTGGCGGCGCTCACTCGCAACGACGTGCTGGCCAAGGCCAAGGCTGGCGAGGACCCGAAGACCATCATCGCCGCGGCATTCCCCGGCGGGGCGCTTCAGCAGATCGCGCCGAAGCCCATCAAGGTGCTCATCGCCGATCAGGCGCCCCGTGTGATCCTGTCGGGACAGACCCCCCTCGTGCTGCGCGATGGCGGCAGGCGGCGGGCTCCCAACATCACGGTTCCTACAGGGCACCGGATTCGCATCATCCGGACGAAGCGGGCCTTCAGGGTGGACGACCTCGACAAGCCGGGTCGTGCACGCATGATGGTGGGCCCCGTGCGGCTCGATTCGGGCGCCGCCGACACCGGGATCCGCATGGCCGAGCCCCTCGACCGCCGGTTTCGGGGCACCATGCGTGTGTATGCCTCTGACGGCCGACGCATGATGGTGGTCAACGAGTTGTCCACCGAGAACTACATCCGGGGCGTGCTGCCCGGCAACATGCCGCCTGAGTGGGGCGACGCCACGCCCAATGCCCTCGTGGTAGGCGCCGTGGCGGCCAGGTCGAGCGCACTCACCGCCCGGGCTGCCAGCACGAAGGCCGTGTTCAACGCCACCTCCGACGACCCGCTGTACCTCGGGCTGGATGGGGAGCGGGGTCAGACCAACATGGCCATTGATGGCAGTCCCCGGTGGACCGTCGTTATGGCCAAGCAGCCGTTTGAGGCGTCGTTCCCGGTGGTGGGCGGTGACATCACCATCTTCACGCCCGACCCGGGCAAGCCCGACCAGGTGGCATCGGCACCGGCCACCACTGTGCGGGGTGCAAAGGCGGGTGCCACTGGAGCAGCGGTGGCGCTGGCCATGACCTTTCAGGGCACGCGGTATGTGTGGGGCGGGGCCAAGCCGGGCGGCTTCGACTGCTCGGGACTCCTCTACTACGCCTTCGGCCAGCAGGGAGTGAGCCTGCCGCGCGTGGCCGAGGATCAGGCACGGGTGGGCACCTATGTACCGCAGAGCCAGTTGCAGCCGGGGGACGCCGTGTTCTTCGCCGATTCTTCCGGTTACATCCACCACATGGGCCTCTACATCGGTGGTGGGAAGATGCTGCATGCGCCCCAGACGGGCGACGTGGTGAAGGTGGTTGACATCACCACCGGGTACTACGCGTCGCAGTACGCCGGGGCGCGCCGCTACTCCCCATAGGGCACCACAGTCGGGAGACCCTGCAGAGAGGGGCCGATTGACCCGTAATGAGGGGCGTTTCTCGGGGTACCCGACGCCGTTGCTGCGCTAGCCTGCCCTGTTAGCGGGAACCCTCTCAACCAACCGGAGGTACGGGAACAGTGCGCACACACGACGTCGTCGTGGTCGGTGCCGGGCTTGCGGGAATGCGGGCGGCGATTGCCGCTCACGAGGCTGGCGTCGACGTCGCCCTCGTGACCAAACTGCATCCCGTCCGGAGTCACTCGGGCGCCGCACAGGGCGGAATCAATGCCGCCCTCGGCAACGAGACTGAGGACAGCACCGACAACCACACATTCGACACCGTCAAGGGCGCCGACTACATCGGCGACCAGGACGCCATCGAGATCCTGTGCCAGCGTGCACCGCTCGAGATCTACCAGCTCGAGCACTGGGGCGCGGTGTTCTCCCGCCAGGAGGACAGCGGCAAGATCGCGCAGCGTCCGTTCGGTGGCGCCGGCTTCCCGCGCACCTGTTACGCGGCCGACCTCACGGGGCTGGTCATCCTGCACACGCTCTACACCGTGTGCGTGAAGTACGACATCCCGACCTACGAGGAGTGGTTCGTCACCGACCTCGTCACGGACGATGACGGCAATGCCGTCGGCGTGGTGGCCTACGACATGATCCACGGCACGATCGAGACGATCGGTGCCAAGGCCGTCGTAATGGCCACGGGTGGCGCGGGCCGCGTGTACCGCCCCTCCACCAACGCGCACGCCTCCACCGGTGACGCCATGGGCATGGCGCTTCGCAAGGGTGTTCCGCTCAAGGACATGGAGTTCATGCAGTTCCACCCCACCACGCTCGCCGCCAACGGCGTGCTCGTGACGGAGGGTGCCCGCGGAGAGGGCGGGTACCTCCTGAACAAGGATGGGGACCGCTTCATGAGCAAGTACGCCCCCAACAAGCTCGAGCTGGCATCGCGCGACGTGGTGTCGCGCGCCGAGGCCACCGAGATCATGGAGGGCCGTGGCGTTGATGGCTGCGTGATGCTCGACCTGCGCCACCTGGGTCGCGACCGCATCATGGAGCGGCTGCCGCAGATCCGCGAGCTGGCCATCGCCTTCGCGGGAACCGACCCCATCGTGGAGCCCATCCCAATTCGACCGGGTGCGCACTACCACATGGGTGGCGTGCACGTTGACAACTGGGGGGCAGCACCGCACATGCCCGGGCTCTTCGCCGCTGGCGAATGCTCCTGTGTATCGGTGCATGGCGCCAACCGTCTGGGCGGCAACTCGCTGCTTGAGGCCGTGGTGTTCGGCGCCCGTGCCGGCGAAGCATCTGCCGCCTACGTGCAGGAGCACTCCGCCACACCCAAGGTGCCGAGCAACGCGGCAGCCGAGACCCAGGAGCGCATCGAGAACCTGCTCGCCCGCGACAAGGGCATTCGCCAGTCTGAGATCCGAGACGATCTGGCCGACGTCATGCAGGAGAAGGTGGGCGTGTACCGCTCGGGCCCCGTACTTCAGGAGGCCAAGCACACGGTCACGCAGCTGCGCGAGCGGTTCCAGTCCGTCGTCGTGGACGACAAGGGCAAGACCTTCAACACCGACCTCATCCACACCCTCGAGACCGGATTCCTGCTGGACCTGGCCGACTGCATGGTGACCGGGGCCATCGCGCGCACCGAAAGCCGCGGCGCGCACTCGCGTACCGACTTCACGGAGCGCGACGACGAGAACTGGATGAAGCACACACTTTCGTACCTCGATGACGGAGAGGTCCGTCTCGACTACTCCGAGGTGACCATGACCAAGTACGAGCCCCAGGTGAGGTCCTACTGATGCCTGCGACAACGTTCCGGATCTTCCGGTACCAGCCGGACTCGGGGGAGACCGAGTCGTACCACCAGGACTTCCAGCTGGAGCACGGCGAGAAGACCACGCTGCTCGACGCCATTCTGCGCATCCAGAATGAGCAGGACGGCACCGTGGCAGTGCGGTACTCGTGCCGCAGCGCCATCTGCGGGTCGTGCGCCTGCAAGGCCAACGGCAAGACGGTGCTGGCCTGCATGACGCAGGTGGAGCACGTCAAGACCGACAGCGGCCAGGAGATCGTGCAGGTCGATCCCATCGGCAACTTCACGCCCATCAAGGATCTGGTCGTCGACATGACGCCGTTCTGGGAGAAGTTCAAGGCCGTCAAGCCCTTCCTCATCCCCGACGGCCCGGCACCGGAGAAGGAGCGTCTGGTGCCGAAGGCCGCGATGGAGAAGATCGCGAACGAGAGCAAGTGCATCCTGTGCGCAGCCTGCTACTCGGAGTGCAACTCGCTGGCAGCCGATCCCGAGTTCGTCGGGCCGGCCGCATTTGCGTGGGGCTACCGCTTTGCAGCCGACGAGCGGGATGGTCAGCGCAAGAACCGCGCCAAGCTGTACTCGGGCGAGCATGGTGTGTGGGACTGCACCCGCTGCATGTTCTGCAACGAGCGCTGCCCCAAGGGCGTTGACCCGCGGGACGCCATCGAGAAGCTCGGTTCCATCGCCTTCCAGGAGAAGGTCACCAGCGACAAGGGTGCCCGCCACGCGAAGGCGTTCCTCATCTCGCTGCGTACGGGCGGCAAGCTGAACGAGATCCTCATCGCGCCCTACACCGACCCCATCGGGGCCCCGTTCAACGCGCCGCTGGCGCTCCGAATGGCCCAGAAGGGCAAGCTGCCCAAGTCGCCCTTCACCCACAAGGTGAAGGACCGTGACCAGGTGAAGAAGCTCATCAAGAACGTCAAGGAGACGATCTAGTGCCGCGTCAGTTCGCGTATTACCCGGGATGTGTCGCCGAGTTCAGCTCGAAGGAGCTCAACGCGACCACCAAGGCACTTGCACCGCTCCTCGACATCGAGTTGCTGCCGATGCCTCAGGCCACCTGCTGCGGTGCGGGGGACGTGGCTGAGGCCAAGCCCAACCTGTACCTCACGCTCAACGTGCGAATCCTCTCCGAGGCCGAAGCCATGGGCGTGGACATCCTCACCATCTGCAACGTGTGCACGCTCAACCTGCGTCGCGCGAACAAGATGGTGAAGGACGATCCGCGCGTGCTGGAGGCCGTCAACGAGGAGCTCGTCAAGGCCGGCGCCCGTCCATACCAGGGCACCATCGAGGTGACGCACCTCCTGTGGTTCCTCGCCACCGAGGAGGGTCTGTCCCTGCTCGAGGCGCGTGGCCCCAGGGGCCTCAACGGCCTCAAGGTCGCCCCGTACTACGGCTGCCAGCTGCTTCGGCCGTCGTCGGTCATGGGCTTTGAGGATCCGGACCGCCCGCAGTCACTCGAGCGCCTCATCACGGCACTCGGGGGCGAGGTGTCCGACTACGAGGGCAAGAGCCGGTGTTGCGGCTTCCCCATCATCCTCGCCCGCGAGGAGGTGGCACTGAAGGAGTCGCACGTGGCTCTGTCGGGTGCCCGTGACGCCGGTGCGCAGGTGATGGTGACCCCGTGTCCGCTGTGCCACCTGGCGATGGACGCCTACCAGCGCAAGACCGAGCAGCTGATGGGCGAGGAGTACGCCATGCCGGTGCTGCACCTTCCGCAGCTCATCGGCCTGGCCCTTGGGCTTCCCACGAAGACCATGGAGTTCAAGCGCCATCTGGTGCCGGTGGACGAGGTGCTCTCCATCGTCGGCGCGTAGCGCCCGCACCAACAACGCAGTATCGAAACGGCCCGGGCCCCGTCCGGGCCGTTTCCGTTTTCGCAGTCGCTACGGTTTCATCGTGCGCCCCACTCCGCTCACCCATGCCTCAGTGCGTGACCTGCCCACCTGCTGCACCGACTGCGTGTTCTGGCAGACGCTGCGCGGAGGGTCCGACTGGCAGCGCCGGGCCAGGTGGGCCGACCGCACCGAGCGCGACTTCGGCCCCTGGGGCCGCGTGCTGGCCGATGGCGACGAGGTGCGTGGGGTTATGCAGTACGGCCCCTCCCGGGCCTTTCCGCGCGCCAGGGTGCTGCCTGCGGGACCACCCAGCCGTGACGCCGCTCTGGTGACGTGCGCCTACGTCACGGGTGATGGCGCAGCCGACGCGCTTGAGCGCCTGCTGCTGGAAGCCCTCGCCGATATCAAGGCTCGGGGAATGAAGGCCATCGAACTTTTCGCCATGCGCTATCCGGACGAGGTTGACCCGTCTGAGCGCGCGCATCTCAACCACACGCTGTTTGACGTGGAGATGCTCGACCGCCTCGGGTTCCGGCCCGTGCGTCAGAAGGGCCAGGTGAGCCTCATGCGTCTGGAGCTTGGTGGGCTGATACCCGGCCTGGCCGAGCGCGCCAAGGCCGTCATCGGCGAACTGCGGCCCCTCCCCGGCCGCACCCCGCTGCCCGCATGACCCGTTGGCTCGCGGCCATCGTCGCGGCCATCCTCGTGCTGGTTGGGGCTGGCACGGCGCTTGGTGATCCAGCGCTCGAGCAGCTGCGCCAGGGCCCCGTGTACGTGAGCCCTGCGGTCACCGGTGCCGGCACACCCGACGCCGTCACCCGTCTCACCGCCGTGGCAGCCGAGCTCGCCGCCAGCGGCCGGCCGGTGCGCATCGTGGTGGTGAAGGGGCCCGTGGGCGCCGTGTCGATGCGCGACTACGCCGTGCGCCTCAGGGCCCAGTTGGGCTTCGATGGAACGGTGGTGGCCGTGGCCCCGGGGCGCGCCGTCGGTGCGGCCGGCGACCGCAGCCAGGGTGCCGTGACGCGCAGCCTGCGAAACGCCAAGGTGGGATCAATCGCCGACCCAGTGGAGCGCGCCGCGGCCGCCGCACGGGCTGCGGCAGGGCCGCCGCTGGCGCCCTCCAACAGCGACCTCGTGCGCGCAGCGCTCGCACTGCTGGGCATTGCCCTGGTTGGTGGTACCTGGGCCGCCGCATTCGGTATCCGGCGCGCCAATCGCCGCCAGCGGCTCATGCTCGACGATCGCAGCGCGCTGGCACGGGTAAAGCTTGATGCCATCGGTGCGCGGCTGGATGTCGTGGCGGGGCTCCCTGATGATCATGCACGCGCTGACGACCGTCTGGATGCGGCCACGCGCGTTGCGCGTCGTGCGCAGGCCGAGTTGGATCAGGCGGCCTCTGCTGCCGACGTGCTGCCGGCCGAGGCGCTGGTGGACGAGTCGTTTGTGCTGCTGCGTGAAGCCGAGCACGAAGCCGACGTTCCGTCACCGATCGACCCATTCGAGGGGCTCTGCCGCGTGGATCCCGCACACGGACCCGCGACGGGATCTGCTCCCCTCGCCGATGGCCAGCCGCCCATCGCCCTGTGCGCCCCGTGCATGGCGCGTGTGCGCAAGGCAAACCCGCCCCAGCGGCGCATGGTGCCTGGCCGTGATGGCGACGTCCCCTACGACTCCATACAGAGAGACGTCTGACCGAGCCGCCCGCGGCGCCATCAACTGCGAGCGTGTGGCCTAGAGCCAGCCGTTCATCACGAGGCTCTCGGCAATCTGCACGGCGTTGGTCGCCGCGCCCTTCCGCAGATTGTCGGCAACGATCCACAGCGCCAGGCCATTGGGGTGCGACGCGTCGTTGCGGATGCGACCGATGAACACCTCGTTGCGGCCGGCGGCGTCGCGCGGCAGCGGGTAGGCGTTGGCACGAGGCTCATCCACCACCACCGCACCGGGCGCCAGCATGAGGATCTCGCGTGCCTTGGCGGCGTCAAGTGGTTCGATCGTCTCAATGTGCACGGCCTGAGAGTGCGCGTACATCACCGGCACACGCACGCAGGTGGCCGACACGCGGAGATCGGGCAGGTGCAGCATCTTGCGGGCCTCGTTACCCACCTTCACCTCTTCGCCCGTATAGCCCGAATCGTCGAACACATCGATGTGGGGAAACACGTTGAAGGCGATGGGGTGCGGGTACACCTGCGGGGCGGGCTCGTCGCCCACGAGATACCCGGCGCTCTGAAGGCGGAGCTCCTCAATTGCTGCCTGACCCGTCCCACTCACGGCCTGATACGACGACACGATGACGCGCTCGATACCCACGGCGTCGGCGATGGGCTTGAGGGCCACCACCAGTGGCGCGGCCACGCAGTTGGGGTTGGCGATGATCCCGGAGTGGTTCGCGATGTCGCCCTCGTTGACCTCGGGCACCACCAGCGGCACCTCGGGGTCGGTGCGAAATGCAGACGAGTTATCGATGACCACGGCGCCGGCCTCGACCGCCGCAGGCGCGAAGTCCCTCGCCCGCTCCGATCCCGCCGAGAACAGGGCGATCTGGATTCCCTCAAATGAGTTCTCGGTGAGTTCCTGCACCTCAAAAGGCTTGCCCAGGTAGTCGATGATCGTGCCGGCGCTGCGGGACGAGGCCAGCGGGCGGAGCTCCGTGACGGGGAACCCCCGCTCCTCGAGCACGCGGATCATGGTGCTGCCCACGGCGCCGGTGGCGCCGACCACGGCGACGTTAAACACCGCGGCGCTCTGCCTCGCTGGCCAGATCGAAGGCCTCGTGCAGGGCGCGCACGGCGCGCTCGACCTCGGACCGGGCAATGACCACCGTGATGCGGATGGTGGAGGTGTCGATCATCTGGATGTTGATGCCCTCGGCCGCGAGCACGCGAAACATGGTGGCCGCAATGCCGGGGTTTGAGCGCATGCCCTCACCCACCAGCGTGACCTTGCCGATCTGGTCGTCCGACAGCGTCTCGCGATGCGGCAGGCGGTCGCCCATGGCCTCGATGACATCAAGCGCCTTGCGCAGGTCCGGAAGCGGCACGGTGAACGAGAGATCGGCGCGGCCGTCCACCCCCACGTTCTGGATGATGGTGTCCACGTTGATGAGCGCATCGGCCAGCGCGGTGAACACCGTGGCGGCCACGCCCGGCTGATCCTCCACCCCCAGCAGCGAGATCTTCGCCTCATCGCTCTTGTGAGCGATGCCCGACACGAATGCCCTCTCCATCATGGGAGTCTCCTTGGTGATCCAGGTCCCCTCCTCCGGTGCGAATGATGAGCGCACATGGAGCGGGACATCATGAAGCCGTGCAACCTCGACCGAGCGCAGGGCGAGGATCTTGGAACCGGACGCGGCCATCTCAAGCATCTCCTCGTGGCTCACGAGGGGCAGCTTGCGGGCACCGGGCTCAATACGCGGGTCGGCGGTGAACACACCCGTCACATCGGTGTAGATCTCACATACGTCGGCGCCCAGCGCCGCGGCCAGTGCCACGGCCGTGGTGTCGCTGCCGCCACGCCCGAGCGTGGTGACGTTTCTGTCCGCCGATACCCCCTGGAACCCAGCCACCAGCGCCACGCGCCCATTGGCGAGCTCGGCGCGCAGGCGCTCGGGCTTGATCTCGAGGATCTTGGCCTTGGTGTGGGCGCCGTCGGTGAGGATTCCCGCCTGCGATCCGGTGAACGATGCCGCCTCGTGCCCCAGATCGTGCAGCGCCATGGCCACGAGGGCGCACGAGATGCGCTCGCCCGTGGACAGCAGCATGTCCATCTCGCGCGGTGCCGGGAGCGCGGAGATCTCATCGGCGAGCGCCACCAGGCCGTCGGTGGTCTTGCCCATGGCCGAAAGCACCACGACGACATCGTCGCCACCCTCACGGGCGGCGGCGATTCGGATGGCGACATTGCGGATCTTCTCGGTGTCGGCGACGGATGAGCCGCCAAACTTCATGACCCTGAGAGCGATGACAACCTCCTCGGCCGGGCCAGCGGGCGATTGTAGTGCCGACTGGGGTCCGGCGTCGCCGCCGGGCGCGGCGGTACCCCGTACGATCATCCCGTGACCGACCTCCCCGCAGTTGACATCACCTACGAGCGCCAGCACGTGAGCGGACGGGCCGTGGCCATCGTGCGTGCATTCGTGATCATCCCATTGCTGCTGTGGGCAGTGGTGTGGAGCATCTGGGCCCTGTGGAGCATCATCATCGCGTTCGTCATCGTCATCAAGGGGCGCAACCCGGACTGGTTCTGGGAACCCGTGAGCCGCTGGCACCGGTACTTCCTGCACGTGGCCGGGTACGCAAGCCTGCTGGTGGAGGAGCACCCGGGGTGGAAGTCGCAGACCCACTATCCACTCGATGTCCACGTGACGCATGCCCCCGCCCAGTCCCGATGGCTGGCGGGTGGGCGCATTCTGCTGAACGGGCCGCTGGCCGCTGTCATCGCCGTGCTGCTGCTGGTTGACGTGGCCCTGGGCGTCCTGCAGTTCACCGCCGTCGCCCTGATGGGGCGCCGATCGGAGCGCATCATGCGCTGGCAACTGGCCGTGCTCACGTTCGAGTACCGGCTCATCGCTTTTGCCATCGGGCTGAGCGATGCCATGCCATTTTCCGGCGCCCGGCGCCTTCCCTAGACTTCCCCTATGGGAATCATCCGCCGCGTCAGCGAAAAGGGTGGGGACTCCAGCCGCCTCAAATGGGTGGCTGGTGGCCTCATCATCGGCTTCGTGTGGGGCACCTTCATGTGGCTCATTACGGGGATGCAGGGCGATGTCAAGGTGTGGATGTACTTGGCAATCACCATGGCAATGATCGGTGGCGGCATCGCGGCCATATTCGGGGCGATGAATGCCCGCAAGAAGGGCGAGCGCATCACCCCCCGGATTGCCTCGAAGGACGAGGCTGCCGACAAGGCTGCTGCCAAGGCCGCGCGCAAGACGGCTCGCGGCAAGGCCGAGTAGCCCGTGGGGCGAGCGCGATGAGCGCGCGTCCCCTATCCTCGTCGTGTGACCGTGCTAGGCGGGGAGCTAGCGGTGCCCTGTATCCGCAATCCGCTACAGCGGGGCTGAACTCCCGCCCGAGGGTCCTACTCGGAGGCATGGGCTCAGATGATGTGGCATTGAAGGCGAGGTCCCATTCGGTGGGCGACCGTGAATCAGGTCAGGTCCGGAAGGAAGCAGCCTTAAGCGGACCCTCCCACGCGCAGTGGGGCCACCTCGCCGGAGTCACATCCCTGAGTTCCACTTCCCGGCAGGTATTCGACGGTGGGTGCACGGTCACACTTCCAACTCTCACGTGACAGATCCCGGACAGAGCCTCTACAACCGGTACCGGCCCCGCCGCTTCGAGGATCTCGTCGGCCAGGGGCATGTCGCGCGCACGCTTTCGAATGCGCTCGAGCGCGGCACCATCGCGCATGGGTTTCTGTTCTCGGGTCCGCGTGGCACCGGCAAGACCACCACGGCGCGCATCCTTGCCCGGTGTCTCAACTGCCAGGCATTTACTGCGCCGACCGCCACTCCGTGTGGCGAGTGCGACTCATGCCGCCGCATCGGACATGACGACTGGCTTGACGTGGTGGAGGTTGACGCCGCATCGAGCGCCCGCCGCATCGACGAGATGCGCGAGTGGCTGGAGAGCGTGCGCTACGCCCCTGTGGTGTCGCGGTACCGCATCACCATCATGGACGAGGCCCACCAGATTCAGGAGGGTGCAGCCAGCGCGCTGCTGAAGACCCTCGAAGAGCCGCCACCGCAGCTGGTGGTCATTCTGTGCACCACCCACCCGTGGGACCTGCTTCCCACCATCCGA
Organism: Miltoncostaeaceae bacterium; assembly: GCA_049318525.1. Lineage (GTDB taxonomy): Bacteria > Actinomycetota > Thermoleophilia > Miltoncostaeales > Miltoncostaeaceae > SYFI01. The sequence goes on from JBMOGE010000042.1 coordinate 14,269, forward strand.
TCGCGGTTGCAGACCTACACCCTGCGAAAGCCCGGTGTGGCAAACCTGCTCACCGTGCTCGAGCGCGTGGCGAAGACCGAGAACATCGAGACCACCCCACAGGCGCTCGACCTGGTGGCGCGCGCCGCCGACGGCTCATACCGCGATGCCTTGGGGCTGCTCGACCAGATCTCCACCTTCGGTGGCGGGAAGGTGGACGTGGCCGATGCGCTCGACCTGCTGGGTGTGGTGAGCCGCGAGACCCTGTTCGACCTGGTTGACCTGATGGCGCAGGGCGATGCCGCAGGGGCCTTCGACCTGCTGGAGTCGTCGCTTGATGGCGGGGCCGACCCTGAGGAACTGATGCGCGGGCTGGTGACCCACCTGCGCCACGCCTGCCTGCTTCAGCAGGGTGCGCAGGTGCGCGAGGAGTGGGCGCTGGCGCCCGACGAGCTCGACCGCCTGCGTGCCCAGGCCAACCAGTTGAGCCCCGTGCAGGTGGTGCGCGCCATCGACCTGCTGGCAGATGCCCAGGTACGTATCCGCCATGGGCAGGCCGACCCACGCATTCAGCTGGAACTCGTGGCCGCCAAGCTGTCGCGCCCATTCCTCGATCCGGGTATCGAGGGAGTCGCCGCGCGGGTTGATGCACTGGAGCGCGGCCGGCCGGCCCCGGTGCCTGTTGCCGTTGCCCCCCCGACGCCCGTCGTCACATCCGTGCCTGTGCCACCGCCGGCCCCCGCGCCCCCAGCACCTGTGGCAGTGCCCGATCTGCCGGCCGAGCCACCGGTACCCGCCGTCGTTGCGGCGCCCCCGGCCTCGACGTCCGCGCTGCACGCGGTGCCCGATGCACCCGACGACATGCCGGATGACCCAGGATCAGACGCGCCGCCGCCCGAAGGGGTGGTTGATGAGCGACCCGCTACCGACGAGACGCCGACGGCTGTCGAGGCCGCTGTCGCGCCCGAGCCCGCCCATGAGCTTGACCCGGTGCTGCCCGACGCAGAGCACATCGGCCGTGCATGGCCGCGGGTGCTGGGAATCCTCGAGCAGCACTCTCCGCACCTGCACGCCTTTCTGCAGGGGTCAGAGGTACAGCGCGTGGCCGGCGGCATCATCACCGTTGGGGTCAACGGCGGCGTGGCCGTGGCCATGCTCTCGCGCCCCGACGAGCGGGCGGGCGTCGAGGTGGTCATCAAGGACCTCTGTGGCGAGGCACTGGCACTGAGCGTGGTCGAGCTCCCCGCCGCGCATGCACCCGTGCCCGCCGTCACCGAGAATGCAGTGCCCGCTCCGGGCGAGGGACCGATTGACCACGCCCGTGTTATCGAGGAGATCCGCGCGGCGTTCGATGCCGAGCTGATCGACACCACCGAAAAGGAATAGCCATGGCGATGAATCAGCAGAAGATGATGAAGCAGATGCAGAAGCTGCAGGACGACATGGCCCGGGTGCAGGAGGAACTGCTCACCGAGACCGTGTCGGCATCGGCCGGTGGCGGCGCCGTGACTGCCACGGTGAGCGGAGGGCTTGAGCTCGTGAGCGTGGAGATCAGCCCCGCGGCGGTGGACCCGGATGATGTGGAACTGCTGCAGGACGTCGTCGTTGCTGCAGTGAACGAGGCACTCCGGGCAGCGCAGGAGCTGGCGAACCAGCGTATGAGCGCCGTCACCGGTGGCCTGGGTGGCCTCGGGCTGCCGGGCTTCTAGGCCGCACCCGCCTTCCGAATGGCGTCCATCCTCACACCATCGGTTGATGCGCTGGTCACCGAGCTGGCCCGCCTGCCCGGCATCGGACCGCGCAGCGCGCAGCGGCTGGCCTTCCACCTGCTGAGGGTGCCGTCAGAGCGACCGCAGGCGCTGGCCGATGCCATCGCTGCCGTGGTCGATCGCATCACTCCCTGTACCCAGTGCTTCTCATTCGCCGAGGGCGACCTGTGCCCGGTGTGCGCCGACACCAGACGCGATTCAACGGTCATCTGCGTGGTGGAGGAGCCCTCGGCCATCATGTCGATCGAACGCACCCATGAGTTCCGTGGGCGGTACCACGTACTGGGCGGGGCACTCTCACCCATTGACGGAGTGGATCCCGAGGATCTGCGCATCGTCGAACTCGACCAGCGCATTGAGCGAGATGGCGTGACCGAGCTGGTGATCGCCACCAACCCCACCATGAGCGGAGAGGCCACGGCGCTCTTTCTGGCCGACCGCGTGCGCGACCGCCTGAAGGTGACCCGCCTGGCGTCCGGCCTGCCCGTGGGTGCCGACCTGGAGCACGCCGACGAACTCACACTCGGTCGTGCCTACCTGGGGCGCCGCGAGATCTAGCCCCGCGGCAGGCGGCTGGTCAGGGCCACCTTGACGAAGACGGGAACATCTGCCCACCCGAGCCCGCTCGCCTGGTCGTAGCCGGGGCCCGCGTAGCAGCAGCGGCCGGTACCGAACAGGTCGTTGTTGCCATTCGCGACGTCCACCATGGCCGCGCGTCCGCGGCCATACAGCAGCGGATTGACAAGGCCGACATTGGCGTGACCGGTCTTCGCAGTGGCCTGGTCTGCCAATGCGATTGCCGAGGCGAAGAGCGGAGCGGCGAGGCTGGTTCCTGCCACAGATACCCAGGGTGTGGAGCGCTCTGCGGCTGTTCCACATCCAAGCCCCGCCTGAGACGCCATGGCCGAGCAGTACACGGCGATGCCGCGGGCCGCGAACATGCTCACATCTGGCACGAGCCTGCGGTTGGAGACGATGCCTGCGCGCCGCTGGTACGACGGGAGGCCGTACACGAGGCTGGATCCCCCGCCCCCGCCGCCTGCCCCAAACGCGTACACGGGCGTGCCGCCAATTACCGTGGGTGTGATCGCCGGCAGGCCGATACGCGCAACGTCGTTCCACACGCTGACCCCCCGCACGCCGTTGCTCCTGGTGAGGGTCATATCCATGCCCCCAACTGCCGTGAACCACGGCGAGGTGGCCGGGTACGACGCCCAGTTCGTGGTCATCGCCGCCAGCGTCAAGGGGGCGTCCTGCGGGATGATCGGCATCAGGTGCGCGCAGCCGGCGGCACCCGAGTCGCCGGTCGCCGTCACCATGCTCACCCCGGCCCCCGCGGCAGTTGCGGCGACCCAGTCGGTGAGGTGCCGCGCCGCGGGTCCGGCGATAAGGTCGATGCCGCCGCTCTGCACCAGTGACTCGCAGATGCCGTAGCTCACGGAAATGACATCCGGCAGGCCCTTCATCCGACGTGCATCGAGCGCAGCCGAGAGAATCTCGGGGAACGGCGCGGCGGCCGTGCCCTCTACCACGCTGATCCGCGCCAGCGGAGCAGCCGTCATGACGGCCTGGATGTCGAGCGTGGTCTCGATGGTGGAGGCACCGGATGCCGGGTCAATCGGCGTCGCCTGCCCCACGGGCACGGCCCGCAGATTTGGCGCAGGCAGGCCGAAGCACTCGGCATAGGCGGTCATATCGCCCGGGAGGTACCCGCCATCGGCCTCAAACAGTGCGATGTGCACCCCCTGGCCGCCGATGCCGGCGCGGCGCATGGGAGCGAACCCGAACGCCGAACCGAACTGATTCGGGGTGAATGCGAGCGCGTTGGGATAGGCCGCGCGGTCCTCAGGGGTCTTCGGCGTCGGGACGGAGGTACCGGCCGCGCACCCGGTTGCCGTGCCGGTGCGAGACGGCCACACCACGCTGCCCGGGGATACCGGTGTCGTGCCCCCGGATGGGGTGCCGGTGTCGGCGGCGACGGGCTGCAACTGCGGGGCACCCACCGTGAAACCGGTCACAAGTGCCGGGTCCTGAATACCTTTGCCCGGCTTGAAGGCATCGGCTTGCTCGGGCGTCATGGTGGCAATGAGAAATCCATGTGTCACATCGAGCGTGGTATCGACCACTCCGATGCTGCGCAGCTCGGCACGAACGGCACGCACCGTTGCCGGCGTGGCACCGAACTGTGCCGCGAGCGCTCCGACAGATGCGTAGCGCCCGTACGCCGGGCCTGCGGGGTTTGAGACTGCGTTTGCGAATGCTTCGAGGCCCGCAGTGTCGCGGGTGAGGCCGACCGCGACCCGAAGGGGCTGCTCGGGCACTGTCCCTGCCACCGCCAGAGTGGGAAGTGCAAGGACAAGAGCAATCGCGAGTGTCTTCACTGGGGAGTCCCAAGGGGAGCAGGTGGATGTATTTCCGACCTGCCCGGAACACTAGACGGGGGCACACCCACACCGTGCCGCGTGGCGCGGTTTCGCTGCCGCCTGAAGGATGGCGCAGAGGCCTTTGAGCACGCGATGGCTGGCGTGGCGAATCAAGAGGAGGTGCGACACGTGCGGATCGATGACGTGATCGAATCGACCGAACTGCGCGCCTTCTACGATCTCCGAACCGAGCATGACTTCAGTGACGAACCACGCGCGGTTGATCTCGCGTCGGCGGCAAGCCTGCTCGCCGGCCTGCGCGC
>JBMOGE010000043.1:0-18375 GCA_049318525.1 Miltoncostaeaceae bacterium
TCATGGGAGAGAGGTCCTCGGGCACCAGCCAGGGCCGGGGGCGAAACAGGAACTCACTCTCCCCCGTGTCGCGATTGAACAGGTACGTGGCGCCCGGCTCGGTGTCGCTGTCAAATGCGATGGTCCAGATGCGCTCGTCGGCGCTCGAGCCCATGATGCGCGGGTCGCCGTCAGAGATTGCGCGCACCGTCTCCATGTCGGCGGCGAACTTGTCGTCGAAGGCGTGCACCACAAGACGGTCGCGCAGGTAGGCGGCGCCCAGCAACTTTCTGTCCTTGTCACTGATGATGGGCGCACCGAGGTCGGCAACCTCGTCCTCGTCAAGCACGGTCTCCGTGCCCGTGGCAACGTCGATGGCCACCAGCCGCGACAGGTCGTTATCCCTCGAACTTCCCACCCACAGCGTGGTGCCGTCGGCATCAAACCCGAATGGCGTGCCGTTGTCCTCGTTATCAAACGAGGCCAGCAGGCGGAACTCATCGGCCTCGGTATCGCGCACCAGAATCTCGTAGTTGCCCTCGGGCGTCTGCGCATACGCCCCCCGCACGACCCCGTGGTGATCGGCCACCCAGCCGATGTAGTTGCCGGGATTCTCGGCGATGGTGGTCAGCTCGCCGGTCTCAAGGTCGAGCCGCGCAGCATCGAACATGCTCTGATCACGACGATTGGTACTGACGATGATCTGCCCGGGCGTCGCCCGCGGCACCGACACAATGCTGGCCCGCACACCATCAAAAGGCGTGAGGTCGCGAGCCGTGCCATCCCCGGGAACGTCAACCATCATCACGTGATGGTTCTCATCCCCACCCTGGTCCTTGGAATACAGAATGTGCTTGGAGTCGCGAGTCCACGAGTAGCCGATAACCCCACGATCGGTATCCCTGGTGACAGGCACCTTGTCCACACCCCCAATTGGGCGCACCCATACGTTGAGGCGGCCGTCGAGCGGCGCCACCCACGAGAGCATGGTGCCGTCGGGGGATGGCTTGGCAAGGGCGCATTCGGGGTTGTCGAAGAATTCCGACAGCGGAATGAGGCGGGGCTGTGTCATGTGCGCGAGCGTACCGGCCCTCCCGCCCTGTTACGGAAGTGTGCCGCCCGGCACGCCAGACACCGTGCGGTGCCAGACACCCCCCGGTGTCTGGCACCGGTGTGACCGAGTTGGCACGTGGCCGCGGCCAATCTGGCCCAGTCGGTGCGCCATGGGTGCCGGGCGCACTCATACCGTCGAACGCGTGCCGCCGACGTATCGAGATATTCGCCAAACCCTCCGCGCTGCGGGATGGACACCGACGCGACAGCGTGGTTCCCATGAGGTATGGGTAAGCCCGGGAGGTCGATCCCGCGTGACCGTTGCGGGCAAGGACTCCACTACAGTCAAGCGCGGAACTCTTGCGGCGATCCGCCGCCAGACGGGATTGGAGGATCTTCGATGAAGGAGTACCTCGTCATCTATGAGCAGGGCGACGACGGCACGTGGGGCGCCTACTGCCTCGACCTCCCCGTCTATGCCGGCGCTGACACCCGTGAGGAGACCGCCGCATTGATGCGCGAGGCGCTTGCCGGGCACATCGAGGCGCTGCGTGAGGCCGGTATGGAGGTTCCCGAGCCCACGCACCAGGCGGAGTTCATCGCCGCCTAGTAGACAGAGGCGTACCGCCGCTGCTCGACGCCCGACGGGAACTCCCGCGACTCCTCCAGCCGCAGCAGCGCCCACTGCTCTTCCCCGGCCAACAGTGGGATGCCCTCCCCCAAGTCCACCGGGATCACGGTGACCACGAACTCATCGATCAGGCCGGCGCCGAGCAGTTGCTGGATGAGTCTGCCGCCGTCCACGTAGACGTCGCCCCCACCGGCGGCGGCCAGTGCCTCGACCAGCATCTCGTCCGCCGACCCGGACACCGCCCGCACGGTGGGCTCGATCGGATGGAGTGGCCGGGTGGTGGCCACCAGCACCGGGGTGTCGCCGTAGGGCCACCCGGTGCCGAAGCCCGCCACCACGTCGTAGGTGTGGCGCCCCATGAGGATCGCCCCCACGCCGGCCATAAAGGCCTCGTAGCCATAGTCCTCACCCGCGTGACCGTCGGGCAGCCACGACAGGTCGTCATCGGGGCCGGCAATGAAGCCGTCCCGTGACGTTGCGATGAAGACGCGTACCCCCGAGGTCATGACCCCGAGGGTACGCGCTTCGATGCCGCTACTTCTTGATAACCGACTGCGTGAGGGTGCCGTCGTTCGCGGCGTGGATCACCCGCAGGTTCCACTTCTTGGCCTGGGCCTTCTTCAGCAAAGCCCGCATCACGACCTTCGCGCCAGCCGACGTGGTGGTGACGTTGGCAGCGGTGATGACCTTGGTGAGCTTGCGCTTACCGATCTTTGTGCCCTTCTGCATCGAGATGCGACTGCTGCCAGAGGCCTGCTCACGGCTCATCTCGTTCGAGGTGACCTTCTCGAAGATGAAGGTGTACTTGCCCACCTCGTCCAGCTGCAGCGAGAGGCTGACCGCGACGTTGCCATTGCTGTCGGCGGTGCTCGACTGCGTCGGCGCCGTCAGCACCGTGGCTGCCGGGGTGGCATTCGGCGCCGGGGTCGGAGCGGGCGCCGGGGTCGGAGCGGGCGCCGGGGTCGGAGCGGGCGTGCCCTCGCCGGTGACTGCGATGGACGACGGGTACTTCGTCAACCCGGTGATGAAGTTCGGGTTCTGGTCGGTCCCGTCGAGTTTCATGCGTCCGATCGTGAATGGGCCAGACGGTCTGCTGCCCGCGCTCCAGTAGATATAGGTTCCGTTCACAGCGATGCCGTCACCGACATTCGACAGACCCGTCACGAAGGAGGGCTGCGTCGTCGCGCCGTCAATCGTCGCCCGGCCGATGCCACCGGTTGCCGTCCAGTACAGGTACGAACTCGACGCGGCCAGCCCCTTGACACTCGGGGAGATGCCGCTGATGAAGGATGCGTTGTCCACTGTGCCGGAGGTGGCGACGCGGGCAAGCGAGGAACCCTGGTTCAGCGGGTAGACATTCGAACCGACTCCCGCAAGACGGCTGAAACTAGGCCCACCCTGAAAGACTGCGGGCGAGATGACGGTCTTTCCGGTGCCATCTGTGCCGACGCGCCCGACGGCCGAGGTAGGTCCAAAGCCACCCACTTGCGTCGGGCTCGGGAAGTAGATGACGTCACCGAGCAGCGCTGCCTGGTAGACGCCCGTGTTCCCGAGCGAGCCCCCGGCAATGTCCATGCTCGCGCTGGATCCGTCGGTATTCGCTTTTGCCAAAGTCTTGCCGTTCAACCCATTGAGCCAGAAGATGCTGCTCGAATTGGCCATCACGCCATCCGGCTGGTCGACGCCCGCGGAACCGGGGACGAGATTCTCGTTCGCACCCGTCCCGTCAAGGTTTGCCCGCCCGATGCTCTGCAGACCCTGACCCGCACCCTGCGCGGTCCAGAAGATGTAGTCGGCTGCGCTTGCGGCAGTCACGCTTGCGCTCAACCCAACGACAAGGGTTGCGGTCGCCGCCATGACGATGCGCTTCTTCACAAGATCTCCTCCCGAGGGTCTCGGCGGGCTCCACGCCACGCCGGGGGACACGAGCAACGTGACAGACGCGCCCCAAACGCCCCTGAGCGCGATGGTGAAAACACCATTGCCCGGGCTGTGGGGGCCCGCACGGAAGTAGGGTTGTCCCTATGGACCCCCAATGGATGCGGCGTCTGCTGCTCATCGACGACGATCCCCTCATGACCCGCCTCCTGCGCGAAGTGCTCCAGCCGAAGGGGTTCGAGGTGACAGCGGCCAGCTCGGCGGCGGAGGCACGCGGCGCCCTCCTGGCGTTCGACCCCGACATCGCGCTGGTCGATCTGGAGTTGGGCGACGGCCCCTCCGGCGCGGACATGGCGCATCTGATCCATGAGCGACACCCCGGCGTGGTGATCATCATCCTCACCCGCTACCCCGACCTGGCCACCGCGGGCTTCCCCGACGCCAACCTCCCTCCCGGGGCGGGCTTCATCCGCAAGGACCTGGTCGAGGATCCCGACCAGATCGTCGCTGCCATCGACGCCGTGGTGGGCGAGCGCGCCGACGACGTGCGCGACGACCGCGATGGTGCGCGCCCGTTCGACATGCTCACCACGGCACAGCTTGAGGTGCTCACGCTCATGGCCCAGGGGTTCGACAATGATGCCATCGCGTCGCGGCGCGGGTGCAGCGTGTCGTCGGTGGCCAACCTGATCGCGGAGATCTACCGACGCGTCGGCATCGATCCGCGGGGCGAGCTCAACCCGCGCGTCGAAGCGGTGCGGCAATTCGCACAGACATCCGGGCTGCCCGAGCGCACCTCGTGATTAGCCGGCGCATCGGCGGACCCAACGCCATCAGCTGGGCTGCGTTCTGGGCATGCCTGGGGGTGTCTGTCGCCGGGAACCTGGCCGACCGCTTCACGGACCAGTCGGGCGTCAACGCGCTGCTCAACCTGACCATCGTCACGGTCGCCGTGGCAGCGATGTTCGCAGTGATGCTGGCGCTCCGGCCGCTGCTGCTTCCCGACGCCGACGTTCAGCCCCGCCCGGGTCGCGCCATCGCGATGTTCGTGATCGGCTCGGTTGTCCGGGGACTCGTGCTTGCCCTGTTGCTCGGGGCGATGGGGACAGGCGAACCCCAGCCTGCATTTAGGGTGATCGCATCGGTGATCACCCTCCCGCTGGTGATGGCCATCACCGCGACGATTGTGGACCTCGCCCGCACCGGGGCAGCGAGGCGCAGCGAACTGGGCGCCGAGGCCGATCGACTGCAGCGGGCAGAGAAGGAGGCGCTGGCGCAGGTGGCGAGCATTCAGGAGCGGGGCACCGCTCAGGTGCGCGACCTGCTGCTGAGTCGCCTCGCGGCACTCAGGGACGGCCGGGTGGACGACCTGGCACCCGGGCTGCGCGATGACGCCGAGCAGGTGATCCGGCCAATGAGTCACGAGGTGGTGGCGCTGATGCCCCCCGCGCCCCGGGCCACCGACGACCCTGCGGGAAGCCGCATCCGGTGGAGCGACCTGTGGCACGCGGCGTCGCTGGGCCAGCCATTCCGCCCGGTGCTGGCAGCCGTAATCCTCATGGTGATGAGCCTTTCCCTGCTCAGCGCCTCCAGCGGCGGCGTGGTGCGAGGCCTCACGTACGCGGTGATCGGAGGCGTGCTGGTCATCCTGGGGCTCCGACTGCTCGGCTGGCTGGTATCGCCCCGGCTTCGTGCGATGGGGCTTAAGGGACGCACCACCGTGCTCATCATCAGCGCGGTGGTCGGCATGGCGGCAATAGTGACTACTTGGGCGCTGCTCATGAGTGCCATGGGCAGCAACCACCCCTGGCACGTGCCCATCGGACTGATGATCGTCGGACCCCTGGTGGTGCTCGCGCTCGCACTGGAGCAGGGGTTTCGTCAGCAGGTGGGGAGCGCCAACGCCCAGCTGATGGCCACAAACGTGCGCCTGCAGTACTCCGCCGCGGTGGCTGGGGCGGCGGCGTGGCACGAGGAGCGCCGCATGTCTCGGGCGCTCCACGGGCCGGTGCAGACCGCCGTGCGGGCGGCGGCCATGCGCATTGATCAGGGCGACCTCGCCGGGGCTGAGCAGATGCTGGTGGAGGGCCTCGGGCACCTCGAGCCCGAACAGCCACGAACCGGGGTGCGGGACGCGCTCGTGGGGGTCGCCCGTGTGTGGGATGGCCTGTGCACCGTGGGGCTCGAGATGCCAGACGACGTGGCAGCACGCATCGAGGAGAACCCGCAACTGGCATCGTCGGTGATCGCCATCTGCACCGACGCCTGCTCGAACGCCGTGCGCCACGGGGGAGCGACAAGCGTGGTCATGCGCGCCCTTCCCGTGGACGACACCCTCGAGCTGGTGGTGTCTGACGACGGCGCCCCCGATGCAGCGATCGGACTGCCGGGCCTGGGCTCGGCGATGCTCGACGACGTGAGCCTCACGTGGCTGCGCCGCCGGGAGGGCGGACGTACCGTGCTGCGGGCCACCCTGCCCCTCGGCAAAGTGCACGCAACGACCGTCTGATCCCCGGCGCTTTGCCCGCAGCCCTACGGCCAGAGCCCGGTGGCCTTCGGCACCGCGATGCCGTGGGGCTTGCCCGCCCGGGCGAGCAGCGCGACCAACTTCTCCTTGGTGCCGGTGGCACTCATGCTCAGGTGCCACGCGCGGGTATCGGCCGGTTGGCCCGATCGCAACCACTCCACGTAGGCGCGATTTGCCGCCAGTGACTGGTCGAAGGCCCGCACCAGCAGCGTGGCGATGGGATGCATCGATGCATCTGGTGCCGGAAGGGCCACTGCGCGGGCGCGGGCGCGTTGGCGCGCGGGAATGATCTGCTGCTCGATCTGGTCTGCAGCCGCCGCGCGCGACACCTGACGGGCCTTCACCTGGTCGAGCAGACGGTTGAGGTCGGCGCGGGGAGTACCGCCCACGCGAAGGGTGGCGAGGGCGCGACGGAGCCACCCCGCGCGGTCCATTTCCGAGATGACGAACGAGGGCAGTGTTCGCTGAACCTTCGTTGAGCCGTTGGCGCGCACGGTGGGCGTGACGCGAATGGCGCCCGACTTGCGAAGCAGTCGGACACCCGCGGCGCTCAGGCGCGCCCTGCCCGACAGCGCCCTGCCCGCGGGGCCGGCGAGCACGGCGCGGGCCACCACCACGCGCCGGGCGCTGCCAGCCAACTCGCTCCTCACGCGAGCGGGCGTTCCATAGAACGTGACAGTGCCATCACAGCGCGATACAGCGGGGCCACGGCACACTCCGCTGAGCAGCATGCCGTGGCTGGCAACCGGCGTCGCGCGCGGGCGCCACATCAGCGTGGCCGGCGGAGCCGTGAGGTCAATCGTCGACTCCACGCGCACGGTCGATCCATCGATCTCGATGACCATGAGTACCCGGGCCTTCAACACGCCCTGCGCGGCGAGACGGCGCTGCACGGCGGGTGGCAGAGCCATGGCGATGCGCTCGGTGCGCCCGGCGGCGATCTCCACACGCAAGGGGCCGATGCGGGCATGCCCCACGGACAGCGTGACGGTGGCGGTACACGCCCGGGCGCTGGCGGCGCATCCCACCTGCACCGTCGCAGAGCCATCCGGGCGTACGGCGGCCTCATCCGGCGCGCCGTGCTCGGCCGCGGACGGCAGTTGGGATGCAGCAGGGGTGATGGACGCCGAGGCATCTGACGCCGGGCCCTGGCCGACGGCGTTGATCGCTCGCACGCGGAATGCATAGGAGGTGCCATTGGCGAGACCGGTGACCGCGCACTCCATGGGCCCACTGACCCACGTGCACGATGGGCCGCCCGGCTCAGCGGTCGCCACGTACCCGGTGATCGCCGAGCCCCCGGTGAACACGGCAGGTGACCACTGCACGGTGGCCCGGCCGCCCCCCGCCGTGGCGACGACCCCCGTCGGGGCACCCGGCACCACGGCGTTGATGGACGCGCGAGCCTGCGGCTGCGTGATGTCGTAGTTGGCCCCGTGCGTGCCACTGAGCTGGAGTCCGCCGATGGCGACCGGCCGGCCGGTGCCGGGCTCGGGCGAGTCGAAGGACCCGGTCACCAGAGAGGTGTCGAGGCGCACGACATCCGAGCCCACCACGCCCGCCAGCGACGCCGACCCGAAGCCCACCCGCGCAGTGGTGGTGCCGTCGTAGTCCTTGTCGGCGGCGATGACCCCGGTCACCGTCACCCCCTTGCGCGCCACCTCCAGGACGGCCTGCGACGTCGCCGTTGAGTACGTAACCCCGTCGGTTGGCGTGAACGTGGCGGTGAGGAGGTGGCTGCCAGCCGGCAGCAGGGTGCCCACCCACACGGCCGTGCCCGCACGTGAATACGCCACGGTGCCCGCCACCGGGTTTCCGTCATACGACGCCGTGGCGCTCAGCTGTGTCCCCGACAGCGCCGTGCCGTAGGTGATGCCTGCAGGCGGCGTCCACGCGACAACCGGCACGTCGCGATCGCGGATGGTGAACGTGCCAGGCACGTAGTGGAACACGTAGTTTGCAGCAGCGGCACCGGACGCCGTGATGGCGTAGGTGCCGAGGGTCTCGCCCGCGGCCCGAGAGACCACGACGGGCGCGGTCAGCACCGCCGCGGTGTCGGTGTGCCGGTACCCGGTGATGTCGGCCGTGAGGATGGGATCGGCCGTCATGATGCGCTTGGAGGCATCCGCCGCGGTGACCGTGAGGGTGGCCGGGCTGATGACGATGTCGAGCACGGCAGAGGTGGCTGCCACGTAATTGGCGTCCTGGTCAATGGCCGCGCGCACCTTGCACGTCCCGACCCCCGTGGTGGTGACCGTGGCCCCCGACAGCGTGCACGGCCCGGAATCACGCGAGTAGGTGATGCCGCCGCCGCCGGTGTACCCGCTGGTGCTGAGGGTCACCGCCTGCCCGTAGGTCGGCGTGGTGGAGGTGGCCCCGATGGTGATCGACTGGCTCGCCCGCTGCACGGTCAGCGACACCGTGGTGAAACCGGTGACGTAGTCGCCGGCGACCGCGCCTGTGGGAGTGAAGTCAACGCGCAGGGTGTACGCACCGGCGCCGAGAAGGCTGCCATCGCTCAGCACATTGCCCGCGCGCGAGTACGAGTACGAGCCCGATACCGCCTGTCCGGTGGTGGCGTCGGTGGCCGCCGCATTCAGCTGCCCCGCGCTGCTCAGCACCGCCGGGTACGTGATGGCGGCGGGGTTCGACCAGGTGATGAGGGGTGCCTCGGGCGAGCCGGTGATCGACACCTGGTACGAGGCGGTGCCCAGCAGGCTCCCGTCACTCGTGGTCACCTGAAAGGCATCAGTTGCGTTGGCCGTGCGCAGGTTGATGGCCGAGCGACTCGGCGTGTATGTGAAGGCCCCGGAGGCGTTGGTGACCACCAGAGTTCCGTAAGTCCCCTCCTTCGTGGTGGTGGTGCCGTTGCTGCTGCCTCCCGTCACGCCGTACGCCAGCGTCTGGCCTGTATCGCGATCGGTGCCGCTCAGCGTGCCCGAGTCGTTGGCAAAGGTGTCGTTGCCCGTGGTGTCGGTGTACGCGCCCGCAGCGGGGGTGGCAAGTGACGGGGTGTCGTTGGCCGCCACCACGCTGACGACGAGCGTGGCCGTGCCGCTGCCCCCGGCGTCGGCGGCGCTGAGGGTGACGTTCTCGGTGGCATTGATGGTGCGGGCGTTCACCGCCGCGGCGTCGGCGACAAAGCGATAGGCGCCGCTGGCCGCCACCACGTAGAGAGTTCCGTAGGTGCCGACCCGGCGCACGGTGTAGGTGATGCCGGCTACGTCCCACGATCCACTGGTGCCCCCGGTGATGCCGAAGGTGACCGCGTCGTTCTCATTGTCGGTGGCAGAGAGCGTGCCTGTCGCACCAGGGAAGGCGTCATTGACCGCTGTGTCGGTCAGCGTGATGCCGGCAGGTGCGGTCAGCACAGGTGCCTGGTTGGGCGGCGCGGCGGTCACCACGGCACTGGTCGACGCCGCGGTGTAGGTCACGTTGCTGCCGTACTCACGCAGCGTCTGCGTGCTCGCCTCTGAGGTGTCGGTCCATAGCCATGACGCGCCGAACAGCACATACGAGAGCGAGGTCTCCCCTGTGACGTTGGACGGCTGCGCCGTGTACCACGGGGCCCAACCGATCTGCGACGCGGCCCCGGCGGGTGCCACCAGCGCCGTATCGGCGTCGGGCGCGTTGGCCCCGGGCGTCCACACGAAGCCCGTGGGCGGCGAGGCTCCGGCGCACAGCACGCCCGTAGATGGCACTGCGGCGCAGCGACGCGCGCCGAGGCGCAGCTGGGGGTCCCCCGTGCGCCCGGGCGCCACGGTGGATCGCACGAAGTCGTGCTCGGCCTGGTCGCTCACGACGGCCAGATAGCCCCCTGCACCTGCCACCACATCGGTGCGTGCAAGGCCATCAGCATCCGCATAGGTGCGGTCAGCGGTGTCCACGCGGTAGTAGTGGCCGTTGCCGCTGTTGAAGAACGTGCTCACTCCACCGAGAGCATGCGTGGCCGATGGGCGCACGGTGACGGTCACCGTGGCTGTGCCCACCCCAGACTGCGTGATCTGGGCGTAGGCGGTGCCCTGACTGTTCAGCACCTTCTTGACGTTGTCCATCGATCCCGTCACGGTCACGACGTTCGACGCCACCTGAACTGCCGAGCCGGAGTCGCCCGCGCCCGCGGCCAGGGTGCCGGCCGTCGTGGTGACCGTGGCAGTAACGCTTGACCAGCCCACCGACGCGGCGTCGGTGATGTCGAAGCCCGATCCGATGGCGGTGGCCACGCCGGGGGCGGCACTCACCGCCACCCCGCCCGTGACGCCCGGATACCTGGGCGTGGCACCGGTTGAGCGATTGACATCCACACTGGCCGGTGAACCGCTGGAGATTGCGGTCTGGGCCATACCGTTGGCGTCCGACACCGAAAACGTGCCAGCACGGGTGAGTGTGCTGGACAGGCGCTCGCCCACGGTGGTGGCGGAGGAGGCGGCGATCGTGCACCGGGTGGCCGTGCTCTGCGTGACCGAGGTGATGGCAGTGATGCCAGTGAGCGTGAAGTCCACCCCGGACGCGGCGGACACTGTTGTGCAGTCGATGGGCTCGTCGCCGTCGAGCCGGAAGATGAGGGCCGCGCCAGTGGCCGTGGCGCTGGACGCCGACAGCGTGAGCACGGGTGCCACGCCATCAACCAAGACCGTCCTGGTGCCCGCGATGTTGCTCGCCCCCGTGGGCACCGTGGTGGATGTCATGGCGTTGCCTGCCGCGTCGGCCACGGTGCCGATGGTGAAGCTCGACACCGTGAGGGCCGAGGCGGTGTCGCCCGCCTGCACGGTGTAGGTACCCGTAAGGCTGCTCCCGGCCGAGCCGGCGGTGAGCGTGACGGTGCGGGTGGGGCTGGTGTTGAGCGTGGCCGTGATGGAGTTACCCGCCTGAACGGCTTCGCTCGCGGTGGCGGTGATGTTCACCGTGTCGCCCGCGCGGTACGCACCCGCCGCGTTTGTGGAGGCGAAGGTGCTGATCGTGGGGCGTGTGGTGTCGATCGCGATCGTCCTGGTGCCCGCGATGTTGCTCGCCCCCGTGGGCACCGTGGTGGATGTCATGGCGTTGCCTGCCGCGTCGGCCACGGTGCCGATGGTGAAGCTCGACACCGTGAGGGCCGAGGCGGTGTCGCCCGCCTGCACGGTGTAGGTACCCGTAAGGCTGCTCCCGGCCGAGCCGGCGGTGAGCGTGACGGTGCGGGTGGGGCTGGTGTTGAGCGTGGCCGTGATGGAGTTACCCGCCTGAACGGCTTCGCTCGCGGTGGCGGTGATGTTCACCGTGCCGCCGGCCGTGTAGGAGCCTGCGGTGGTGGTTGACGTGAACGAACTGATGGTGGGCGGTGTGGTGTCGAGGTTGGCCACTTCCGACGTGGACGTGGGCCACTCGCTCGACATCGGGCCGGTCGCGCCCGACGCATCGGTCACGGCGCCTGCCGCGAGGTTGACCGTGACCGTGCCCTCAGTCGACCCCGACACCGCGGTGGACACCGTGTAGGGCCCGCTGCCCGACCCGCTCACGGACGTCACGGTCACGCCGCTGGCCGTGCCACCCACGGTGAGGTCACCGGTCGTGAGGCCCGTCACCGCCCTGTCGAACTGCAGGGTGAACGTCGGGGCAGTGCGCGTGAGCCCAGACGGTGTGGTGAACGATGAGGCCACCAGGCGAGGCGTCATGAGCACCACCTGGGATGTATTTGGCCCGCTGGGGCTCGTCGGAATCGACACACCTCCGGGCGACAGTGCAGATGGCGTTCCGTCAGGCGCCAGGGCACCCTGCACCACGCCCAAACCGCCGGCCCCGGCGTAGGTGCGCGAGTTGTCCGCGGAGATCACCGGGTAGTAGTGGGCGGAGGTGTTCTGCAGCGCAGCGCGACCGACGCGCGTGAGCACGCCGGTGGAGGCACTCACCATGAACGACGTGATGCCCCCGGTGGTCCCGTCGGCCGAGCTCACCTCCCCGGCGACCAGGCGCGTGCCATCGGGGCTGATGCCCATGCTGTGGATGCCCGACATCAGACTGTCCACCCACGGAGCGGACAGCGCGCTCAGCGACGCCCCTGCGCCTATGGCGAACTGATACACACGCCCGCTGGAGAGGGTATTCGCGTACAGGTAATCGGAGACCGGCGACGCCACGACGGTGAGCGGCGTTGTGGTGGCCAATGCCGTCGCGGCCCCGGCACTGGTGATCTGCCCCGTCGCCTGGTTGATGGTGAAGCGACCGATCTGGCTCGAGATCTGGTAGCTGACGAACAGCATCGTGCTGTCGCGGGACACGGTCAACTCCCGGGGGCCCGTGCCTGTGCCCGTGCTCACCGTCCCGTTGGCCTGCAGGCTGCCATCTGCGAGCACCCGGTACTGCGAGATGGAGTTTGCGTCGAGGTTGGCCACGTACGCCCACCTGCCGTTGGGCGACACCGTGATGCCGTGGGGCCGTGCGCCCGTGGCGATGGAACCGAGGAGGGTGCGGTCGCCCGTGGGGCCAACCCGCAACTGCGTGACCGTGTTATTCGTGTTCAGACCGGGGCTGCCGTCCCCCGAGTTGGTGACGTAGAGGGTGTGGCCGTCCGGGCTGGCCGCGTTGAAGTACGGGCCGCCACCCACCGCGGAACTGAGCGGCGATGTGGCCACCAGCTTGCCCCCGTCGCCCACGATGAACATGGATGTGTTGTTGCCGAAGTTGTTGGCCGTGGCCAGCAGGGTGGGCGGGGTGACCACGGCCGACGCCACGGAGGTCGCGGTGGTGCTCCCGTTGGCGTTGGTGACGGTCACCTGCACCCGCAGGCACTTCCAGAGGTCGACTGCCGCGACCGTGTACGACGCCGTGGTGCTGCCCGATCCCGCCGCGCTGACCCAGCCGGTGGCGCCATCGTCGGACACCTGCCACTGGTACGTGGTGCTGGTGGTGATCTCGCTGGCCCAGGTGCCGGCGTCGGCGGTTCGCACCGCCCCAACCACGGCTCGGCCTGACGTGGTGGGCAACGCCGTGTTGATGGGCGCGGGCGCCACGAATCGCACGAACACGGTGCCGTCCGTGCCCGCGGCACCCGTGCCACCGGGTGGCACCGGCGGGCGCCCGGCGTCGGCGGTGCCACCGCCTCCGCCGCCGCCGCCGCCAGGGGTGGAGTTGGTGGCACCCGCAGCGATGAACGTGTACCCGGACCCGCCGCCGCCGCCCGTGGCGTACGTGACCGAGGCGCCGCTGATGGTGCTTGCGACGCCAGCGCCTCCGGCGGCGCCAAAGGTCGATGTTGATATGCCACCCGCTGCGCTCGCGCCGCCGCCGCCGCCACCACCGCCGCCAAGGACCGATGCGCGGTCGCCACCGCTCTGCCCCGATCCCGAGTTGGTTCCGTAGCCGCCGTAGCTCTGGTTGGCCCCTGATGCCACCGTGCACGGCGCTTTCGACGTGATGTAGACGTCTGACGCGCACCCGCCGTAGCCCCCCGCCGCCACGACACCGAAGACGGTGCTCTGGCCGCCCGACTCGCCGTTGCTGCCATTCCAGATGCCGGTTATCTCGCCCGATGACCCACCGGCACCGCCGCCGCCGACCTCGATGGTGTACGTGCTTCCCGGTGATGGCGCCAGCACGCCGCTCCGCACATCGCCTGCACCACCACCGCCGCCGGCTCCTCCCGAGGCGCGAGACGACGACCACCCGCCGCCGCCACCACCACCGCCTGCGCCCACGGCCAGGTACGCCACGGACGTCACACCCGTGGGCGCCGTCCACGTGCTGGTGCCGGGAGCGAAGCGGTCAACGACATACGTTGACCCGTTGACCCCGATGGAGCCGTTGCCCACGAAGGTTGTGCGTACTGTCGCTTTGGCCACGGCAACCAGACCGCTGAGCGCGGCAAGCCCTGCCACGGCACTCGCGACCATGCGCATGCGGCGGGTGTGGCGGGCAGGTGTGCAGGGATTCAGGTGGGGTGGCAACGACGCGCCATTGGGAACCTGCTCCATCGGGAGTGCAGGGCTGCGAGGAAATCTGAGCGGCAACCCAATCATCCCGAGGCACCACGACCCTCCCGGTCATGGTGAAATCGCCACCGATGGAGCCCCGAACGCGGCGGCCGGCCGCACTACCGCTCGGCGCGGTGCACGCAGCGGCCGCCCGAGACCCTCCTGTTGCTACCGTCAACCCGTGCCCGATCAGCCCCTTGTCCTCGCCCTGTGCCCCGACCTGATGATGCGCTCGCGCATCGAGAGCGGGCTCGACATCGCTGGGTACCGCCTGCGAGTGGTTGGCGGCCCCGTGCGCTTGGCCGAGGCGCTGGCCGACGAAACCCCCGCCTGCCTTCTCATCGACCTCGAGGCCGGCGATGAAGCCGTTGCGCTGATCGGGCGCCTGCGAACAGACGATGCCACCCGCGACATCCCGCTGGCCGCATTCGCTGGCCACACCCGTGAGGATCTGATCGACGCGGCACGCGAGGCGGGCGCCAATCCAGTGGTCGCACGCGGCCAGGCCGCCATGAGTACCGGCAAGGTGGTCGACGCGGCCATCGCGGCACACACCGCATAGCGCGCCCGTACCACTAGGCTTCCGCCCCGTGAAGAACGCCGGTTTTTATCTCCCGGCCCTCCAGCAGGGTGTCGTCGTATTCGACGGCGGGATGGGCACGCAGATCCAAGTTCGCGACCTCACCGCCGAGGACTACGGCGGCGGGGCGCTTGAGGGTGCCGTTGATTACCTCTCCCTCACCCGCCCGGATGTGATCGAGGAGATCCACCGCTCGTACCTCGACGCCGGGGCGCAGGCGGTTGAGACCAACTCATTCCAGGCCACCGCCATGCGGCTTGAGGAGTGGCGGCGACCCGACGGCGGCAACCTGGCCGAGTTCGTCACCGACATCAACGTGGCCGCAGCCGCAAACGCCCGCCGCGCCTGCGACGACTACGAGGCCGCAGACGGCATCCCCCGCTTTGTCATCGGCTCTATCGGCCCCACCGGCATGCTGCCGGGTACCGACGACCCGAAGCTGTCGGGCATCACGTTCGACGAGCTTGCCGAGCAGATCCGCACCCAGGCCAAGGGCCTGATGACGGGCGGCGCCGACGTGCTGCTCATCGAGACCCAGCAGGACATCCTTGAGACCCGCGCTGCCATCTACGGCATCCGGCTGGCGTTTGAGGACATGGGCACCTCAGTACCGATTCAGGCGCAGGTCGCCCTCGACCAGACCGGCCGCATGTTGCTGGGCACCGACGTGGGCGCCGTGGTCACCATCCTCGAGGGGATGGGCGTGGACGTGATCGGCACCAACTGCTCCGTGGGGCCCGAGCACCTGCGTGAGCCGGTCGCCTACATGTGCACGCACTCCACCAAGCCCATCTCGGTGGTGCCCAACGCCGGCCTGCCGCGCAATGTCGGCGGAGTGGCGCACTACGACTTGGACCCCGATGGCATGGCCAAGCAGATCGCCGCCATGGTGGCCGACTTCGGCCCAAGCGTGGTGGGCGGCTGCTGCGGAAGCACCCCCGACCACATCCGCGCCATCGTCGATGCACTGAAGGACGTAACCCCGCACAAGCGCCCGGTCGTGCCCAACACGCCGCGCATCGCCAGCGCCATGCGCACCGTTGATATCGGGCAGGAGCCCCGCCCCACCATCGTGGGCGAGCGGGTCAACACGCAGGGCAGCCGCAAGGTAAAAGAGATGATCCTCGCCGACGACTACACCGGCGCGCTTGCGGTCGCCCGCGAGCAGGTGGAGTTTGGCGCCCACGTGCTGGATGTATGCGTGGCCCTCACCGAGCGCGTTGACGAGGCCGATCAGATCGCCATCCTCACCAAGAAGCTCGCGATGGGCGTTGAGGCCCCGCTCATGATCGACAGCACCGAGGCCGACGCCGTTGAGGCCGCCCTTGCCGCCTACCCCGGCCGCGCCATCGTCAACTCCATCAACATGGAGAACGGTCGGGTGAAGATCGACCAGGTGGTGCCCATCATCAAGAAGCACGGTGCCGCCGTGGTTGCGCTGACCATTGACGACGTGATCGGCATGGCCAAGACCGGCGAAGAGAAGTTGGGCATCGCCACCAAGATCCACGACATCGTGTGCGGCGAGTACGGCCTCGACCCGGGCAGCCTCATCTTTGACGCCCTCACCTTTACGCTGGCCACCGGCGAGGAGGAGTACCGCTTCTCGGGCGCGGCCACCATTGAGGGCATCCGCCTCATCAAGCAGCACCTGCCTGGCGTGTTCACCAGCCTCGGGGTGAGCAACGTGTCGTTTGGCCTGGGGTCCGCCGCGCGCGCCACGCTCAACAGCGTGTTTCTTGCCCGTGCCGTTGATGCCGGCCTCGACCTGGCCATGATCAACCCCACCCACATCCGGCCCATGGGCGAGATCCCGGCCGACGAAGTGGAGATGGCCGACGACCTCATCTTCGGGCGCCGCGAGGATGCCCTGGCCCGGCTCATCGAGAGGTACGAGGGTGTGGAGGCCCAGGAGGCCCCCGACCCCACCGCCCGCTTTAAGGACATGCCGCCCGACGAGGTGATCTTTGAGCGCATCCTTCACCGGGTGCCCGAAGGCGTTGAGACCGATATCGACGCATCCCTTGACCAGCGCGGCGGGCGCACCAACGACCCGGCGATTGAGCTGCTCAACACGGTGCTGCTGCCGGCCATGAAGGAAGTTGGCGACCGCTTTGGCCGCGGCGAGCTCATCCTGCCGTACGTGCTGCAGAGCGCCGAGGTGATGAAGAAGAGCGTGGCCTACCTGGAGCAGTTCCTCGACCAGGTGGAGGGCTACACCAAGGGCACCGTGGTGCTGGCCACCGTGTACGGCGACGTGCACGACATCGGCAAGAACCTGGTGGGCACCATCCTTAAGAACAACGGCTACACCGTGCACGACCTGGGCCGTCAGGTGCCGGTCACGGCCATCATCGACGCCGCTGAGGAGCACAACGCCGACGTGATCGGCGTGTCGGCCCTGCTGGTGAGCACCAGCAAGCAGATGCCGCTCTTGGTGCAGGAGCTTGCGGCACGCGGCCGCGACTACCCAGTGCTCATCGGTGGCGCAGCAATCAACAAGCAGTTTGGCTGGCGCACACTCATGCTTGAGAGTGGCGACCCATACGGCCCCGGCGTGTTCTATTGCAAGGACGCCTTCGACGGACTGAGCGCGGTTGACCGCCTTCAAGACCCGGACGACCGCCCGGTGTTTGTACAGGAGCGCCTGGATCAGGCCCGTGACGCAGCGGTAAAGGCCACTGAGGTGGCATCGCGCCCGCGCCCCACCGCCGAGCCCGTGGTCATCGACGAGGCCCCGGTACCCGAGCCCCCGTTCTGGGGTCCCCGGCGCGTGGAGGACTTCGACCTCGAGGAGATGTTCGCCCGCATGGACGAGCGCTCGCTCTACAAGATGTCGTGGGGTGGCCGGGGGCAGGACGACGCCGAGTACGCGCGCATTGTGCGCGACGAGTTCCTGCCACGCCGAACGGCCATGGAGAAGTCGTCAATCGCCGACGGCTGGATCGTGCCGCGTGGCACCTACGGCTACTTCCCGGCGAACCGCGACGGCAACGACGTGGTGGTGTTTGACCCCGACACGGGCGAGGAGACCGCACGCTTTGACTTCCCCCGCCAGGACGAGGGCCGTCTGTTGTGTCTGGCCGACTACCTGCGACCCATCGAGGGCGGCGTGCGTGACGTCATCGCCCTGCAGGCCGTCACCGTTGGGCAAGAGGCCACCGAGTACCTCGACCGCCTTCAGGCCGAGGAGGAGTACACCGAGGCCTACTTCGCCCATGGCCTCGCCGTTGAGGCGGCCGAGGGCATGGCCGATCTGGTGCACGCGCGCATCAAGCGCGAATTGGGCCTGGGCTCCGATCAGGGGCGCCGCTATTCATGGGGCTACCCGGCCTGCCCCGACGTCGAACAGCACGCCGACGTGCTGCGCCTGCTCGCACCGTTCCCCCAGCAGATGGGCATGGATCTCACCAGCGCATTCCAGCTGACCCCGGAACAGAGCACCGCGGCCGTCATCATGCATCACCCGCAGGCCACGTACTTCTCGGCCCGCCGCCGCAACCGCCTGTCCGAGGACGCCCCCACCGGCTGATGCCATGACCCTGGACGCGCGGCCGCAGATGGTGTGGACCGCGCTCGGCCGGGTTGAGGTGGCCGTGGCGGGCGATGGCCCCGCGGTGCTTGTGGTGCACGGTCAGCCGGGGGGCTATGACCAGGCCCTCTCCCTGTCAACCGCGCTGGGCCCCGACCACCACGTCATCGCGCCGTCACGCCCGGGCTACCTGGGCACTCCCATTTCAATTGGCCACACGGTGGATGCCCAGGCCGATCTGCTGGCGGC
>JBMOGE010000044.1:0-18370 GCA_049318525.1 Miltoncostaeaceae bacterium
GCTCAGGTGCGTACGGCGCAATCCCGGCGCGAACCAGGGCGATGCGCTCGTCGGCATCCCACGGGTCAGATGCATCAACGCAGTGCAGGATGACCTTGGCCCGCTCCAGCTGCCCGAGGGCAGAACCGTTGCGCTCGCTGCCATCGACGGCAAGCCCCGGCAGATCGGCAACCAGATGCGGCTCATCGACGCCATCGTCCAGGGGGCCGAGCGCCGGCTCCTTCGTGGTGTGTGGGTACGGCGCGACCGTGGCGCTTGCACCGGTGAGTGCATTGAGTAGCGAGGTCTTGCCGGAGTTCGGCATCCCCACGATGGCGACGTCAACCGGCAGGCGCATCTCGAGCACAATCCACGTGCCCTCGCCATCCTCGCCCGGCACGGTAATGCGGGGGGCACGCTGCGTTGATGAGCGGAAGGCGCGGTTGCCCACGCCACCACCACCGCCGCGCGCCACCGACACACGATCGCCCACCGCACCAAGCACGGCGATCTCCTCGTCGTCGCGCAGCACCCGGGTACCGGGAGGAACGCTCACCTCGAGGTCGCCGCCATTCCTGCCGTGCTTATTGCGTCCCTCGCCGTCACCGCCAACGGGTGCCTTGTGGTGCACCGCGTGGCGGAACTGCGTCAGGTCGATCATCTGCTCGTCGGCGACCAGCACGACATCGCCGCCGCGTCCGCCGTTGCCCCCATCGGGGCCACCCTTCGGCGAATGCGCCTCACGACGGAACGAGAGGCAACCGTTGCCCCCGCGCCCCGCCTGGACGTGGATCTGGGCCCGATCGGTAAATGACATGGTGCGGAGCCTCAGGCCCCGCCCCGGCTCAGGACGCCGGGGCCTCCACCGGGTACACGAAGACGCGCCGACCCTTGATGCCATTCGTGAACTCCACCCGGCCACTCACGGTGGCGAAGATGGTGTGGTCACGACCGATGCCCGTACCGTTGGCAGGCTTGAACACCGTGCCGCGCTGGCGGACGATGATCGACCCGGCCGGAATGACCTGGCCCGAGAACACCTTCACGCCGAGGCGCTTGGAGTTCGAATCGCGACCGTTGCGGCTGGAGCCGCCACCCTTCTTATGTGCCATTGCTCAGCCCCCGATTGCCGTGATGCGCACCCGCGAAAGGTGCGAACGGTGACCCATCTTGCGCTTGCTGTCCTTCTTGGCGCGGTAGGTGAAAACCGTGATCTTCGGTCCGAGCACGTGCTCCTCGACCTCCGCGGTCACGGTGCCACCATCGGTGATGCCATCGGCGCTCCCGGTTGCGAGAACCCTGGGCGAGATGGACTCACCGGGCTCGGCCGCAATGCGGTCCACGACGATGCGCTCACCTTCACGCACCCTGTATTGCTTGCCCCCGAGGGCGATCACGGCATACTCAGCCACGGACATCTCCACTACTGACGACGGGACGCCCGTCTCCGGACGCGATCGCGCATGGTAGCGACACCGGACCCGAAGTGCCACACCGAAGGGGACATCTCGCACCCACGCATCGCACACATCGCCGGAATCGGCCTCCTGATGGCGATTTCGGGCACCTCTCTGGCCCTCGGAGCCAGCGGTGAGCTACGTGTGGAAGCCGGGGGCAACCCGGACTTCCTCGACCCTGCACTGGCCCGGGACCCGCTCGCGTGGCAGGTAATGGGAGCCACGCAGGGCGGCCTGGTGGCGTTCCGGCGTGCTGGAGGTACTCCGGGAACCACCGTGGTGCCGGACCTCGCCACAGCCCTTCCGGTCGTCTCGCCCAACGGTCTGTCGCTCACCTTCACGCTGAGGGATGACGTGCGGTTCGGCCCGCCTGCGTCGCGTGTCGCGCTGCCAAGCGACGTGAAGAGCAGCCTTGAGCGCATGCTCACCCTCGACTCCCGTGGCACCGCGCTCTACACCGCGATCGATGGCGCACCGGCCGTAATCGCGGGGCGCACCCGACAGCTGTCCGGCGTCGTGGCCGATGACGCAGCGCGCACCGTCATCATCACCCTCACGCGACGGGATCCATCGCTGGTGCAGGCGCTCGCGCTGCCGTTTGCATCCGTCGTTCCCAAGGGCACCCGCGCGGTCGATCAAACCGTTGACCCACCGGCCAGCCTGGGGCCGTATGCCATCTCAGCCTTCGATCCCGACCGGCGCATCGTTCTCACACCCAACCCGGGCTACGTGGCGCGGGACGGCCTGCCCGCCGGCCATGCAGCCCGCATCACCATCTCCCTCGGCTACACCCCCCGGGCCGCGGCGGCGCACGTCGCAACCGGCGACGCCGACTACTCGGTAATGCCAATCGCCCAGTCGGCCACACGTCGCGGTGGCTACGCGGCCGGTGCCACCGCCAATGCCATCACCAACTCGGCGACGGCATACGTGGCAATCGACTCATCCCAGGCCCCGTTTACGAATCCAGTTGTCCGGCGCGCCGTCGGGCTGGCGCTCGATCGCACGGCGGCGGCGGCGGCGATCAGCACCGGGGCCCGTCCTGCCAGCCGCATGATTCCCCCGGGTACGCCGGGGAGCCGTCAAGGGACCGCTGCGCCCGACCTGCGCACCGCACGGGCACTGGTGTCCGGAGCGGGGGCCACCGGCACCGCGGTAACGCTCTGGACGGGAACCGGATCCGCCGAGCGCGCCATCGCGCCTGCGGTACGTGATGCGCTGTCGAAGATGGGCCTCGCCCCGGTCGTGAGGGCGTTTCCCCGGAACTCAGGCCTCGGCCGGGCGGCCCCGCGTGCCGCGATCGCCACCGCACTGTGGAGCCAGACGCTCCCAGACGGATCAGACGCCTACGCCCAGCTGCTGGGTACCACTGCCCCCGGCACTCCGGCCACCCCCCCGGTACCCGCTATCTCAGGCGATGCCGCTCTGCGGGCGCGGGCGCGATCGGCGGGCAACGCCGTACTGGGCACCGGGCGGGACTCGGCATGGGCACAGGTGGATGCCCGCGCGGTTGCCGACGGCCGCGTGGTGGCGGTCGCCACCCCAGTGGCAACGGAGGTCACCGCACCCGGTGTGTCCGGTGTGACGGTGAACCCCGTGCTTGGAGTACTGCTCGGATCGCTGCAGCCCGCAGGCGGGAGCGACTCGGCGCGCTAGGCCCCGGCGGGCTTGGCGGCGGACCGGCTGCGGGTGGTTCGGGTACGCGAACGGCTGGCACCGCTCCCCGCGGCCCCACCACCAATGCGCGCACTCCCCGGAGCCAACGAGGTATCCGATTCGAGCGTGATGGAAATGCCGAGGTCCTCCTCAATCGCTGCCAGCACCGCGCTGTCGTCTGCGGTGAGGAACCCCATGACCTCGGGGTGAACGCTCACGGCCACGGGCGACTCAGACGTACCGGCAAGCGCCATGCGGATCTGGCGCTCGGCGTCAATGGCGTGGGTCTCGGCACTCACAACGAATCCCTGCCCCCCACATGTGGGGCAGTGGTTGGTCATGATCTCGCGGGCACCATCGCTGATGTTCTGACGCGTCATCTGCACCAGACCCAGCGGCGAGATCTCCACCACGAAGGTGCGGGTGCGATCGTGTGCGAGTGCGTCGTTGAGCGCCTGGGTCACCGCCCGGCGGTTCTTCGCGTTATCCATATCGATGAAGTCGATAACGATGATGCCGCCGATGTCGCGCAGCCGCAGTTGGCGCACGACCTCGGTGGCCGCCTCAAGATTGGTACGGGTGATGGTGTCTTCGAGCTGGGTGTTGCCACGCCCCACGTTCTTGCCCGAGTTGACGTCGATGACCGTCATGGCCTCGGTGTCATCAATCACCAGTGACCCACCGGATGCCAGTGGCACTCGGCGGTTGAGGGTGGACCGGATGGCGTCCTCCACCCCGAAGTGCTTCAGCAACTGCCCCTCGCCGTCCCACACCTTCACGCGATCGGCAAGTTCAGGCGACGTGCGCCTCAGGAAACCCACAATGCGCTCGTGCTGACGGGCATCGTCAACCAGCACCTCGTCGACGCTGTCGTTGAGGATGTCGCGGATGACCTTGAGCGACGAGTCGGCCTCGCTGTAGAGCAGCGACGGAAGCGGCACCTGCGCCGACCGCTCGCGGATGGCCTTCCACAGAAGATTGAGCGATGCAAGATCGCGCGCGAGCTCAGTGGCAGAGGCACCCGCCGCCGCAGTACGCACGATCAGGCCTCCCCCATCGCGCGGCAACTTCTTGCAGATGTCGCGCAGGCGGTGGCGCTCATCGTCATCAAGGCGCTTTGAGATACCGATGCCGTCACCGAACGGCACGTACACAAGAAACCGGCCAGCCAGCGACAACTGCATGGTGAGTCGTGCGCCCTTGGTCCCCATCGGGTCCTTGACGGCCTGCACGATGACCTCGTCGCCCTTCTTGAGCATGTCGGCGATCAGGCGCTTCTTCTTGGGCACGCCCTCGGCCACCACGTCATCCACGTGAAGGAAGCCGTTCTTGCCGATGCCGACCTCGATGAACGAGGCCTCCATACCGGCAAGCACGCTCTCCACGCGGCCCTTCCAGATGTGGCCCACAACTGAGCCCTTGCCACGACGCTCAATCTGCACCTCGGCGACGCGCCCATCCTCAAGGATGGCCACGCGCGTCTCGGCGCGATCGATTGAAACCAGAATCTGCTTGATCAGCTCTTCCCCTTCCGCCCCAGACGGGCGCGGATGAACGCCTTGACGGCGTCCTTCGGATCGATGTTCATGTCGTCGCCGAGCCGGCGCGAAATACGCTCCGTCGCCGCGGCGAGGGCCACGGTCGAGGCCCATGCGACAGCGCCTCGCACCATCCAGCTGGGTGCGGGCACGATACGTGATGCGCCGCGGGCGACGATGCCCACGGCGATACCCGTTGCGGTCGCTGCGACCACCTCGGGAATGCGCTTGGCGGAAAGACCCTGCCCCTCGGCAGACCCCATTCGCACCACCATTGCGTGCTGGGCAGCCGCGCTGCCCGAGAACCAGTTGAGCGCGCCGGCGATTGCCGACTCCCGTGCGGCCACGTCGACCAGGTGGCGATGCACCGGGTCCCGTAACGCCGGGTAGCGCCTGGCGGCGGGCACCATGCCAGTGCCGAGCGAGCGGATGACGGCCTGCATCACCGCACTCACAGATGAATCGGACTCCAGATCCGGCACGAACGCCAGATCGCCGATCGTGACGTCGTCCTCGGCGAGCAACTCGCGCTCGATGCGGCCACGCTCATGCGGAGCGCACACGACGACAACCAGCGTGCGCTGGTTCTGCCGGGACCTGGCCGCGACTTCGAGGGCGGAAGCACGGACATCGTCACCGGCGCCCAGCGGGATGACCAGCAGGTCGACCGCAGTCCGGTCGCCCACTGGCACGCCGAGCATCCCCGACAGCCGGCCACCCAGTACGGGGCTCGACGGCAGGATCGCCATCACACCTCCGTCGAGGGCCTGCTCGTGATGCTCGCGGGTGTCCTTGGCCAGGCGGTTGACCCGCTTGGCAAGCGTGGTGATGGCCCCCATCTATGCGGCTCCGGCGGCCTGAACGGCGCGACCGCGCATGCCGATGCCAAGGAGCACGCCAACGGCGACAAGGTTTGTCAGTGTGTGGCTCCCGCCATACGACATGAATGGCAGCGGGATTCCCGTGATCGGCATGATCCCCACGTTCATGCCGATGTTAACGAACACCTCGAACGCCAGCATTGCGGCGATACCCGCCGCCACCAGTCGCTCGAGTTCGGTGGGTGCTAATCGCATGATGATGATGGCCCGCCAGACGATGATGAAGTAGGCCGCGATAAGGAGGCCGCCCCCCAGAAATCCGAACATCTCGGCCACCACAGCGAAGATGAAGTCGGTGTGGTGCTCGGGCAGGAAGTCGTTGATGGTCTGGGTGGCGCCGGAGGGACCCTTGCCAAATGCCCCGCCCGAACCGATGGCCACCTTGCTCTGCTCCAGTTGATACCCCGACTGCGTGCGATCGCTGCCCGAGTCCACGAACGAGGTGAGTCGATCCACCTGATACGGACGCAAAACGTTCAGCCCCGCGGCCGGAAGCACATAGAGGATCATCCCCACCGCCGCCACAATGACCGCGCCTGCAACGATGAAGTGCGTGATGGGCTGCCCGGCCACCCAGAGGATGACCATGGCGATTGCCAAATACACCAGGGCGGTCCCGAGGTCGGGTTGCAGAAACACAATGACCGCGGGCAGCATTGTGAGGCCGAGCACCATGAACGACAGCCGGGCCGGCTCGATCGCCTTCAGCCGCTCCACCACCACGACGGCAAGCACGAACGCGATCACCACCTTGCCGAGCTCTGACGGCTGCACACGCACCGGGCCGAGCTCGATCCACCGAGTGGATCCACGGGCGGATGCCCCGAGCACCAACACGGCCCCCACCGACGCCACCAGAATCGCGTAAATGGTCCACACGTAGCGCGACAGATCGTCGAGGTTGAGCCGCAACACGAAGAACAGGCACACCAGCCCGACCACGGTGAACGCCAATTGGCGGGTGAAGTAGAAGCCCGAATTCGACGCCACGTCCGACTCTGTGGCGGCCCTGACCACAAACACGCCGAAGCCGGAGACCGCAAGGGCCATCCCCAGCAACCACCAGTCGAGCCCGGCCGCGGCCTGGCGCGAGCGGGTCCCGACCCCGCGGGTCTCCCCGGTCAGGGTCGTCATCAGTTGACCTTCGCCCCGGTACCGCAACGGCTTTCCGCGAACCCAAGCGACGCAGCCATGGTCACACACACGGCCGGGGCCGCCGAGTTGGCACCCTGCCCGCCGCGTTCCACCACCACGGCCACCACGATGGTCGGGTCGTCTGCAGGCGCGTAGCCCACAAACCATGCGTGGTCGATTTTGGACGGGTTCTCGGCGGTGCCGGTCTTGCCCGCCACCTTGAATGCCGGGGGGAGGCCGCCGAACACAGGGGTCGATGTGCCGCTATTGCCGTTCGCGGCAAGTTTCAGCCCCTGCTTCACCTGGCCGAGAACCCCGGCTGGAAGGCCCAGATCATTCATCGCGCGCGCACTCAACAGATCGCGCAGCACACGGCCATCGGCATCGACAACGGCGTTCCCGAGGGTCGGCGTGACCACCTTTCCACCATTGCCGATCGCCCCGTAGGCCACCGCCATCTGCACCGGCGTCACCAGAACATTGCCCTGACCGATCGACATATTGATGGAGTCGCCAGGCCGCCACGAGCAGTTGATCGGGTCCACCTTGCGATCACATGTCTGGCGCTTGTAGGCCAGATCGGGAATGAGGCCAGCACTCTCACCCTCGGTGAGATCGATTCCCGTGGCCTGCCCGAATCCGAACCTGTGCGACCACTCCTGCAGCGGCCAGCCCGGAACCCGGTATGAGCGATCGCCGAGTGTGTAGAAGAACGTGTCGCTCGAGACCTCAAGCGCCTGTGGCAGGGTAATCGGGCCATATGCCTCGTTGTTGAATCCGCGGAAGCGCGTCTTGTAGAGCACCAGGGATCCAGGGGCCTCAATCTGCTCCCCCGCCGTGTAGAGCCCCGACGCGAGCGCGGCAGAGCCGGTGATGGCCTTGAAGGTTGAGGCGGCGGGATACTCGCCGCCGATGGCGCGGTCGAGCAACGGCCGCCCCGGGCTTGTGAGTACACGCTGGATCTCACGGGGAGTACCCGATTCGAATACGTCCGGCTTGAAGGTGGGCAACGACGCCATGGCCAGCACCGCGCCGGTTTTTGGATCGATGGCCACCCCGGCCGCGCCGGTGGACGTGCCGGCGGCTGCCACCTCGTGCGCCAGCGCCCGCTCAAGGGCCTTCTGAACGTTCAGATCGATGGACAGGCGCAGGGTCTGCCCCGGACGCGGCGAGGTCTGCGAGATGACCCCCCGCCCCACGATGTCGCCGCGCGCATCCACCTCAACCTGCTGCCGGCCCGCGATACCGCGCAGGTATCCCTCGTACTGACTTTCGATGCCGGCACGACCCACGGTTTCGTTGCCCAGATATCCCTGGTCCCGGTACTTGCGAGCAGACTCCACGGGAATGGGACCCGTGTAGCCCAGAAGATGGGCAGCCATCGTCCCGTTGGGGTATTCGCGCTTGTAGGCGGACTGGAGTTCGATGCCCGGAAGCTGCGCCCGGCGCTCCTCAACGTAGGCCTGCAACTGCGGCGACGCGTCCTCCTCAAGCACCACTGCCTCGAACGGACTGGCCTTCTGGGCCCTGGCCACCTTCGCCGCAAAGTACCCGGCGGGGTGCCCCAGCGCGGCGGAGAGACGGGTGAGCGTCCGGGCGCCGGCGTCGCCCACCAGATCCTGTGGCTGGGCCACGAGGTTGAGCACTTCCTTGCTCGTCACCAGCGCCTTGCCGTTGCGATCGGTGATCGCGCCGCGCGGGGCTTCGGTAATGACGGTGCGCAGGCGATTCGCCTCGGCCCGCTCCTGGTATCCCGCACCCCCGATCACCTGAAGAAACCACAGGCGCACGACCAGCACCACCAGCAGCACAATGGCGAGACCGGCAAACGACGCCATGCGCAGTACGGACCGGGGCGGACGCCCGGATCGGCGAGGCCGACGGGGCGGCGGATCGTCAGTCGGCGGCCTGGGGGTACGGGGTTGCATCGTGCTCACTCGTCAAGCATCCCCGGCTCGACGTCAATCGGGGCCCCCAGAAGTCTCCGCGCGACCAGCAGCACGGGCGGTCCCAGCAGCGCCGACAGCGCCACGGTGGGAACAACAATGCGCATCGCGATGACCGATGCCGTCACATCGGTCCCCAGCAGCCACTGAAACGAGGCGTACCCCACCTGCACGAATGCCGCGCCGGCCACGATGAGGCCGAGCGGAAGACCAATGGTGGATGCCTCGGGGCGATCGGCAAACCGCCCGCACCACGCACCCACAGCGAGGTAGAGCAATGCCATCACACCCAGCGTGCCGACGGGCGTGCTCAGCTCCACGAGTAACCCGCACGCGAAGCCGGTGACCGCCCCCACCAACGATCCCCGAAGCACTGCGATCGACACCACGGCGGCGATGACGATGTCGGGTGACCCATCGGCAACCGTGATGCTTGGCATTACCGTGATCTGCAGGATCACTGCAGCAGCAGCGAGCAGCGCCACCCGCTTGAGCGCAATGCCCCGATCGGGCAGCGCCCGGACCGGCCGCTGCCGGGCGGCGCGCACGCGTGCCGCTGCGCCAAGGGTTCGCTCGCTCAGCCGGCTGCCCTCCGTCGCGCAGCGGTCGACTGCGGCGTGAGCACGGCGACGTCGGCCAGGGTGCGCACATCAACGTAGGGCGTCACCTGAATGGTCTGGAAGGTATCGACGTCGCGCGATCCGACGCCAGCCACCATCCCCACCGCAATACCGCGCGGGAACACTGACGGAAGTCGCAGATCGGCCGAGAACCCGGCTGTGCGCACGATGCCGCCAGCCTTCACGCTGAAGTCGCGCGGCACGCCATCCATCATCAACTGCCCGCCCACTGTCGGACGAAGGATTCCCAGCGCGCCACCCGACCCATCCACGGTGGCGCCCACGCGGATGGAGGGGTCGGTGATGAATGTGACAACCGACGTGAACGCCGAGGCCTCGGTGATGAGCCCCACGAGCGCGGCACCGGGCGCCGCACCGCTCACCACTGGGCTGTTCACCACGATGCCGTCGGAGGTTCCGGCGCTCAGGGTGGCGCGCGCGTACCAACTCGTGGGCGAGCGCCCCACAACCGATGCAACAACCGACTTGTAGCCCGACGGGACGCTTCCATCAATGCGCAGCAGCGTCCGAAGGCGGGCGATCTCGGCCGACTGGTCCGAGAGCGCCAGAACGCGCGCCTGAAGCGCAGCATTCTGTGCCTTCAGATCCTCATTCTGGCCGCGGGCATCCACAAGCCCCGTGACCCAGCTCCAGCCATCGCGAAATGGCTGCGACGCCCGCTCGGTAATCGATTGCAGAGGCATCACTGCTGATCCCGCCATCTGCTGGGCGCCGTGCAGCGGGCCGCTGCCGGACTCGCGGAAGTACACCGTGAATACGATGAGGCACAGGGCAATGAGCCCGCCGATCACCCCGCGCCGGATCATCATCCGGTGCTTCTCGGAGTCATCTCTTCTCGGCGATTCAGGGATTTCCGTGGCCTCCTCGACCAGTCACGGGCATCCGGTCCACGATATGACACGGCGAAGGCCGAGCGTCAATTCGCGGGTTCCGGCGACTCAGTACCGGCTGCGTCTCGAGCGCCGGGCGCCGTTGGCGGAACGGCGCATGACCTCAAACTCTTCAAGGGACCGGCCCGAGCCCACGGCAACGCAGGTGAGCGGGCTGTCGGC
This sequence comes from Miltoncostaeaceae bacterium, assembly GCA_049318525.1. Lineage (GTDB taxonomy): Bacteria > Actinomycetota > Thermoleophilia > Miltoncostaeales > Miltoncostaeaceae > SYFI01. The sequence continues at coordinate 10,285 of JBMOGE010000044.1, forward strand.
GAGGTGGATCGGCATCTCGGTTTCGGCACGCAGGCGATCGGCGAGACCATTCAGCAGCGAGCCGCCGCCTGCCAGCACGATGCCGCGGTCCATGATGTCCGATGCAAGCTCCGGCGGCGTGCGGTCGAGCGTGGCGCGGACGGCCTCCACGATCTGCCCCACCGGCTCCTCAAGTGCCTCGCGCACCTGCTCGCTGCTCAGCACGACGGTCTTCGGCAGCCCGCTGATCATGTCGCGGCCGCGGATCTCGGCCTTCATCTCGTCCTTCAGCTTGTAGGCAGACCCGATCTCAAGCTTCACCTCTTCAGCGGTCTGCGATCCGATCAGCAGCTTCCGCTCCCGCTTGACGTAGTTGACGATGGCCTCGTCGAGTTCGTCGCCACCCACCCGGATGGACTGCGCCACAACGATTCCGCCCAGGGAGATCACTGCAACCTCCGTGGTGCCGCCACCGATGTCCACGATCATGTTCCCGGTCGGCTCGCCGACGGGCAGCCCCGCGCCGATTGCGGCGGCCATGGGCTCCTCAATGAGGTACGCCTGACGCGCACCGGCAGACAGCGTGGCCTCCTCGACGGCGCGCTTCTCCACGCCCGTCACACCCGACGGCACGCACACGACCACGCGGGGGTGCGCCCACCTGTTCTGATGCACCTTCTGGATGAAGTGACGGAGCATCTGCTCGGTCACGTCGAAGTCGGCGATGACGCCATCCTTCAGCGGGCGAATGGCGGTGATATTGCCCGGGGTACGACCGAGCATGCGCTTCGCCTCAATGCCGACGGCGTGCACATCACCGGTCCGCTGGTCGATTGCGACCACAGACGGCTCAGACAAAACGATGCCGCGACCCTTCACGTAAACAAGAGTGTTGGCGGTGCCGAGGTCCACGGCCATATCGCGGCCGCCGAACCCCGTCAGGTAACCGAGAAACCCGATCGCGGGCCTCCAATGGTGTGAGTGACGAGGGCATTGCACCCGAAGATGCTGCGGGAGCGTATCGCGCCCCTCAATTCATCCGCCTATGCAGGGGGATGCCTGCACGACGCGTTTCAGGCAGCCGTACCCCACGGGGCGAGGCCGGCGTCGTCCAGCAGCACCCCCAACGCACCGATGGGCAGGCCGATGACGGTCGAGGGCTCGCCCTCGATGCCCTCAATCAGTGCCCCGCCTGCGCCCTGCACGGCATATGCCCCCGCACGGCCTTGCCACTCCCCACGCCCGAGGTACCAGCGAAGTACGTCATCGTCGATCGGCCGCATCCGCACGGTGGCCCGGGCGAGGCACTCATGCTCCCCCTGCGCGGTCACCAGCACCAATCCGGTCATCACCGTGTGCTCGCGACCGGCGAGCGCCTGCAGCATGCGGCGCGCATCGGCCTCGTCGGCCGCCTTGCCAAGTGCGATGCCATCGAGCACCACCTCGGTATCCGCGCCGAGCACAGCACCGCCACCCGGAATACCCACACGACCGGCCACGTCGCGCGCTTTGCCGCGCGCGTGGGCCATCACACGCTCCTCTGCCGGCAGCCCGGGGTCGCTGTCCTCGGCCTCGTCGGAGGCCACGACGCGGAACGTGATGCCAAGCGCCCCCAGCAGCCCACGCCGCTGGGGGGACCGCGAGGCGAGGATGATCAGCCGAGCAGCTCTGACGCGGCGAAGTGGATACCCAGCTCGCGCGCGGCACTCTCGGTGCCGTCGGAGCCATGGATCACGTTCTGGCCCAGGTCGAGCGCGTAGTCACCACGGATGGTCCCGGGCGCGGCATCTTGCGGGTTCGTCGTGCCCATCATCATGCGGCACGCGGCGATGGCACCCTCGCCCTCGATGGCCATCATCACGACCGGACCCGAGGTGATGAACTCCACCAGCTCGGCGAAGAACGGCCGGTCACGGTGCTCGTCGTAGTGCTCCTCGGCGGCCGCACGTGTCATCACCGTCTTTTTGAGCCCCACCAGCTGAAAGCCGCGGCGCTCGAATCGGGCGATGATCTCGCCGGAGATCCCGCGCGCGGTCGCGTCGGGCTTCACCATCACAAAGGTACGTTCGATCATGAGATTCCGGGCTCCGGGTCCTGGTTGGCGTCGTCACGGCGATGGCGCTCGATGCGCGTGTCGTCGAGGGATCGGCTTGATGTGGGGGCCGCCGGGGCGGCGCAGTACGGGCATACCTGCCAGTGGGGCTCGAGCGGCTCGGAGCAGCGTCGGCACGGCTGGCGAAGTGAGGTGGTGCAGTTGGGGCACACGAGAAACCGGGGGCCCACGACGCCGTCGCACGACGGGCAGCGAAGGCCTTCCACCTGACTCTCGAGGGCCACGGTCTCCAACTCGCGGTCGTGCGCGTCGGTCAAGTACTCCGGCGGACGGATGAACAGGTAGACCAGCGCGCCCAGGAACGGGATGATGAGTGCGATGGCCACGCATGCGGTGATGGCCCCCGAGTTCTCAAACCGGCGGCGGGCGTCCTGATACACCCAGTAGGCGAGCGCGAGCCACAGGGCTGCTGCGAACACCTGGATGAGCACCAGGGCGATGGTCCAGACGCTGGATCCGAAGAAATCGGATACCGACTGGAATGGATCACTGCTCAGAAAGGTCATTGACCCCAAATCTCCTCGGCGCTTGCGTCCCGCCCGTGAGCGGCGGCGAGTCTACCACCGGTGTTTTCGCTGCCAGATGCCATCGCAATGGGTGCGAGATCGGACAGCAGGTGAAGGGATCCCGCCACGAGCACGGCCCCATCGGGACCGGCATCGAGGCATGCGCGCTCCAGCGCGCGGGCGGGTCCGGGAATGACCTGAGTTGGGACGCCGCGGATGTCGAGCATGCGCGCGATGAACTCCGGCCTGATGGCCCGCCCCGACGATGCGCGGGTGACGCAGGCCGCGCTGATCGCTGGCGCGAGGGCCTCACAGATACCCGAGGCATCCTTATCGGCCATCATTCCGATGACGGCCACCGGTCGGATGTCGCCCAGGATTTCCGGCAGCGTCGCGGCCAGCGCGGCGGCGCCCGCAGGGTTGTGCGCGCCATCGAGCACGATGACTGGTGAGCCAAGAATGATCTGCAGGCGCCCGGGATTTCGCATCTCGCGCATTGCCCGCTCCACCCGGTCGCGATCCACACCACGCCCGAGCACCTGCTCGGCGGCGCCCACGGCCAGCGCAAGATTGCCCCGCTGCCAGTCGCCGTGAACCGGTATGTCCATGTCCGCCAGCGCGCCATTTGGAGTGGAGATCGTCACGAGGAGTCCGATTCCGGATCGGACCGCGATCTCCTGCCCCACGGCCCATCCCGAGAGGCCCCTGCGGGCCATGATCGGTGCCACTGCGTCGCGGGCGCCCGAAGCGAGCGGGCCCAGCAGCACCGCACCCAGGCCATCGCGCGCCACTGCCAGCTTCTCTGCAGCAATCTGCGGAAGGGTCTCGCCGAGAAGATCGGTGTGGTCGAGGTCCACGCCGGTGACTGCCACCACATCGGCATCAACCACGTTCGTGGCGTCCAGGCGCCCACCGAGCCCCGCCTCGAGAACAATCACCTCGGCGCGCGCGGTGCAGAGCGCATCCAGCGCCACCGCCGTGAGCGCCTCGAACTGGGTGATGGCACCCCCCGGAACACCCGACACGGCATCACTCACCCGAGTCGCCGCATGCGCAAAGGCCCCCGGCGAGATATCCACCCCATCAAGCGCGATGCGTTCGCCCCACCCGGTGATGTGCGGTGAGAGGTACGCCCCGGTGCGCACCCCGTGGGCAGTGAGGATTGCGGCGGTCATGCGGGTAACTGACGACTTGCCATTGGTGCCCACCACATGCACCGCGGGAATACCGGCACCCGGCTGACCGAGCGCAGACATAAGCGCCTGCATGCGCTCCAGCCCGAACTTCATCCCCATCCGGTCGAGGCCCTCAATCCAGCGAACGGCGGCCCCGTGATCCATTGCGGGCCTAGCCCAGGGCGTCGAGCCGCGCCAAGATCTCCTCGACCTCGGCGGTGAAGCGACGGGCCTTCTCGCGCTCGGCGTCCACCAGGTGATCGGGCGCACGGCTGGTGAAGCGCTCGTTGGCGAGTTGCTTCTCAGCGCGGCTCAACTCACCGCGGGCACCGGCGAGCGCCCCCTCCAGGCGGGCGCGCTCAACGGCCGGGTCAACCTTGGGTGCGGGAACCATGAGGCGCCCGAACGACACCGGCACCACGAGGGCGTCGTTGCCCACCTCGCCAAGCTCCACGCCGGCAATGGCAGCAAAGGCATCAGCCGGGAGCGCGCTCTGACCATCGACCGCGATGGTCACGGTGAGCGTCTCGCGAGGGCTGATGCCGTGCTCTGCACGGAATGCGCGCATGGCCTGCACGGCCTCGCGCAGGGCGCTGATGGCGGCCTCGGCGTCGGCGTCGCGTGGACCGATGGCATGCGCGGGCTCATGCGTGAGCATCAATCCAGCCGACCCGGGGAGCCTGCTCCAGCACTCCTCAGTGGTGAACGGAATGACCGGGTGCGCAAGCGCGAGCACCTGCTCAAGCGCGGCCCCGGCAAATGCCGGGTCTGCCAGATCGGCCTTCAGCAGCTCGAGGTACCAGTCGCAGAGGTCATCGAAGATGAGGTGGTACAGCCCGTCGGCGAACTGACTGAACTCAAAGCCCTCCACCAGATGGTCGGACTGCTCGATGGCGCCGGCGATGACCGACGCGATCCAGCGGTCGCCGAGCGTGGTGGGCTCGGGGGCAACGCCCGCGCGCCCACCGCGGTCCACCACCAGACGCGTGGCGTTCCACAATTTGGTGACCAACTGGCGCCCCTGCTTGATGCGATCCTCGCTGAAGCGCACATCCTGCGTGGAGGTGATCATGAGCAGGCCAAACCGCAGCGCGTCGGCGCCCTCGCGGTCGACCACCTCGAGCGGGTCGATGCCGGTGCCGAGGCTCTTGCTCATGCGTCGTCCATCGGGCGCCTGCACCACCGAGTGGATGTACACGTCGGTGAACGGCACCTCACCCATGTACTCAAGCCCCATCATCACCATGCGGGCCACCCACAGGAAGATGATCTCGCGCGCGGTGGACAGGACGCTGGTGGGATAGAAACGCTCAAGCTCGGGGGTGCGATCCGGCCAGCCGAGAGTGGCGAAGGGCCAGAGCGCCGACGAGAACCACGTGTCGAGCACGTCGGGGTCGCGCTGCCACCCCTCGCCCTCGGGCGCCTCCATGCCCACGAATACCTCGTCACCGCGGTAGTACACCGGCAACTGGTGCCCCCACCACAGCTGACGCGACAGGCACCACGGACGGATCTCAGCCAGCCAGTCCTGGTACACCCGGCCAAAGGTGGGCGGAGTGAATCGCACGCGCCCGTCGGCCACCGCATCAATCGCAGGGGCGGCCAGCTTCTCCATGTCGCAGAACCACTGCAGCGACAGCAGGGGCTCCACCCGTGCACCGGAGCGGTGTGAGAATGGCACCGTGTGCAGGTATTCCTCGGTACCACGGATCAATCCGGCGGCGTTGAGATCGGCCACCACGGCGGCCTGCGCCTCGGCGACGGTGAGCCCCCGGTAGGCCTCGGGCGCATTGGCGGTAATGCGGCCATCCTCGCCAATCACCTGAATGGCCTCCAGCCCGTGACGGCGCATGATCTCGAAGTCGTTGGGGTCGTGCGCCGGGGTCACCTTCAGCGCACCGGTGCCAAACGCCGGGTCCACATGACTGTCCCCGATGATCGGCACCTCACGGCCCGACAGGGGCAGCGTGATGGTCTTGCCCACCATGTCGCGGTAGCGCTCGTCGTCGGGGTGCACCGCAACCGCGGTATCTCCCAGCATCGTCTCGGCGCGCACGGTCGCCACCACGATCTCACCCGAGCCATCGCTCAGCGGGTAGGCGATGCGCACGAGGGTGTCGGTCACCTCCCGGTTCTCCACCTCAAGGTCGGAGATCGCCGATCCGAGACCCGGATCCCAGTTGACGAGATACGTATCGCGGTAGACGTAGCCCTTCTCGTACAGGTCGACGAATACCCTCAGCACGGCCTTTGCATAGCCGTCGTCCATGGTGAAGCGCTCGCGTGTGTAGTCCATGGTGCAACCGAGCCGGGTGAACTGCTCGATGATGCGCCCGCCGTACTCGGACTTCCACTCCCACACGCGCTCAAGAAATTGCTCGCGGGTCAGGTCGGCGCGACGCACCCCCTGCTTGGCCAACTCCTTCTCAACCACTGCCTGGGTTGCGATGCCGGCGTGGTCTGTGCCGCATATCCACTCGGTCTCAAATCCGGCCATCCGGTGACGGCGGATGAGCACGTCCTGGATGGTGCCGTTGAGTGCGTGCCCCATGTGCAGGGCACCGGTGACGTTGGGAGGCGGCACTGCAATGACGTACGGCGCACGCGGGCTTGATGGGTCGCCGCGCGTGACGCCGGAATCGCGCCATGCATCAACCCAATGGGGCTCCATCTCCAGGGGTTCGAGCCGGGCTGGCCACGCCCCGCCCTCGCCCGCGGTGGCTATGCCGACTCCTCGGCCTCAACGAGCGGCATCCGACCCGTCGCCTCGGTGACAAGGGTGGGCGGCAGCCCCTTCTCGATGGTCTCGCGAGTGACGACGCACTTGCGCACATCGTCGCGGGACGGCAGCTCAAACATCACATCGCGCAGGGCATCCTCGATGATGGACCGCAGGCCGCGCGCACCGGTCTTGCGCTCAAGCGCCCGATCGGCAATGGCGTAGAGGGAATCCTCGCTGAACACCAACTCGGCATCGTCAAACGCGAAGAAGCGGTGGTACTGGCGCGTGAGCGCATTCTTCGGCTCGGTGAGGATGGTCACCAGATCCTCGCGGGTGAGCTGGTTCACCGACGTGACGATGGGCAGGCGACCGATGAACTCGGGAATCAGCCCGTAGTGCGTGAGGTCCTCGGGGAGGGTCTCGCCAAAGAGATCGTGATCCTTGGCCGTCCTGCGGTTGCTGATATCAGCCGCGAACCCGACGCCCTTCTTACCGATGCGACGCTCGATCACCTTGTCGAGACCGGCGAACGCCCCACCACAGATGAACAGGATGTTCGTCGTGTCGATGGTGAGGAACTCCTGATGCGGATGCTTACGCCCACCCTGCGGCGGCACTGAGGCCACGGTGCCCTCAAGAATCTTGAGCAGCGCCTGCTGCACGCCCTCGCCCGACACGTCGCGCGTGATGGACGGGTTCTCCGACTTGCGGGCGATCTTGTCGACCTCGTCGATGTACACGATGCCGGTCTCGGCACGCTTGATGTCGAAGTCGGCTGCCTGGATCAACTTGAGGAGGATGTTCTCGACGTCCTCACCCACGTATCCCGCCTCGGTGAGGGCGGTTGCATCGGCGATGGCAAAGGGAACGTTGATAATGCGCGCAAGCGTCTGTGCGAGAAGGGTCTTTCCGCAACCGGTGGGACCCAGCAGCAGGATGTTGCTCTTGTGCAGTTCGATGTCCGTCTCGTCGGACTGCATCACGTGCACGCGCTTGTAGTGGTTGTAGACGGCCACGGCGAGGCTTCGCTTGGCCTCCTCCTGACCCACCACGTAGTCGTTCAGGACGTCGTAGATCTCCCGCGGGCGCGGCAGCGACTCCGACTCGATCGCCGTGGGGGCCGCGACGGCCTCCTCGTCGATGATCTCGTTACAGAGGTCGATGCATTCATCGCAGATGTACACACCCGGCCCAGCGATGAGTTTCTTGACCTGCCGCTGAGACTTGCCGCAGAAGCTGCAGAGGAGCTGCTCACCGGTATCACTCGTGGTATCGGACATCTCTCGCCTGGTCGACGGGGGCTACGGAAGCGAGACGGCGATGGGCACCGCCGGGTGGATCACCCGGCGTCCTTCCCCTTCGCCGTCTTCTTTGCGGCCGGCTTGGTCGCGGCGGTCTTTTTCGCCGCAGTGGTACCCGTTCCCTTCGCAGGGGCGGCCTTCTTCGTCGCAGGCGCCTTGGCGGCTGCAGACTTCGCCGGAGCCGGCTTCTTCGCCGCGGCTGGCTTCTTGTCGGCTGCAGGCTTCTTTTCGGCTGCAGGCTTCTTGTCGGCTGCAGGCTTCTTGTCGGCTGCAGGCTTCTTGTCGGCTGC
>JBMOGE010000045.1:0-17213 GCA_049318525.1 Miltoncostaeaceae bacterium
CGCTCGACCTCGATGACCACACGCTCGGCAAGCGCATCCGCGACTACTCCACGGGTATGCGGCAGAAGCTGGGCTTGGTGGCAGCGCTGCAGCACGACCCCGCCGTCATCATCCTCGACGAGCCCACATCCGGGCTCGACCCGGTAATGCAGGCGCGCCTGCTCGAAATGCTGGAGGAGCGTGCGCGTGCCGGTCGTACGGTGTTCTTCTCGAGCCACGTGCTGGGCGAGGTTGACGAGCTGTGCGACCGAGTGGCCATGGTGCGCGATGGCCGGCTGCTGCTGGTACGCGACGTGGCCGAACTCCGTCGCGCACGCGTTCGCACTGTCGAGGTGCTGTTCGATGCAGATGTGGATCCAGCCTCGTACCGCGTGGATGGCATCGCCGATCTGCGGGTGGAGGGCCACGTGCATCACTTCACGCTCGCAGGCGATCCGGGCCCGCTGCTCACCCGGCTTGGGGCGCTCTCGCCGCGGGACGTCACCATCGAGGCTGCTCGTCTGGAAGATGTCTTTCGCGCGCTCTACCTGGGAGACGCCGACTGATGCGCGTGGTGCTCGGGCTCACACTTCGCCGGTCACTTCGCCGCACCCTCGTGCTGGGCGTGGCACTCGGTGCATTCCTCTTTCTGGTGGGGCTGTCGTACGCGTCGGTGGGGCAGAACCACATACGCAGCATGGTGGAGTCGCTGCCGCCGGCGATCCGTGCCTTTGTGCAGGGGGCTGATCTGGCGAGCCCGGCGGGGTATCTCAGTGCCGGATTCATCCACCCCATCACGCTCGCGCTCCTGGCCACCACCGCAATCGCGGCGGGTGCGGCATCGGCCCGCGACGTCGAGCATGGGGTGGCCGAACTGCTGCTGTCGCGTCCGCTGCGGCGCACCGCGTGGATCGGGGCCGAGCTGATCGCCATGGAGATCTCACTGGCCATCGTTGCGTTGCTGGGCACCATCGGCGCGTTCATCGCGGTGGGCACCATCCATGACCTCGGCACGGTGCCCTATGGGTCGGTGGCGCTCACCGCGCTCACCATGTTCCTGCTGTTCAGCGGCATCGGTGCCATCACGGCGCTGGCCGCATCGTTCTCGCGGACGGGCGCCCGGGCCATCGGCGTGGGCGCGGGCGTCGCGCTCATCTTCTACGCGCTCGACTATCTCTCGCAGATCTGGAGCGTGGCGGAGCCATTCGGCCCCATCTCGCTGTTGCACTGGTACCGGCCATCCAATGTGCTGGGCACAGGGTCGATACCCACTTCGAGTTGGCTGGTGCTCATCGGGGTCGCCGTGGCGGCATCCGGTCTGGCCCTGCTGGTGACCTCACGGCGCGAAGTGGCGCCGTGAGGTCACGCGTGCACTAGGGAGCCAGCGTGCCGGTGGGCCGGTGGCTGGCGGCAACGCTCTTGAACGCTGCCAGCGACGGCTTGCTGCCACCGCTGTTGAGAAACAGCCCACCCGGCCAGTTGGGGTTGTCCTGCACCTGAAACCACATCACCAGCGGCACGCGGCTGCTCTTGACCACCGGCAGGGCCCAGATCTGCTTCAGGTAGGTGGCCTGCTGGCTGGGGGTCACCGACACCGAGCGGTACGGCGTCTTGGCCGTGGTGTACGACGACTCAGTGACGTAGATCTTCTTCGATGAGCCACCGGGCAGCGTGTTGACTGCCTGGATGACCTTGTCGAATGTGGACCACGACGGAATCGCGGTCGTCTTCGTGTTTGGCGCCGCAGCCGGATAGATGTGCTGGGAGATCGCGTTGTAGGTCTTCATGCCGGCCTTCTTCAGGTCGGAATACCAGTCGATGGTGCCGCGGCCAGTGGAATCGCTCTTGCCCTTGGGGCCAGTGACCCCGGCAATGACGATGGCACGCGGGTTGGCCGCCCGCACCACCGGCGTGGTGAGATTGACCATCTGGGCGTACTTCTTGCCCGCCAGCGGAGTCTTGCCCTTGTACTGCGGCCGCATGTACAGCTGCAGGTTGGGCTCGTTCCACACTTCGTAGTTCTTCACCATCACCGGTCCAAAGCCCGGGATGTTGGTCTTGCCGTTGTAGCGCGTGGCCACCGCCTGCATGAAGTTGGCGTAGTCCTTGGCATTCACCGGGCCGTTGGCGTTCCATGTGGGCTGGCCGGTGGACTTTCCACCGGTGGCCCAGGCCGGGCCATTCCACGTGGTGACGATGGGCGTGATGCCGGCCGTCTGCAGCTGGCTGAAGATGGTGTCCGCCCATGTCCAGTTGTACGCGGGATCGTTCGGGTCGGTTGGGCTCACGGGGCGTACGGGCGCCGTGGCACCCCAGTAGAGGTCAACGCGTGTGACCTTGGTACCGGTGGACTTCAGGGTGTCGACGCGCGCCTGAAGGTCAGCAGGGGCGGTCACCGGCAGGCGGTCATCCTGCACGCCTGCGGCCGCGCCCATGGCAGATGCCACGGGAATAGCAAGGATGACGGCGGCGGTCAGCAGACCAACGACAGGGGTTCTCACGCATTCACTCCATAGAATCGGGGACGATCGGAGGCTAGCAACGGGCTCCGGCGAGGCCGGCCACGACGGGTCCCCCGTTTCAGGCGCCCCGGCGCTCAGCGAAGAATGCACGCAGGAGGGTGGCCGATTCGGCGGCGAGAACCCCCTGCTCAACGGGAATACGCGTGGGCAGGCGTGGATCGCGGAACAGGTCGATCACGCTGCCGGCTGATCCCGACACCGGCTCAGGGGCTCCCCACACCACGCGCTCCGGTCGCGCCTGAAGGATTGCCCCGGCGCACATGGGGCATGGCTCGAGCGTGACGTACAACGTGGCCCCCACCAGACGCCACCCGCCAAGGGCGATGGCGGCATCACGGATTGCGAGCACCTCGGCATGTGCGGTGGGATCCTGGCGAAGCTCACGCTCGTTACGACCGCTGGCGATGATCTCGCCATCGCACACAACCACGCACCCCACGGGTACATCGCCATGGTCGGGAGCGCGCCGGGCCTCGTCCAGCGCGCGGCGCATCCAGCGCTCGTCGTCAGGAGTCATGGTCCCTCCCTGCCGGCGCTCCGCACCGGGGTTCCGGTGGCATCGAAGGCCACAGCAAACCGCTGGGCAAGCATCCCCGGGTCGCGGGCGATGGTGGCGGCGGCAGCACGCGCTGCGGCGGCGTCGAGGCCCGCGATCGCCAGCAGCGCGCCATCGTCAGGGGTCGCGCTCACCGGAACCAGCACTGCAACCGCTGATGCCCCATCCACCGGGCCCAGCGCTCCACCGCCCGGGGGAATGAGCACCACACGTCCATCCACAATTCCGCCTGCCAGGTGATGGCCACCCGGGTCGCCGGCGATGTCCCTCCACGTGGCGTCTCTGGCGGCCAGCGATGCATTGGTCCCCACTCGCACACGGAACACCGAGGCGCCGGTCACGACCGTGGCCCCGGCGGCGCGTAGTGCACCGGCCAGCGGTGGGTCGGCCGATACCCGCGGGGCCAGGTGCACGAAGGGCTCGGGCCACGAGCCCACCACGCCGCGGATGCTCAAGGCGCCCGACCAGCCGTGGTGATCCCACCACGCCACGTCGCCATCTCCCATCGTCACCTGAGCCGCACCCACGGGTGACTCGATGCCATTGATATAGAAGAACCAGTCAGCAGGCGGTGACGTCTCGATGCCACGGCCCAGCATGGATGCCACGAAGCCGCCGCCGTAGGCAGTCTCCAGGGCGGTGACCGACCGCAGGCCATCAATCACCGAGATCCCCACCGATACCGGGGCGTCGAGCAGGGACGTGGCCCCGAAGTCGGCGGTGGCCACAATGCGCGCCGATGCCTCGCCGCTGGACGGCGCCGCGGCATCGGACTTGCGCGAGCATCCGGCCACCGTGATGGTGAGCGCGATCAGCGCCAGGGCCGCAGCCCGGCGGGTCCTACTCATGGTGCAGGGCATCCAACGGGTCGAGGCGTGCGGCACGGCGCGCGGGCAGGGCGGCAGCCAGCACCCCGGCAGCAATGGACACCACGAAGAACACCACCAGTTGCAGCCATGGCACCCGGAACACAATTCCCTGATCGGCCAGGCCCAAACAGAACACCCAGGCCAGTGCGACCCCCAGCACGATTCCAATAACCCCGCCGATACCCGATGTGATGACGCTCTCGTAGCGCACCATGCGGCGCAGCTGCGACCTGGTGAGACCGATGGCACGCAGCATGCCGATCTCGCGTGTGCGCTCGGTGATCGACAGCACCAGCGTGTTGACGATTCCGAACAGCGAGATGACCACGCTCATGGCCAGCAGTACGTACAGCAGGTACAGGATCGAATCCACCTGCTTGCTGATCTCATCGCGGTACTCGGCGTTTGTCCGCACCTCGGCCACCGGATACGGCTTGAGCGATCGCGCCACGGCGTCCTTGACCGCCACCGGGTCGCGCCCGGGGTCAACGGTGGCCAGCAGAAAGATTGGGTCGCGCGCTGCAAATGCGCGCTGGAATGGTGCCTGCCCCACGATGAACCCCTGATTGAAAATATCGGGGTCCTTGTAGATACCCGCCACGCGGAACTGCGACCGCTTACCCGTGGATGACGCCGCGTAGATGATGTCGCCCACGGCAAGGTTGCCGCTCTTCGCATACTGCGACTCCACAACAGCGGTGCCGCTGTTCAGCTGGCCGAGCAGCGCCGATGACCCCTGCACCCACTGCAGACCCAGCGACCGCTCGGCCGCTCCAGGATCGAGCCCATACACAATCGCCTTGCCGGCACCTTCAACCTTTGCCTGATCAGTTACCGCGGCCACCACGTCGCGCACACCCGGGGTGCTGGCGGTGGCGCTGACGGTCCCCGCTGGGATAGGCGTGAAGCTGCGGCCGGTCACGATCAGATCGCCCCGCAGGGTGTTGTCGATGGCATCGGTGAACGACGCTTTGAGGCCCTGGGCGAACACGGCGACGAATGCCACCAGTCCAATGCCGATCATGAGCGCGGCGGCCGTGGCGGCGGTGCGCGCAGGATTACGTGTGGCGTTACGCCGCGCCAGGCCACCCGATGCACCGGGCAGGCGCTCGAGCGGCCACCCGATGACACGCGCCAGGAATGGCACGGCGTAGCGGCTGAGTGCCCCGATGGCAGCGAACACCAGAAATGACCCAAGGGCCATGGTGAGAAGGCGGTTGGTGGCGTCGCCATCGCTGGTGAGCCCGCCCACGATGAGCGCAACGCCGACGGCGGCCAGCACGCCGGCGATGATGGGCGTGAAGCGCGAAATACGCGAGGGTGGGATCTCGGCCCCCTCGCGCAGCGCGGCGATGGGTGGCACGCGACTGGCGCGGAAGGCGGGGATGAGCGCGGCCACCACGGTCACTCCCACACCCACCACGAGCGCGATGAGCGCAATGCCCGGCGACAACTGCGCCGCCGCCACGGGGATACCCCCGGGCAGGAAGGCATCGAACACCTTCACCAGAAGCCATGCGAACCCGTAGCCGGTGGCCAACCCAACGATGCCCGCGACAAACCCGATTACCAGGGCCTCGCCCACCACCGACCACATCACCTGACGGCGGCTCGCCCCGATGGTGCGCAGCAGACCGAGCTCGCGCAGTCGCTGGGCCACCGTGATGGAGAAGGTGTTGAAGATGATGAAGGCGCCCACGAACAGGGCGATGAACCCGAATGCCAGTAGCGCCGGGCGCAGGAAGTTGTTGATGGCATCGGTGGTGCGCTTGGCCTGCTTGGCGGCGTCCTGCTGACCCGTGGCAACGTCAACATTGCGTGGCAGGCCAGCCGCGAGCGATCGCGCCAGCGCAGCGGCCGATACCCCGGGCTTTGCCGACACCGCAATGGAGTTGATCCTGCCCTCCATCTGGTACCAGCGCTGCACGTCGGCGATGGGCGCGATGGTGATGGTGGCGCCACCGATTGAACTGATGTTGGCGAAGGTGACGAGCCCGGTGATGATGACCGGTCGCACGCCCTTGGGCGTGGCGATGCCCATACGCGACCCAATACCCACGCCGCGCGAATCGGCGAGCCCCTGATTGACCGCCACCTCACCGGATGCCTGCGGGTAACGGCCACTCGCAAGCGTGGTCGCCTGGAATGGAGGCGGCTCGAGTGCGAACACGAATGACGGGGCGCCGGTGGCCTGCACGTACTCGCCGTTGATGACAGGCGATCCAAGCGCGGCGATCTCGGGGGCGGCGGCGGCCACACCCTCAATGCCCTTCACCTTGGCCACGTACGACTGGGGCAGCGTGGGAATGGACCCGAACCGGCCCTCGAAGTCTGTGTGCGGGGTGACCCGCACGTCCACACCCTGATTGGCCGACTGGAAGATCTCGTCGAACGCGCGGGTGATCTGGCTGGTGAGCACCAGGGTGCCGGTCACCATGGCGACGCCAAGAAGGATGGCGGTGGCGGTGAGCCCAGCGCGCAGTTTGCGCTGACGCAGACCGGCGAGGATGAGGCGGATCACGGGGAGTCGAGTGTGCGCACGGCGTCGTAGATTTCGTCGGCGCTCATACCGGCCCGATCCATGACCACACGGCCATCGGAGAGCATGAGCACCCGGTCGGCGATGACCGCCGCGCGCGGATCGTGCGTCACCATCACCACGGTACGGCCGCCCTCATCCACCGCACGGCGCAGCAGGTCGAGGATCTCGTGCCCGCTTGTGGAGTCGAGGTTGCCGGTGGGTTCGTCGGCGAAGATGACGGTGGGGTGCGATACCAGCGCCCGGGCGATTGCCACGCGCTGCTGCTGACCGCCCGAGAGTTCGGCGGGGCGGTGCGTGGCGCGGTCGCCAAGCGCCACGTCGGCAAGCGTGGCGTCAACCCGCTCCGAATCCAGACGGCCGGCGATGCGAAGCGGCAGTTCAACGTTCTCGCGCGCGGTGAGCATGGGCAGCAGGTTGAACGACTGGAAGATGAACCCGATGGCCGTACGCCGGAGCACGGTGAGATCGCGGTCTGACAGCCCGCTGAGTGCGGTGCCGTCGATGGTCACCTCACCCGAGGTGGGGCGGTCGAGGCCGGCCAGGCAGTGCAGCAGCGTGGACTTACCCGAGCCCGACGGACCCATCACGGCGGCGAACTGACCCTTGGGAAACGACACGGTGACATCGGCGAGGGCGTCGATAGCCGCCTCGCCCTCCCCATACCGGCGCCCCAGCCCTTCGGCGTGCACCGCGATCCCGTCACCATTCGTGGACATCTTCTCTCCCTTTTCCGAGGCACAAGGATAGCCGTCCTCTTTGGGCCATACACATTGCCTATACAGCGGAGGGGCGCTACCGTCAGGTGTGGATATGGAGACCTTTCCTCCCCACGCAGAGATGTGCCCGGCCGTGCCCACGCGCAGCGCCCCTCGCGGGTCGGCACTGTCTGTGCGCGGTGTGGAGCGGGTGCTGGGTGGTCGTCCGGTGCTGCGGGGTATCGACCTTGACGTACCAGCGGGCACGGTGCTCGCCTTGCTCGGCCCGTCGGGCTGCGGCAAGACGACGCTTCTGCGATGCATCGCGGGCCTTGACCGCCCCGACGCAGGTGAGATCCGGGTCGATGATGTGACTCTCTCGAACTCCGATGGATTCATGCCCCCCGAGCGACGCCGCATCGGGATGGTGTTTCAGGAGCCGGCGCTCTTCCCCAACCGCAGCGTGGGCGGCAACGTGGGCTACGGCCTGCCACGCGCCGAGCGCAAGGGCGCGCGCGTCGATCGGGCGCTGGCGCTGGTGGGCCTCACTGGAACCACCGACCGCATGCCGGCCACGCTCTCCGGCGGCCAGCAGCAGCGCGTGGCCCTTGCCCGCGCCCTGGCGGTGGAGCCATCCCTCATGCTGCTGGACGAGCCATTCTCGGCGCTCGATGCCCCTCTTCGCGCTGAACTGCGCGGCGAGGTACGCCGGCTTCTGGCCGCAGCCGGTGCCACGGCGGTATTCGTGACGCACGATCAGGAGGAGGCATTCCTCATTGGCGATCAGGTGGCACTCATGCTGGATGGTCGCATCGCCCAGTTGGGCACCCCGGCCGATCTGTACGAGCGTCCGGCCTCCTGTGACGTGGCGCGCTTCGTTGGAGACGCCAACATCCTCCCGGCCCACGCCTCCGGCGCAATGGCCGATACGCCGGTGGGGCGCGTGCCGCTGGCGCGCGAGGCACACGGTGCCGTGGAGGTACTGATACGACCCGAGTGCATCGCGGCCTGTCAGGGAGATGACGCCATCGTGGAGCGCATTGAGTACTACGGGCATGATGCCGTGATGGTGATGAGCAGCCGGGGCTGCCCCGTGCGATGCCGTGTGATGGGGCATCCGCCGTGGGCCGCCGGAGACCGGGTGGGGCTTGAGTATGTGGGTGAGCCGAGCGTGGCATTCGCCGCGACGGAGCGGCTGACCACGGCCTGATCAGCGTGCTTCGTTGGTTTTATCTAATGGCCGTTACCTATAGAGTGCGCCCCGTCTTGTGACCAACACCATCGGAGTTTTCGTGTCCGCACGACTGCGCGCCGCCATCGGCGCCCTCATCGTCTCTCTCGTCGCCGTCGTCGGCCTGTCTGCCTGTGGGTCTGGCAGCAGCGGGTCGTCCACATCAGGTGGTGACACCCTGACCGTGTATTCGGGACGCAGCGAGGAATACGTGGGGCCGGCCCTCGATGCCTTTACCAAGAAGACGGGTATCCCTGTGCAGGTGCGGTACGGCGACTCGGTTGACCTTGCGCTGCTGCTGGGCGAGGAGGGCGACAGAACCCCCGCGCAGGTATTTCTGGCCCAGACCCCCGGGCCGATGGTGTTTGTGGCCCAGAAGAACCTGCTGTCGAGGCTGCCCGCGGCCACGCTCGCGAAGGTGCCCGCCAAGTTCCGTGCAGACGATGGGCGCTGGGTGGGCGTGACGGGTCGCCAGCGCGTGCTGATCTACAACACCGATCTGGTCACACCGTCGCAGCTGCCTGCGTCGGTGTTCGACCTCACCAAGCCGGCCTATCAGGGCATGGTGGGGGTGGCTCCCACCAATTCCTCGTTCCAGGACTTTGTCGCGGCCATGACCCAGATTTCGGGCGAGCAGAAGACGAAGGCCTGGCTCGACGGCATGGCGGCCAATGGCGCCAAGGCATACGCCAAGAACGACGCGATCGCCGATGCAGTGGCCCGTGGCGAGATTCCGTTCGGCCTTGTCAACCACTACTACTTCAATGAGATCAAGAAGAAGGACCCGAACGCGCCGGTGGGTATCTACCGGTTCCCCGGCAGTGACCCCGGGTCGCTCTTTCTGGTGTCAACTGCGGCGATTCCGTCTCCCGCCGCGAGCAACGGAGATGCGCTGGCATTGATCAACTTCATGCTGTCCCCCGAGGGCCAGGCGGTGTTCGTGGCCGAAGAGGGCGAATACCCAGTTGTGTCCGGCGTCACGCAGAAGTCGGGTCAGCCCTCGCTGGCTGAATTGAAGTACCCCAGCTACGACCTCTCGCAGCTGACGGAACTGAAGACCACCGCCAAACTCATTCAGGGGAGCGGCATCGGCGGATAGCGCAGACACGGCGCCCCCGCGGGCTCGGAAGCGCCCGCGGGGGCTCGGCAGCACGGCCATCGCCGTGCTGCTCGCGGTACCGTTTGCGCTGTCGTTCGCCTACCTGATCGTCCGAAACGCCGGTGACCTGAGCGGCCTCTGGGCCGCCGTCACCGACGCCGACACCATTGCCCCCGCATTCCGCAGCCTGCTGCTGGGAACCTCGGTGGCCATCGCCGCCGGCACGCTGGGCACCGGGGCTGCATGGATGGTGGCCCGTACCGACCTGGCCGGGCGTCGCACGTGGGCACTCATGCTGTGCCTGCCGCTGGTAATCCCATCGTTTGTCGGTGCGGTGGCGCTCATCGCCGCGTTCTCTCCCGGCGGCCTGCTGTCGAAGATGCTGGGTGACTCGATCCCTTTGCCTGAGGTGAGCGGATTCTGGGGCGCGTTCGGCGTGCTCACGCTGCTCACGTACCCCTATGTGTTTCTGCCCGTGGTGGCACGCCTTCGCACCATGCCCCCGGCGGCTGAGGAGTCGGCACGCCTTCTGGGGCGGCGTCCGTTCGCGGTGTTCCTCACCGTGGTGATGCCCCAGGCGCGCGCGGCAATCGCCGCCGGCGCCTTGCTGGTGTTCCTCTATGTGATCAGCGACTTCGGTGCCGTGCAGTTGCTGCGCTACGACACCCTTACCCGCATGATCTACTCGAATCGTCTGCTCGACCCGTCGGTGTCGGTGGCACTCAGCCTGGTGCTTGGCGTGATGGCCGTGGTGATCGTGGCGCTCGAACGCCGGGCATCGCGCGTAGGCCTTCGCGAGTACGCCCGACTGCGAACCCCGCTCACGGTTCCCCTCGGACGCCTGAAGGGCATGGCCCTGTCGCTGCTGGGAGCGCTCGTGGCCCTCTCGCTCATCATCCCCATCGGGGTCCTGGTGTTCTGGGCCATCCGGGGGATCGTGCAGGGCAACCAGCGGTCGAACTCGGTTATCAACGACCCGGGAATGCTGCTGGGGCCGCTGGGCAATACCGCAGGCGTGAGCATTGCCACCGCGCTGGTGGCCACGCTCGTGGTACTGCCCATCGCGTACCGCACAGTGCGACGGCCAGGGCGCCTTGGCGAGGCCATTGCCGGAACGGTGATCGGCGGATTCGCGCTGCCGGGGCTTGTGACCGCACTGGCCTTTGTGTTCTGGACCCTGTCGTCGCCCGGCCCAATCGGCGCGCTGTACCAGACCCTCCCCCTGCTCATCCTTGCCTATCTGGTGCACCACGGGGCGCTGGCACTGGGCGCGCAGCAGACCGCCGTTGCGGGCATCCCGCCCCGGCTCGAGGATGCCGCCCAAAGTCTGGGGAGCAGGCGTGTGCGACGCCTGTTCACGATTGAGCTGCCCCTGATGTGGCCCGGGATCGCTGCGGGCGCGGGCCTGGTGCTGCTATCCACCATGAAGGAACTGCCAGCCACGCTGCTGCTGGCGCCGCCGGGGTTCACAACGCTGGCCACCCGCGTGTGGAGCGCCGCCGAGGTGGCCCTCTATGAGGACGCAGCCATTTACGCGCTGGTGCTCGTGGCGCTGTCCGCGGTGCTTACGTGGTTCCTTGTAGTGCGCCCGGCACTCAGGTCGTGGGACCGACCGGCCGTGGGCCCCGACCCCCCGGTGGAACCGGTGCCGGTACCCGCCGAGCCGGTGGCCGGCTGACCGGTATCTCTCCCCGCCGGGTGACCGACGGGGAGAGAAAACACGGGTTGGGCTACCCCAGCGGCGGCGCGATGCGCTGGCGCATCTTCTGAATCTGGCCCATTTCAACACTCTGCTCCGCCACGATCTTCTTCTCGAGGTCGGCGAGTTCTGCGTGCTGTGAGGTGGGCAGGGCGGTGCTGGCCATGATGACTGCCCCAGCGTGATGCGGCAGCATCATGGTCAGGAACATGCGGTCGGGCTGGCTCGTCGACCGCAGTGCGTCCATGTCCATATCCATTCCCATCATCGCCATGTCCCCCGACATGGGCATGTCCGGCACATCCGTGCCGTACCACGCCCTGTACCAACCCTTCATCTGGGCGATCTCCTTCGACTGCGCAGCGATCACCCTGCTCGCCAGAGCCTTGGTCTGAGGGTCCTTGCCGCGGGCCAGTTCCACCTTGGCCATATCAACCGCCATCTGGTGGTGCGGCACCATCATGGTGATGAACGCCTGATCATCCATGGTCATGGTGCCGTCGCTCTGCATGATGTGACCCGGCATGTCGCCCATGTGCGACTCGCTCGTGGTGCTGCCGGACATCATGCCGCTGCCATGCTGACTGCTGGTCATCGCCATGATGGCCCAGACGATTGCAGCGATCGCAATCAGGCCCGTCACGCCGGTGGCGATCTTCCATGCTCGATTGGTCTTCACGACTCGCATCTCCTGTTCATCCGTTGCACGAGTGGTCGAACGCGCACGTGGTGTGCGCTCACGACGAACTCAGCAGCGAAGAACGGTGATGCAGGGTGGCGTGATGCCGGGATTGGGCGGTGCCCGCCCGGCAAGGCCGAAGGCAAGAGCCTGTACCGGTGGGACGAGGGACGCAGCGCGTGATGCGAGCAGCGAGAGACGCCGACGCAGACGGGGGAGCGCGGCGGCGATGGCGAGCATTCCCACGCAGAGCATCGTGGCGGCCAGCATCCCACCCATGTCATGGATCTCACCACAGCCCACGCATGCCGCCTCATGGGCCGCGTGCACTGCGTGCCCCGGCATGAGTGGGGCGACGTGGTGCACTCCCAATCCAACGAGCAGCGCGATGAGAATGACCCTCAGAGACATGGACTTTTTATAGCACCCGACGTGAGGTCAGCCGGCGAAGTAGGTGTCCTCTGCCGTCCACGGCGGGGCACAGGTGCACAGGAACCTGAGGTCGGCTGACCCGGTGTTGGTGATCTGGTGCCAGGTGCCCACGGGAATGAGCACGGCGTCGCCCACCGCGACATCGCGCTCCACGCCGTCGATCTCCATACGCCCCTGCCCCTCAAGGAGGTAGTACATCTCCTCACTCACCTTGTGGTGATGGCGCTCGGTCTGGCCAGCCGCTGGCAGGGTTGCCTCGGCCAGGCTGTGATTGGCAACCGGGGCCACTGAAAGATCGAGCAGCGATCTGATGGTGCTGCCGTCGGTGGTGACGAAGGGCACGGCTTCGCCGTAGGCGCGGACTTCCACAGAGGTCTCCGGGTTAGTTGATGGTGCGCGCGAGGCGCTTGCGGTATTCCGGCACGAGCGGGTGACCATCACCCAACTCGCGGAACTGGCCGATGAGCATCTTGCGAAGATCATCGCGCTGGCGTCGATCGGTGCTGGCGGTGACCGCGTCAATGAGGCTGGCGAAGGCCTGCTGCCAGTCCTCGCGCTCGATGGCCGCAAGGCCTGCCTGGATGTCGGGCACGTCGCTGCCCATGAGGCGGGTACGTGCAAGCAGGCCCGCGGCAATTGGGTCGTGCTCGGCCGGGGCCAGATACACGGCGGCGTCCGCCACCTCGCCGTTATCAATGAGGATGTGCGCCAAGGCGATGCGGGCATCGGTACGCCCGGCGTCACGCTCCACGGCCTCGCGGAGAGAGTGCTCGTCGCCGGCCTCCACGAGCATGTCCACCTTGCTCGGCACGAGCTTGTCGAGGAATGTCTCCATCTGCGCGGCTGAGACGAGGCCCACGAACTCCTCCACGACCTCGCCGTTTCGAAATGCCTTTACCGCCGGGATGCTCAGCACCTGAAACCGCTGGGCCAACCCCGGGTTGGCGTCGATGTCGATCTTCGCAAGCTCCATGTCGGGCGTGCGCCGGGCGATGGCGTCGTCAACGATGGGCCCGAGCTGGCGGCACGGGCCGCACCACTCTGCCCAGAAGTCGACGACCACCGGCACCTCATGCGAGCGCTCGATGACGTCGGTCTGGAAGGAATCTTCGGAGACGTCCATCTGTTCCTCCTACAGCGTGACGGGCGTGAACCGCGCGGCACCCGGCATGGGCGTACGGCGGCTGGTCGAGAAGTCTGTCGTGGTCAAGTCCACCACGTACGGCACGGGATCGCCAATTGTGCGGTACCCATACCGGCGGTCGGTGAGGTTGCACACCGTCACCCAGCTTGTGACCTCGGGCACCATCTGCCCGGGCTTGAACTCCTCGCTGATGAGTCCCGCCGGGATGTCGAAGCTGTTGAGCACGTGCAGGCACGCGGCCTCGGCCGACGCCGCGTCGGCGGGCTGGTCGATGAGCAGCATCAGCGCGGCCGCTCGCACGAACCGTGACGGCGGGGTGTAGTCGCCGGGCAGCCCCAACAGGCCACCGCCCTGGCCCAGCGGGTGAAGCACGGTGTCGTGCACCGTGGTGGTGGGATTGACGGCTGAGATCCCCACGTAGTTGCGCAGGTTGGTGATGTGCCAGTCGAGGAACGGCGGGTTGGTGCCCACCCCGCAGGGGTTGTCGACGATGCTCATGCCCTCGGGACGGAACTCGATTGCGATGGACGCCGTGGCGTCATGCAGCAGGAAGTGCAGCGGCGGGACGAACCCCACGCCGGGATCGACACCCACCACGTTCAGGGTGGCGGCCGCCGACTTCGCCTCGGCCACGTTCTTGCACGTTCCCAGCAGGTAGGCGATCACGTCCATCTCGCTGATGTCGTTCCCCGTACCGGCCGGAGCCGCGTAATCGCAGAACCCGGCCATGTACAGCGCGTGGGCACTGAGCCCCTCGGTGTTCATGCCATCGGCAAGGAGCCCATCGCCCATCGCACCCATGCCCACAACGCCGTACTGGGGCGTCCATGCGAGGCCGTTCTTCACCCCGGCGGACGTCCGCGGTACCCCTGCCGCCACCACCTGAACCTCCCAGGGAATGAGGTCGGGGAACTCCATGGTGCGACCCACAACAACCGTGCCGTCCTTGGACGGCTTGATCTTAAAGTTTGTGCACATGGGATCACTCTATGATGCCGCCCCATGTCATCCAACGAATTCGTCTACCAGATGTACAAGGTGCGCATGGCGTACCCGCCGGACCGCGTGGTGCTCGACGACATCACCCTTGCCTTCCTCCCCGGCGCCAAGATCGGCGTGCTGGGTCTGAACGGGTCAGGCAAGAGCACCCTGCTCAAGATCATGGCCGGGGAGCTCACGCCGAGCAACGGCGACGCCATGGCCGGCAAGGGCGTGAAGGTGGGCTACCTCCAGCAGGAGCCGCACCTGGACCCCGACAAGGACGTGCGCGGCAACGTGGAGGACGGCGTGATCCCGCGCCGCGAGCTGCTCAACCGCTTCGCCGAGATGGGTGCCAAGTTGGCCGAGCCCATGGAACCCGACGAGATGACGGCGCTGCTCGAGGAGTACCAGAAGGTGCAGGACGCGATTGAGCGCACCAACTCATGGGACCTCGACCGCGAGATCGAGGTGGCGATGGATGCGCTGCGGGTGCCGCCGGGCGACGCCGACGTGAACACGCTGTCCGGTGGAGAGCGCCGGCGCGTGGCGCTGTGCCGCCTGCTGCTGTCGGCCCCCGACATGTTGCTGCTCGATGAGCCCACCAACCACCTCGACGCCGAATCGGTGGGGTGGCTTGAGCGATTCCTCGACGAGTACGCGGGTACCGTGGTGGCAGTAACCCATGACCGGTACTTCCTCGACAACGTCGCCGGGTGGATCCTGGAGCTCGACCGCGGTAAGGGGATTCCGTACCAGGGCAACTACTCGTCGTGGCTTGAGCAGAAGGAGAAGCGCCTGCAGGTGGAGGAGAAGAAGGCCTCCAACCGCCAGAAGGCGCTGTCGCACGAGCTCGAGTGGGTGCGCATGAACCCCAAGGGGCGCCAGGCCAAGAGCAAGGCCCGTGTGTCCAACTACGAGCGTCTGGTGGCCGAGGAAGCCGAGATGCAGAAGCGTGGCGGGGAGGCGGACATCCGCATCCCGCTCGCACCGCGCCTCGGCGATCTGGTGGTTGAGGCCACGGGTGTGGCCAAGGGCTTTGATGACCGCCTGCTGTTTGATGACCTGGCCTTCTCGTTGCCGCCCGGTGGCATCGTGGGCGTCATCGGCCCGAACGGCGCCGGCAAGACCACCATGTTCAAGATGATCACCGGACAGGAGCAGCCCGACCAGGGCCAGATCCGTATCGGCGACACCGTGAAGCTGGCGTATGTGGATCAGAGTCGCGACGATCTGGACCCCAAGAAGACCGTCTACGACGAGATCAGCGATGGCAAGGACATGATCGACCTGGGCGGTGGCAACGAGATGCAGGCCCGTGCCTACACCGCGGCCTTCAACTTCCGGGGCCCCGACCAGCAGAAGCCAGTGGGTCAGCTGTCGGGTGGTGAGCGCAACCGCGTGCACATGGCAAAGATGCTGGCCGGTGGTGGCAACCTGCTGCTCCTTGACGAGCCCACCAACGACCTCGACGTGGACACCCTGCGCGCGCTCGAAACCGCGCTCGAAACGTTCTCGGGCTGCGCCGTCATCATCACCCACGATCGCTGGTTCCTCGACCGCATGGCCACCCATATCCTGGCCTTCGAGGGCGACAGCAACGTGGTGTGGTTCGAGGGCAACTACGCCGACTACGAAGCCAACCGCAAGGTGCGCATGGGCGAAGACGCCGACCAGCCGCACCGCATCCGCTACCGCAGGCTCACCACTCCGTCGTAGACCGACGGGGTGGAGCGATGCCCGCCGCCATCAGCTGTCGGCAAGCACCCCGTTGAGGTCGTAGCGGTCGAGCCCGATCGTGGCTGACCCCGCGGTTCGTTCGTCTTCGCAGCGGACACTCAGCGTGTAGGTGCCGGCAGCGGGCACGGCATAGGCGTAGTTCAGGGCCAGCAGGCCGTCGACGGGGGAAACTGCCATCTCGACCATCGAGGTCGGGGTGATCTGGCTGATCGCGACGTTACCGGGGGCCATCCACGCGCGGCAGTACGCAAGTGCCCGGTCGCCCAATATGCCCGAACCCGGGAACACACGGCCGGTCACGGTGCCGGTGAGTAGGCCGGCACGGGGGATGGTCACCGGGTAGCTGATCACCGTGGTGCTGCCGCTGATCTGGACCGGCGATACGAGCAGTTGGGAGTCGCTGAACGCGAAGGTCGGGCCGGTGGGTCCGGTGGGGCCCTGCGCCCCAGTCGGGCCGGTGGGTCCGGTGGGGCCCTGCGTGCCCGCGAGCCCGGCGGCGGCGGCCGACAGGGCACCCGCCTTGAAATCGCTGGCATCCAGCGTCCCGGCCTTCACCTTGGCACCGGTGACCGCGCTCTTCTTGATCTGTGCCGCGCCGACCGAGTTCTTCGGGAGCGTAATTGCGGCATAGCTCGCGCCGCCAATGGCGACGAAGAGGGCCATCAGTGAGATGACCAGCGAAGGTGTGAGATGCCGTCTCACGATTCAGATAAGACCACATCTCGGCGATGTTGGCCCCGGTTCGCTCAGCGCAGGTCTGCGCGCCGCAGTTTGCCGCTGTTGGTCTTCGGCAGTTCGGCTACGAAATCGATGATTCTTGGGTACTTGTAGGGCGCGGTCTGCTCTTTCGCGTACTGCTGAAGTTCCGTCACGAGTTCGTCTGAAGCAGTAGAGGCGTTCGTCTCCGTCTTCGACGAGATGGCGGCCGAGATTACTGCCGGCTAGCTGCTAGTTGGCAGCGACAAAAGCCACTAGATCGCCGCTGTAGGCGATCGTCGTGCCAGGGCCGACCTTGGTGCAGACGACCGACGCCGTGTGCGTTCCGGCT
>JBMOGE010000046.1:0-16113 GCA_049318525.1 Miltoncostaeaceae bacterium
AGGCCAGATGGTCACTCATTGCCCCGGGGTCGCCGCCGCACTCCCTGATCGCAATGCGGAAGGTGGCGCGAAATACGTTCCCCGGGTCCACCGCGGGCAACTGATTGCCGGTGACGAGTGCATTGGTCGGCGCGGTCATGGGCTCGAAGCAGACGAACGGCTGGTCGGCCGGCGCGTACACCTGCGCCACGGGGTAGCCCTCGTCAAATGCCACGGTCACCTCGCGGCCGGGGCCATGCAGGGTGAAGCGGGGCACCGGGGCCAGGCGGTCGAACAGGTCATCGAATGATTGATCGGTGAGTGCAACCGTCAGTGGGGCGACGGTTTCGCCCGCACCCGTGGGCAGCCCCCGCTCGTCAAGCAATGCGTGATGCTCCACCGGCAGCGTGATCTCCACCCCGTCGCGGGTGCCACCGGGCAGCGCGAGGTAGGGGTGAAACCCGAAGGCAATCGGCACTGGTACGTCACCGGTGGGGGTGACCGTGGTGGTGATGGCAAGGCCGGTATCGTCGAGACGCACGGCCATCTCGAGGAGGTGGGGAAATGGGAAGGCCGCCATCAGCGCGGGCTCGGCCCCGAAGTCGAGGCGGGCACGCAGCACGGCCGCGCCGCCGTGGGCGCCGGCGTCGGTCACCTTCCAGTTCGGGCACGCGGCCAGGAGGCCATGGATGGGCAGTCCATTCGCGTCGAGCCTGATGGGCGAGATGGCGGGATCGAGCAGCACCTCGTGCCCCACTGCCGCGTAGCGCAGACCCGACAGCCGGTTTGCCCACGGGTACAGCAGCGGGATACCGAAGGTCGACCCCCGCTCGATGTAGGTGGCGAGCCCCCCGCGCTGGCCGAGCAGCTCCTCACCGCGGTGGCGCAGCGAGCAGCACACCATTCCTGCACCCGGCGCGTAGGTGGCCGTCAGATCCCCGCTCGCAGATGTGAGCCGCGTGGTGGGATGTCCGTCGGTCGTGGTGTGGGTGACCGAGGGGGGCACGCCGTGCCTACTGGTTCTCGAGCAGTTCTTCCTCAGGCACGTCGCGCCACACGCGCGCGGGCAGCCCGGCCACCAACTTGCCGGCGGGGATGTCCTTGGTCACCAGGGCGCCGGCGGCCACGAAGGCCTCTTCGCCGATCTCGATGCCCGGAAGAATGACCACGCCGCCGCCAATGCGCGCCGCACGGCGGATGGTGGCGCCCATCAGGAGCTGGTGACGCGCATGGGTGCGACCCATAAAGTTGTCGTTCGTGGTGGTGACGCAGGGCGCGATGAACACATCGTCTTCAAGGGTGGACAGGCGGGTGATGTACGAGTTGCTCTGAATGGAGCAGCGCGACCCGATGGTCACCTGATTCTCGATGCACACGCCGCGGCCGATGCCGCAGTCCTCGCCAATGGTCACGTTCTCGCGCACGAAGGCCTGGTCACCGATAACGGTGCGGGCCCCGATGGTGCTGCCCGCAAACACCACAGCGCCAGAGCACACGGTGACGCTCTCGGCGATGACCAGACCCGGCAGCTCCTTCTTCTTCGCCGTTGAGCGGCTGGCGAGCTTCGGGCTCTTGCCGAGCACCACGTTGTCCTGAATGACGCATCCGGCACCGATGACCGTGCCGGCGTGAATCACCACGTTGGCGCCCACTTCGACATCGTCGGGAAGCACTGCGCCCTCGCCCAGCACCAGGTTCTCGCGGCTCACGCAGGGGCCCCTTCCAGGGTGATGGGTCGGCCGTTCTCGGCCAGTGACTTGTCCATGGCCTCCAGCACCTCAACCGTTGCGAGACCGGCCCAGGCGTCGGCGATTGGCGCGTCGCCCGATCGGATGCAGTCGAGAAAGTGCTGGCACACGAGCTTCAGCGGCTCGGCACCGTTGATCTTGGGGCTGAAGATGTCACCCGAGCGCACCTGGATGTACTCGCCGTATTCGCCGGTGCGGGGCACGGGGCCCTTGTCGTACACGGTGATCTTGCGCTCGCTCTCCATGTCGTCAAACACAACCATGCGCTCCGACCCGATGACCGTCATGCGGCGCATCTTGTGGGGGTCGAGCCACGACAGGTGCAGGTGCCCGGTGACGCCGCTCTCAAACTTGATGTGCCCGAACACCACGTCTTCCACTCCCGGCTGCAGGTACGACGCGCCGGTGGCCGACACCTCAACGGCCCGCTGGCCGACCAGGTGCAGCATCACGCTGATGTCGTGCGGCCCCAGGCTCCACAGGGCGTTTTCGTCCTGGCGCACGATGCCCAGGTTCAGGCGGTTGCCGTATAGGTAGTGCACGTCGCCCAGATGGCCGGAGTCCACCAGTTCCTTCACCTTGGTGACGGCCGGGTGCAGCACCAGCAGGTGATCCACCATGCAGGTGATTCCCTTTGCCTCGGCGGCCTCGGCCACGGCGCGGGCATCGGCCGTGGTGAGCGCGAGGGGCTTCTCCACAAATACGTGCTTGCCGGCCTCGATCACCTGCAGCGCCAGGCGCGCGTGCGTGGGCACCGGGGTGGCGATGACCACCGCGTCGGTCTCGGGGTCGGCCAGCACCTCGGCCAGATCGGTGGTGAACTTGGTGCGCGGAAACCCGGAGCGGTGCTGGTCGAGCAGGCCCTCGTCAAGGTCACAGGCCCAACGCAGGTTCGATCCCTCAAGCCGGTCGAAGTTGCGGGCCAGGTTGGGCCCCCAGTACGACATACCCACTACGGCCACATTGAGGGGCGTCACAGCGTCCACACGTTCTCCCCTCGAGGTACTGCATTGCGGAAGTCCACCACCAGGTCGGCAACGTCGGCCACGTGGGCCCAGTCGATTCCTGAGTGCGCGGTGACCACGGCCACCACATCGGCTCCGGCCAGTTCGGCGTCGTCGAGCGGCACGCTGGTCATGGCCACGTCAAGGCCGTGTCCGGGTTCAAGTGCCGGCACATGCGGGTCGTGGTAACGCACGTTGGCGCCACGCTCCAGCAGCAGGGAGATGACCTTGAGTGCCGGGCTCTCGCGCATGTCGTTCACGTCGGCCTTGTAGGCCACGCCGATCACCAGCACCGTTGATCCCTTGATGGCCTTCTTGCGGTCATTCAGCGCACGGGCCAGCTTGGCCACGCAGAAGTACGGCATCTGCGAGTTGATCTTGCCGGCGAGCTCAATGAACTCGGTGTGGAAGTCGAACTCGCGTGCCTTCCAGGTGAGGTAGAAGGGGTCGATCGGGATGCAGTGGCCGCCCAGGCCGGGGCCGGGACGAAATGGCATGTACCCAAATGGCTTGGTGGCGGCCGCGTCGATGACCTCCCACACGTCCACGCCCATGCGGTCACACAGCATGGCGGTCTCGTTGACCAGCGCGATGTTCACGCTGCGAAAGACGTTCTCGAGGATCTTGGTCATCTCGGCCACTTCGGGGCTCGAGACCGGCACCAGTGAGTCAAATGCCAGGCCGTATACCGCCACCACCTTGTCGGTGCACAGCGGTGTGAGGCCACCCACCACCTTCGGGGTGCTGCGGGTGGTCCAGTCCTCGCGGCCCGGGTCAACGCGCTCGGGCGAGAACGCCAGGTGGAAGTCCTCGCCGGCGATCAGGCCCGATGCCTCAAGCAGGGGTGCGAGTTCTTCCCGCGTGGTGCCGGGGTAGGTGGTGCTCTCCAGCACCACCAGCTGGCCCTTGGTCAGGTGCCCTGCGAGCGTTTCGGTGGCGCCGAGCACGGCGCTCAGGTCGGGCTCGCGGTGTTCATCGAGCGGCGTGGGCAGACAGATGATGACCGCCTCCACATCGCCCATGCCATCCCACGAAGTAGTTGCCTGGATAAGGCCCTGCTCCACCAGCGGTGCAAGGCGCGGCGACGGAACGTCTTCGATGTACGACTCACCGGCGTTCACCTGTGCCACGCGCGGAACCGACGAATCGAGCCCCAGCACGGGCACTCCCGCCTCGGCAAACACCACGGCAAGCGGCAGCCCGACGTAGCCGAGGCCGATGACGCCGATGCGTGGCGCGGGGGCGATCATGGGCGACCGCTCTGGAAGATGTGATTCTGCATGGACAGCGGCGGTATCGTAGCCATCCGGGGGGCACTGCGGCCTCGTGGTTCCCCCTGCTCACAACCATCTGGAGGGGCAAATTGGCAGATACCGCACTTGCTGGGCTCCCGCGAATCGTCCGCGCATCCGCCGAGATCAGCTGGCGCGGCCAGGCCATGATGTCCCTGGGGCTCGCATCTGCCTGCTACTGGACCGTCGTGTGGCTGGTTGACGGCCCCGTCCAGCCGCTTGAGGCGGGCATCGTCTTTGCCGCCTCATTGCTGATGGCGCTCGTGCTCGGCGGCGTTACGAGCCGCCGCCGGGTGACCCACGCCCTGACCCACGTACTGAATCCCCGCGCGATGGTGCACGAGACCCCGGCAGATGCCCGCGAGCGCCACACCCGCGCTGCATCGGTGCTGATGCTGGGTGCGGTCGTCCTGCTGGTGCTCGATACGGTCATCAGCCAGGTGGGCGCCACCGCCGCATTGCTGGCCGGTGCGGGCGTTGGTATCGGCATCGTCGACAGGGCCGAGGCGCGGCGCTGGACGCAGGCGGAGGAGTCCCGGTCGGCGCGCCTGTTCCTCATGATCCGCCCCACCGCGCTCCTGGTGCGGTTTGGTGCCACCGACGTGTTCGAACTGCCGGGCACCGGCAGTTCGAAGGACGACGACGGTCCGTCGCCCTTCGACCTTCCCTAGCCCAGTTCGGCCACCAGGGCACGCACGATGGCGTCGGCCGCATGGCCGTCGCCGTAGTACTGCGGTCGCTCAGCGGGCATGGACAGGTCGGCCATGGCCTCGGCCACCTTTGCGGCGTCCATACCGGTAAGGCGGTTGAACCCGCCATTCACGGTCTCCACCCACTCAGTGGTGTCGCGCAGGGTGATGCAGGGCACACCGTGGAAGTAGGCCTCTTTCTGCACGCCGCCGGAGTCGGTGATCACGGCCTGCGCCTGCATCAGCAGCGCCGTGAAGTCGAGGTATCCGGCGGGTCGGGCCATGATGAGCCCGGGAACGTTCTGCAGCTCATCCCAACGCCCGGCGGCCTCGAGCTTGGCCTTGGTGCGCGGATGCACGGGGAAGATGGCGGGCGCGTCGAGCGAGGTGAGCACCTCCACCATGGCGCTGAGGGCCTCGGGCGTGTCGGTGGCCGCCGCACGGTGGATGGTTACCAGCACATAGCCACCGGGCTCCAGGCCGCGGCCCACAGCCCCGGGCTGCTTGGCGGCGAGGGCTGCGAATGCGCGGCAGGCGTCGTACATCACGTCGCCCACAAGGTGCACGCCCTTGGTCACGCCCTCGCGCGTCAGGTTGTCGACGGCCTGCTGGGTGGGGCACAGCAGCACGTCACTCAGGTGGTCGGTGATGACCCGGTTCTGCTCTTCGGGCATGCGCTTGTCAAACGAGCGCAGCCCGGCCTCCACATGCGCAAGGGGCACGTCCATCTTGGCCGCCACCAGGGCACCGGCCAGCGTGGTGGTGGTGTCGCCGTACACCAGCAGGGCGTCGGGCTTCGCATCGGCCAGCACCGGCTCCAGGCGCTCCATCATGATGGTGAGCTGATGCAGGGGGCTTCCGGGACCCACCGCGAGGGCGTGGTCGGGTGCCGGGATTCCGAGTTCGTCGAAGAACAGATCAGCCAGGTCAGGGTCGTAGTGCTGGCCTGAGTGCACGAGAATCTCCTCGCCCTGCGCACGGAGCGCCTGGCACAGGGGAGCGGCCTTCACGAACTGGGGTCGGTTGCCGACCAGCGAAACGATGCGCATGAGCCTCCTAGAGTCCCGCGAACCCTATTCGGGAGAGTTGCTGGGTAATGCGCTCCAGATCACCTGTTGCGATGAGTACGCCGAGCACGATCATGAGCCCAGCACCAATTGCATTGACCACGCTCCAGTGATCGCGGATCCACCGCGACGCTGACAGGGTCTGGGTGAGAAACATCCCGGCCAGGAGAAATGGGATACCCAGGCCGAGCGAGTACACGAAGAGCAGCAGCGCACCGGCCAGGGGTGACCCGGTGGGCGCGGCATACGTGAGGATACTGCCGAGAATCGGGCCGATGCAGGGAGTCCATCCGGCGGCGAAGGCGGCGCCCACCAGGCTTGCACCCACCAGGGTCTCGGGCCGCTTGGCCATCCGGACGCGCCGGTCGCCCTGCATCCACCCGAGTCGGGGCAGCACGAGCATGGCGACGCCCATGACGATGAGAATGATCCCCGCCACCAGGTTGAGCGTGTCGCGGCTGCGGGCGAGCGATTGCCCCAGCAGCCCGGCGCTGGCGCCGAAGATGGAGAACATGATCGCGAAACCCAGAATGAAGGCGAGCGTGGGGCGGATGACGCTCTTCCAGCGCTGCTCCACCTGATCGGCGGGCACTCCTGAGATGAACGACAGGTATCCCGGAACCAGCGCCAGCACGCACGGCGATGCGAACGAGACGAATCCCGCCGCAAAAGCGATGGGGAAGGAGATGAGTGAGAGCTGGTCCACCTGCGGGGCATGGTATCTCGGGCAGGGGTCCGGTTTGGCCATGCCGACGGGTGCCGGGGACCTCTGTCAGTCCGGGCGCGCCTCACGCCCAGGGCGCGTTACCCACCAGCTGATGCCGATGCTTCCGGCCAGCACCAGCACGATGAACGCGAGCGACATCCATGCGGCGGGGTGCCACACGTCCTTCACCAGCATCTTCACGCCCACGAATGCCAGCACGACGGCCAGCCCATATGAGAGGTACTTGAAGCGCTCGACCATGCCCTCGAGCACGAAGTAGAGCGATCTGAGCCCGAGAAGTGCGAACGCATTGACTGCGAACACAAGAAACGGCTCCTTGGTCACCCCGAAGGCGGCGGGGATGGAGTCGAGCGCGAACACCAGGTCGGTACCGGCCAGCATGATGAGCACCAGCCCCAGCGTGGTGACCATGCGTTTGCCGCCACGCCGCACAACGTAGTTGGCACCCTCGTAGGTGCCTGTCAGTGGCAGATGCCGCTTGAGAAACTTGAGGACCTTGGAATGCTCGGGGTCTGCGGGGTCGTCTGCATGGGCTACCAGGCGCCAGGCGGTCCACAGCAGGAACGCACCAAAGAAATAGAGCACCCATGAGGCACGGGTAATGAGCACGCCCCCCACGAGGATCGCGGCCAGACGCAGGGCGAGGGCCAGAAGAATGCCCACCGTGAGCACGCGCAGGCGGGCCACCTGCGGGGTGGCAAAGAACCCGAAGAGCACGATGAACACGAACACGTTGTCCATCGACAGCGAGTACTCGAGCAAGAAGCCTGACCAGTACTCCCCTGCGTATCGCGATCCCCAGACCGCCGCCACGACAAACCCGAAGCCAACCCCGACTGCCAGCCAGAAGGCCGTCCAGATGAGCGCAGTACGTACGCGCATCTCTTTCCCGGCCTTCGAGATGACCAGCAGATCGAGCGCGATGATGATGATTGTGGCGGAGACCAGCGCGGCCCAGGCCCAAAGGGGAACATTCACAGGGAAGGAGTGTGGACGAAGTCCGTGGACGGTGCCCGACGACCGGTCGGGCCCCCCCGGGGTGGCCGACTATGTGAGGTCGCTAGTGGTGGTGCGCGGCGACCCTCGTCGGCCGCTTGTGCACCTTCACCCTGCCCTTTGCCTTGGTGACCATCTTCATCTTGGCGACTGCCTTCGCCTTCGCCACGGATGGAGCGGCAGGCACGCCCGCGACCGCAACTGCGGCCGCCGTGATCACCGGCATCGATGCAGCCGCTGGTGACACCGGACGCTCGGCGCAGTAGCCAAACGTGGTTGGCGACGATGCCGACACCGTGGGGTTCCAGGCCTCACCCTTCACCGTCACGGTGCCCGACGTCCCGCTGGCCACCGCGTTCCACAGGCTTGTCGTCGTGCCACCGATCGCCAACTGCCCCTGCCACGTGATGGGCGAGGCTGACGTGGTGGTCACCTTCACATCAGTGCAGAACCCAGAGGCCCAGTCTGACGTGATGGTGAGTGCGAACGCGGCATTGCCCACCGGAGTCGGAACCGGCACCGGGGTGGGTGTCGGTGCGGGAGGCGGCGTCGGTGCCGGCGTGGGATCCGGAGTCGGCGCAGGTGCCGGGGCGCCCATACGCATTCCGCAGTATCCGAAGGTGGTTGACGCCCCTGCCGCCAGTGTTGAGTTCCACGACTCGCCGCTCATCTGAAGGGTGCCGGTGGTCGCGCCATTCGCGGCCTTTGCAGACCACAGCGTGCTCACCATGCCCTCCACGGGTATGGGCACCGTCCACGTGACGGTTGCCGACCCGTTGTTGGTCACGCGTACGTCCTTGCAGTACCCCTCGCCCCAATCGGAGGCCACGGTCTGGGTGACTGCCAGGTTGGTCCCCGGTGTTGGTGTCGGGGTCGGTGTCGGGGTCGGTGTTGGTGTGGGAGGAGGCGTGGGTGCCGGAGCCGGGGCGGGCGTGGTCCCATCCGCTGCTACCTGACGGATGTCGTTGCAGGCGTAGAACGCCTCAAGCGAGTCGCTCCGCTGCCACACGGTGTAAAGCACCTGGTGCCCGGTGCGGGCCGGGAGGGCCACTCTGAACGTGTTGGTGGCGGCGGCCGGGATGGCCCCTGAGTCGTACACCTGCTCAAGGTCTGCCCATGTGAGCGGCTGCGATGGGTCGTACGACGCCTTGGCCAGATAGAGCCGGTAGTACTTGGTCGCATGTGGGGCCGATGAGGTCCACGTGAAGCTGTACTTGCCATCGGCACCTGGAGCGATGTCGGTCACCGGCCAGGCACGCGCCACGTCGAATGCGGCGTACTTCGCGCGGCCGGCTCTGCACAGCTGCCCATCGGGGATGAGCGCCTGATGCTGGTCGCCGGCGGCGCCGATGTTCAGCTCCATCCAGTCGTACACCGCCTGCGGGTTCGCGGTGAACGCCGCCACGCAGGCGGGATCATCTTTGTGGCTGAACGCGCATCCATGCAGGCGGGACGGAGGATCGGACATCGATCCATGCGCCATGGCAAGTGCGGGAACAGTCGCTGCGCCGATAAGTGCGGCAAGAACCGCACCGGCGAGCCGGGCCTTCTTCACGGGAGTCCTCCTTGGGGGTCCTTCCTAAGTCCGTGAAGAATCGGCCCACCATTGGTGCCCGACGTGTGCGTCATATGAGCAGCCTGTAAGGCCGCCTCCCCGAGGTTCCCCTAGACCGAGGCGGCTTCCACGCCCTCGGCCCATTGGATAAGCGGCCGCGGCTGGTCGAGCAGCACGCGCACGGCGAATGGGTCGCGCGACTCACCCACCCGCTCGACGGTGACGGCACCCGCACCACCGGCTTCGCTGAGCGCGGTGATGACCTCGCGGATGGCCGGATCGACCTTCAGCAGCGTGGCGTCGTCATTGGGCGCCTCGTAGCGGTCGAGGATGGTGATGAGGATCTCGCCAGTGCCCACTCGGGCGCGGGACCCCAGATCGGGATCTGCCTGCAGGTCGACCGACAGGCGTGCGACGTCCTGCACCAGTTCGTGCACACGGCTCGCCAACGTGCCGTCGGCGCCCCGCTTGAGGGTGGTCGACAGCCCGGCACGGCCGCCGCCCAGATCGAGGGCATGATCCTTCAGGCTCCCGATGATCATGATCCCCGGGCCATCGATTACGTGGCCGTAGCGGGCCACGTCAATGGGTACACCGGTGACCACGTCCTCCCGGATAAACCGGTGGAACACGGGCACGAGCTCCTCGGGGTCGAGGCCGGCCGGGTCCTCGAGGTACAGCTTCACGGCGATGCGGTGTGGGTTCATATCGTCTCTCCTCCGGATGCCGTGGATTACTGCGTGGCCGACGTTGCGCCGGCCTCGCGGATCTGAAATGCGTGGGCTGCATCGATAAACAGCTGAGCCTCTTCCACGAGCGACCGGGCGGCCTCCTCGTTGGCGGCGGCCTCACCGGATGCGTGGCGCTCAAGCAGCGGGCGCGCGAACTTCGAGTGCGCAAAGCGGTCGCGGAACCGGTTGGTCTCAACGAAGCGGGTATCGAACTCACCCACAATCACGTCGTCATCCTCCGGCACGTCCGGCAGTTCGGTACGCACAATGGCGCGCGCGGCGGTGATCATGGCGCGGTACGCGCGCTCGTCGGCCTTGGCCACGTCGCCATCCTCCAGCGCCACCTGGGCCTCAAAGGCGATGCTCTCGGCAAACGACAGTTCGAGGTCAGCAGACGAGATGACCTCGCCCGCGCACTCTCCAATGCCGATGTCACCAATGGTGAACTCACGCGGGTTGCCCCAGTCGCTGAACAGCCCGGGCTCCTCCTCATACGAGGGGATCGTCTTCAGGTCGGCGATGATGGCTGCAAGACCCTTGCGACCGGTGCGGCCGGTCCAGTCGAGGAACGACTCGCCCGGCTCACGCTCGGCCACGAACCGGTCGGTGATGCGGTCAACCACTTCGGGGATGCGCTTGCTGGGAATGGCGCCCACAGCGAGCCCGTACGAGCCGCCGTTGTGCTGCCACTGGCCACCGAGCACCACCTGGAAGTGGGGCACCACGCGGCCACCCGACTTACGGCTGTTGCCGAAGAACCCGATGTCGGCCACGTGATGCTGGCCGCACGAGTTGAAGCACCCGCTCACCTTGATGCGAAGCCCGCGCACGGCCTCGTCGAGTTCGGTCTGCTTTGCACCCAGCTGCTCACGCAGTTCGCCGGCGAGCCCGCGCGAGGCGGAGATGCCGAGCTTGCACGTGTCGGTGCCGGGGCAGGAGGTGACGTCAACGATGGTCTCGGCCACGGCGTCGGCCATGCCGATCTCTCCAAGGGCCGCGTACAGGTCGCGCAGGTCTTCAAGGCGCACCCAGCGGAACACGATGTTCTGCTCCACGGTGGTGCGGATGGTGTCGCCCACGAAGCGCCTGGCGATGTCGGCCAGAAGGCGCGACTGGTGCGATGAGATGTCGCCGAGCGGCAGCGGCACCGTCACCACGGCGTAGCCATCCTGGCGCTGCAGGTACGCGTTGGTGTCGCGCCATGTGACGAACGCCGCATCGGTGCCGTCCTCCTCGCCAACGCCATCCAGCGAGCGTGAGGGAACCTCGGGTGCGAGGCCGTCCTCCAGGTGTGCGGTCCAGCGCTCGTCGTACGGAAGGATCTCGCGCTCCTCGCGCACCAGACGCTGGAACTCCTCGATACCGGTTCCGGCCACCAGAAACTTGATGCGCGCCCGGTTGCGGTTCAGTTTCTCGCCCAGGCGGGCGAACACACGGGCCACCGCTTGCGTGATGGGCAACAGCTCGCCAAGCGGCACACGATCGGCCAGCAACTTCGCCTGATGCGGCGTGGTGCCGAGGCCTCCGCCCACATAGACGTCGAACGAGTGCACGGGCGTGCCGTCCACCAGGTCGGTGCGGGCGATTGCCCCCAGGTCGTGCATCATCACCAGGCCGCAGGCCTCATCGGCGCAGCCCGAGAACGCGATCTTGAACTTGCGTCCGAAGTCCTGGCAATCGGGGTGTCCCAGCAGAAAGCGGAAGAGGGCCTCGGAGTGCGGGGTGACGTCGAATGCCTCGGTACGGCACACGCCCGACAGCGGGCACGCGGTGAGGTTGCGCACGCCGTTGCCGCATGCCTCGCGCGTGGTCATACCCACGGCGGCCAGACGACGCATGACGGTGGGCATGTCCTCAATGTGCACGTAATGCAGCTGCACGTCCTGACGGGTGGTGATGTGCAGGATGTGGTCGGAGTACTCCTCGGCCAGCTCGGCCATTACGTCGAGCTGAATGGGAGTGAGTCCGCCCCACGGCACCTTGATGCGCAGCATGCCCGGGGCATCCCACAGCGTCTCGGGCCCCTTGGTGAGGTCGCCGGCCGGGAATGTGAGGGTGCGCTGCTCAATACCGTCGTGGCGCTGGCCGTTGTCGTAGCGCTGGCCGTACACGCCGCGACGCAGACGCGTCTCGGCGAACACCCGCTCGTCAACGCGGCCATCCTGCCGGAGTTCGAGCTGGGTCTCGAAGATGTCGATCTCTTCCGCCAGGTCGGGTGGCATCTGCGCCTCCAGGCGGTCTCTCCAGCCAGTCGTGCTCACCGTCGGTGCTCCTCGGGTCATCAGGGTTCGTCTCGTCCCATACCCGGGTCTCCCCGGACGTGGGATCGGCAAACTAGACAATCCCTACTGGGAAAGCAAGGATTGCGGAAATGGGCATGAAAAAGGGGGCCCGTGGCCCCCTTGGTCCCGCATCCAGATGAATGTGCCGCTCTACCTCACAGATGCCACGGTGCGCGATGGATTGCCGACCACAGGGGCCCAGGTGACCTTGCGCACGCCGAAGTGGTACAGCGACTTGAAGCCGAGTGCGAGGATGGTGCCCACGTTCATGTCGATGTGGCGACCATCGCGGAACGGGCCGGTGTCACGCTTCTGAGCAACCACGCAGCGCCCGCTGATGCAGATCTTGATGTACTTGCCGCATCCCACGAGGTCCGACCCCACGGTGAGATCGGTCTTCTTGGTTTGCGGGAATCCGGCGCACGCATTGCCCTCGGCCCAGGCGTCGTACCCGGTGGCGATCGTGGGGGCCAGTGATCGCGACAGCACCACGGGGGTGCTCGCCGCGGCTGCGGCCGCGGCAGGTGCAGGCACGGCGGTCGCGGGATCCGGAGCGGCGGACGCGGTGACGTGGGTCCCCGGCACGCTGGTCGGCATCGATGCTCCCAACGCACCCGCGGCGAAGATGCCGAGGGCGAGAGTGGGGACGGCGATGGCGATGGCGATGCGCTGCGGCAGGGGATCTCCCAGTCGCGATTTCGGTCTGCTGGTCACACATCCGCCGTGGCGGGGCGACCGATGTGCGGGGAGGTGCAGTGCTGCGAAGCACGGCGTCCGCACGCGGACCCTTCTGTATTTCGGACGGTGAACCTAGCGTCATGGCGCGGTCGTGCCAATGGCGAAAGGCGTGTGTCGCGCATCGTTTGCCGCTCTGAGCGGGCACTCCGGTGCAGATCCCCATTCCCACGGGAAGGAACGGGGTTTCACACCTCGAAACCCCAGTGTCCATGCGGTGATTGCCCCCGCTGCCGGGAGCGGGGGTCGTGTGAATAGGCCCGAATTCCCACGCTCCGGGGGCCCGTTGCCAGAACGACGAAAGCCACCGCGACGGGTGGCTTTCGGAAGTGGGCCGTGTAGGAGTCGAACCTACGACCTTGGGATTAAGAGTCCCCTGCTCTACCAGCTGAGCTAACGGCCCGGGGGCACGTTAGTGCAACCGGTGTGAAACGGCAAAACATTTTTGGCTAGCCGGCGTTGGCCTTTGCGGCGGCCTTCGCCATGTCCTTCAGGTGCATGCGCACATCTGGTGCAAGTGAGTCGTCGGGTGCCAGCTGCACAAAGCGCTGGTAGGCGAGAATCGCCTGGTTCGTCTGGCCGGCCTGCTCGGCAACCTGGCCCCACAGGAGAAACGCCTGCGCATCGTTGGGGTTGCGGGTGGTGTACTTGGCGAGTGCGCTGAGCGCCGCTGCGCCGTTGTTCTGGGCGATGGCGATAGTTGCCAGCGACTGGATGGCTGTGAGGTCGTTGGGCGAGAGGCCCACGGCGGCCTCGGCAGCGGTGACCGCCGCCGGGTCGGTGGCATTGAGCGATGCCAGCGCACTGGCGAGCTGCCCCTGGGCCGATGCGAGATCGGCACGTGCGGCCGCAATGTCCTTGCGGGCCTGTCCGCTGCCACCCGACGCCTTGAGCGCCTTGATGGCTGCGGCCTGCTGGGCGGTGGCGTTGGACACCGCGGACCGCGCATCGTCAATGGCCATCTGCGCCGGATCGTTGGCACCGCAGCCGCCGCTCACGGCGAGGCCACCAGCCACCAGGCCGAAGCCCAGAAAGGCCACCATTGCCAAGATGGCCACGGCCTTTACGAGGATCTTGTTCTTTGTCCCGTCGAAGAGCATCGCGGCAGCCTAGTCCAGACCGATCTCATGTCGCGCCTGCCGGGCATCGGCGATGATTCCCTCGGCGTCCACCTTGGCGGCGTGGTTGCCCTCAATCAGCACCTCGCCGTTCACCATCACCCACTCCACCCGTGATCCGGGGTCGAGTGCCGCGGCCGCTGTGTCGTACCCGGCGGCCTCGGCATCGCGTGGCCGGATGGCCACCAGGTCGGCCAGCATGCCTGGCGCGATCGCCCCGACCTCGTTCTCGATGCCGAGCACCTTCGCCGAACCCATGGTGGCCATGGCGAGGAGATCGGCTGCGGAGCGGGGTTCCCCGCGCCGGGCTGCAGCCTCGCCGGCGGCGCGGGCCTCGGCACGTAGGTCATAGGCGCCTGCACTTGCTGGGCTGTCGGTACCGAGGCCCACCCGCACGCCAACCTCTTCGAGCATGGCAATGGGTGCATCGCCGCAGTGCAGGCGCGCATTGCTCTGTGGGCAGTGCGCAACGCGCACGTCGCACGCAGCGAGTGTCATGGCGTCCATCTCATTCACCTGCACCGCATGTGCGGCGATGAGGCCGGGGCGCAGCACCTCATGCGCTCCCAGGCGGGCCACTGGTCCACGGGCACGGCTGGGCCACTGGCCGGGTTCGCGACCCATGGCCTTGAAGAGGGCACCGAGCTGCCCGTCGCCCTCGTCGAGCAGCCGCACCTCCTCGGGCGACTCCGCGATGTGGGTGGCAAAGGGCAGGTCACCGAGGTCGGGATGCTCCAGCAGGGCTGTCCACAGATCGGGCCCCACGGTGTAGGGCGCATGGGGCGAGACGCCGATGCGCACGCCCGGGCCCACTTCATCGCGCAGCAGCCCGATGGCCTCGGCGTGCTGTATCGCGCGGTCGAGGGCGTCGCGCCCACGCTCGCGCCCGAAGATCTCAAG
This sequence comes from Miltoncostaeaceae bacterium, assembly GCA_049318525.1. GTDB lineage: Bacteria > Actinomycetota > Thermoleophilia > Miltoncostaeales > Miltoncostaeaceae > SYFI01. Next base: position 14,824 of record JBMOGE010000046.1, read on the forward strand.
GTGCACCGTGCCGCGCATCCCCGCCTCGGAGATGGCGGGCGAGGCCGCACCCGATGGGCCCGAATCGGCCACGGTCGTCGTACCGCACACGAGCGCCATCAGGGCTCCCCAGCGCGCGGCTCGCTCACGGTGGTGCATGTCAAGTTCCTGGCTACGGGCTGCGAAGCCACCGAGCCAGGCGGGGAATGGCGCGGGCTTTGAGACACCGGCCGTGAGCGCCCATTCAAGATGGCAGTGCGAATCGATGAGCCCCGGGATGAGGATGACCTCGCCGAGGTCGATCTCCAGCGCACCGCCGGGTGGCTCGACGTCGCGCACCGGACCCACGGCCTCGATGACGCCGTCGCGAATGAGCACCGCCCCCTTGGCCAGGGGCGGTGATGCGACCGGGACGATCCAATCCGCCCTGATGAGGACGGTGGACGACCCGCTAGGAGGCGGGGGTCGTCTCGTCGGTCTTCTGCGTCTGCGGCTGGGGAAGCGTGGGATCGGCCGCCTGCGCGGCAGTTACCTGATCCTGCGTCTCCTCAGTCTTCTCGCCGGAGACGCCCTTCTTGAATTCGCGCATCCCTGATCCCAGGCTCCGACCCATCTCCGGCAGGCGCTTGGCCCCGAAGATGAGGAGGACGATCACAAGGAGGATGACGAGTTCGAGCGGGCCGATTCCGAAGGGCATGGAAACCTCGTGTTCAGTGTTCCCCGGTGGGGGAACCTCGCCGCGACGTTAGCATGGGCGCGACGGGCAACCACTGAACGGGGGGCTGAGGCATACGCGTTGAGCCGATGGCAGTCGGATGGGGTGGATTGGTGGGGATGCTGGCCCTTGCGGCCTCATCCGGCGCCGACCTGTGGCTGCGCATCGTCGTCATCCTCGCGGGCTTTCTGCTGGCCGGATTTCTCGCCGGCGTGCGTACCCTCGACCGCCGCCCATCCACAGCCGTTGCCGCGTGGGCACTGGGCTGGCTGCTGTGGGCCGCCGTGGTCGTCGTGCTGTGGATCGTCAACGCATTCGGCGGCCCGGCCGAACCCGAGTTCGGGCCCGGCGGCGATGGTCAGTCGATCATCATCCTGGTGGCATCGCTGGTCGTGGCGGTGCTTGGTGCATTCATCGCCGACCGCCGCTACAGCGGCCGGTCCAGCAGGAGCAGGCGCCGCTTCTAGTTTCTGAAGTCCTGGTGTGATCGGCTGGCCGTGGGCCCTGCCTGTCCCTGGTACTTGCCCTGATAGGGCTTGTCAACGGGCGTGCTCATCTGCAGGAACGAGATCTGGCCGATGCGCATGCCGGGATGG
>JBMOGE010000047.1:0-15304 GCA_049318525.1 Miltoncostaeaceae bacterium
GTGCGCGGCTGGGGAGATCGCGCCGAGGCGCTGGACATCATCCACACCTGCCGGGAGCGCGCCGCCACCTAGCCCCCGGGCAGGTGGTTACCGATCGTCGTTGGCGCCCGTGGGAGCCGGCAGCGGGTAGGGCATGGTGTTGACCTCGCGCAGTTCCCGGCCGGCCGTCTCAAAGCGGAAGACGGCGGTCACGATCATGCCGAGCGCGCTGACCCCGGCGATGATGTACATCGTGGCGGCGAGTCCGATCGATCCCAGCATGAGCGGCAACGAGATGATTCCGACCACGGCGCCCAGCTTGGCCGCGCTGGCCGCGAGCCCCGCGCCAGTGGCCCGTAGCTCGGTGGGGAACACCTCCGCTGCCACGAGGAACGTGGTGGAGTTCGGGCCCGTGTTCACCATCAGGTTGAACACGGCGAACCCGATGAGGATGACGGGATCGGATTGAATCCCGAGCGATCCGGTGGCAAGGAGCAACAGGCCCACCGTCGCACCCACGAAGCCCACAATCTGCAGCGACATGCGCCCCACCCGCTCAACCAGCACGATGGCGATGACGAAGCCGATGACCAGAAAGATGTCGAGGGCTGCGGTGCCCGCTGTGACGGCGATGTCCTTCCCGATGACCGTGCCGTCGCCACCGATGCTGATCATGGCGAGAACGGTGGGGGTAAAGATCCCCACTCCGTACAGCATGATGTCCATGAGGAACCACGGCACCACGGCGAGAATGGTGCGCCGCCGCAGGCCCGGTGCAAAGAGCGCCCGTATGCCGGGGTGTTTCTTCTGGGCCTTCTTCGCGTGTTCCCACTCCGGGCTCTCCGGAATGGAGCGTCTGAGAAACACAATGACCAGTGCAGGCAGCGCTCCGGCCCCCAGCATGAGACGCCATGCCAGATCCTGGTCGGCTCCGGACAGCAGGATCAGTACACCGAGGCTTGCGCCCAGAAGGATCCCAATGGCCTGAAAGCTGAACGCACCCACCATCCACCGCCCGCGAACACTGGACGGCATGAACTCGGCGAGGTACGAGGACGCAATTGGGTAGTCGGCACCCACGGCGAACCCCAAGAGGAACCGGAAGGCCAGAAGGCTCCACAGATCCCATGCGAATGCCGACAGCACCGCAAAGATGACGAACAGGAGCAGGTCGGCCACAAACAGCAGCCGACGCCCGAAGTGGTCGGCAAGGCGTCCCATGACCGCCGCGCCCACGACCGCACCGAGAACCGCCGCGGCGCCCACCATGCCCTTGTCAAAGTCGCCCAGAGCGAACTGCACCGTGATGAGCGGCAGGGCCACTCCGATGATGAACAGGTCGAAGCCGTCGAGGAGCACCCCGAGGCCGGACAGAAACCACACCCGGCGCTGAAGCGGGTTCAGGGTCGACTCATCACCAGGGGTGGGCTGAGGGGTATTACTTGAAATCACTGGGGCAACTCAACACGACCCGGTCGGCTGGTGGCCGTGATGTGTCACTGGCCAAGCACATACGGGACGTCCGGTCAGCGTGGCGTGGCGTGGCACACAGGCACCCGGGCGCCGCTGGTGGTCACACGGCGGCGATGGACAACAGGTGTCCGCAAGGCCCGCGCCCACGGGGCAGGCCCTCAGTACGGGTGCATCAGAAGAGCTGGTTCTCGCCCGCGAAGATCTCCGACACCGACTCGTCGCAGAAGACGTTGTGGATGGTGTCGGACAGGATGCGGTCCACCGAGAGGATCTGGATCTTGCCGCCGGCCGAGCCCTCCGGCACCGGAATGGTGTCGGTCACCACGATCTCCTCGATCACCGACTCCTCAAGCCGGTCGAATGCCTTGCCCGAGAAGATTCCGTGTGTGGCAGCGGCCAGCACCTTGGTGGCACCGGCCTTCTTCACCACGGCGGCCCCTGCGCACAGGGTTCCGGCCGTGTCGATCATGTCGTCAATGAGCAGGGCCGCCTTGCCCTCCACATCACCGATGAGGAACGTGATCTCGGCGGTGTTGTGCTCGGGCCGCTGCTTGGCCAGCACCGCGAGGCGCGCGCCCAGCTTCTCGGCGAAGTGATTGGCGAGCTTTGCGCGCCCGGCGTCGGGCGACACCACCACGAGCCCCTCGGGGAAGTCCCCGGCGAACTGGCGCTCCATGAAGTGGTCGGCGAGGATCGGTGTGGCCGTCATGTGATCCACCGGGATCTGGAAGAAGCCCTGAATCTGGCCGGCGTGCAGGTCCATGGTGAGCACGCGGTCAACACCCGCGGCCTCCAGCAGCTGCGCCACCAGGCGGGCCGTGATGGGCTCGCGCGGTGAGCTCTTCTTGTCCTGTCGCGAATATCCGTACCAGGGCATGACCGCGGTGATGCGGTGCGCCGATGCCAGCTTGGCCGCGTTGATCATGATGAGCAACTCCATGAGGGAGTCGTTCACCGGCGTGCTGGTGGATTGCACCAGAAAGATGTCGGCGCCGCGGATGCTCTCCTCGAAGCGCACGTAGATCTCGCCATCCTGGAAGCGCTGGATGATGACCTCGCCGAGTTCGATACCCAGGCGACTTCCGATCTGTGCGCCCAGCGCCTTGCTGGACGTGCCTGCGAACACCATGAGGCGCTTGGAGTCGTCGCGATCGATGCTCTTGGTGCTCATGCTCAGTGCGCTCCGGGGTCGTCATCGGCTGCGGCCTTCTTGGCCCGCGCCTCGGCCTTGTCGGTGAAGCCTTCGATGTTCTGCTGCCGGGCACGTGCGATTCCGAGTGCACCCGGGGGAACGTCGCCGGTGATTATGGAGCCTGCCCCGGTCATCGCGCGGTCGCCGATGGTAACCGGCGCAACCAGCACGCAGTCGCTGCCGGTTTTCACGTCGCTGCCCACCGTGGTGCGGTGCTTGCGGAAGCCGTCGTAATTGGCCGTGATGTTGCCCGCGCCGATATTGGTGTTGCTGCCCACCTCTGCGTCGCCGACGTACGACAGATGGGGCACCTTGCTGTTCTCGCCGAGCGTGGTGTTCTTCATCTCCACGTAGGTGCCGGCCTTGCTGCCATCGGCCATGGTCACACCCGGGCGCAGGTACGCGAACGGCCCCACCTGGCAGCCGTTGCCCACCGCCGACGACAGCACGTGGGCACTCACCACAACGGTGTCGTTGCCCACTGACGAATTGACCATCACCACGTCGGGGCCGATCTCGCACCCCTCCCCCACACTGGTCGCGCCGCGCAGCACCGTGCCGGGCCACAGCGTGGTGTCCTGACCCACGGTCACGAATGCGTCAACCAGCACGCGGGACGGGTCGGGCATGGTCACCCCACCCAGCATCAACTCATTTCGCAGTCGTGCCTGGATCGCGGCCTCGCAGTCGGCCAGATCAGCACGGGTGTTGACGCCCTGCACAACCGTGGCGTCGGGAGCCACCAGCGCCCCCACCTCGCCCGCCACCAGCGTGAGGACATCCGGCAGGTAGATCTCTCCCTGCGCGTTGTCGCTGCCCACCTGGGCAATGGCGGTGTCGAGTGCCGCGCGGTCGAAAGCGAACAGGCCCGCGTTGATCTCGCGCACCGCAAGATCGTCGGGGTGCGCATCCCGCGCCTCGACCACCCGCACGCCCGTGGGCTCGCGGATAACCCGGCCGTAGGCGCCACCGTCAGGGAGGATGGCCGTGACCATGGTGGCCGCACGGCCACTGTGCACGTGATCGCTGATGAGCGCGCTCACCAGCCCCGGATCCACCAGCGGGGTGTCACCGCACATGACCACCACAGTGTCCACCGCGGGATCGAGGGCCTCGAGCCCGACGCGCGTGGCACCGCCAGTGCCATCGCGTACCTCCTGAAGCGCCGTGCACATGCCGGCCGGAAGCGACTCGATGACCTCGTCACCCTCGGGGCCGAGCACCACCACCACCGAGGCCGGATCGACGTCACCGAGCGCGTCGAGCACCCACATGATCATGGGCCTGCCAGCGATCGGGTGGAGGACCTTCGGGAGGCGAGAACGCATGCGGGTTCCGTGACCCGCGGCAAGTACGACTGCGCCGACGCTCATCTCGCTGGCCTGTGTTGTGTGCCTGGTTGGGGCGGGAGGATTCGAACCCCCGATCGCGGGACCAAAACCCGCTGCCTTACCGCTTGGCTACGCCCCAGCGCGCCTCCCGGAGAGGCCGCCGAGGACTGTACCAACACTCTCGGCCCCCACCCCCGGGCCGCGGTGATGCGCCTCAGGCGTGTGATGCATGCGACGTCGGAAGCCAACCGCGGCGGACCGCCACGACGCCAACCAGCGCGAGCGTGAGCGCCATCGCCCCGGCCACAAGTTGGATCCACCACACCGGCAGCACATCGGCAAGTGCGCCCTCAGCCAGGGTGGTCACGGTTGCTGCGGCCATTGCCAGAAACGTGATGGCTGCGATGGCGACGGTTCGCTCTGCCCTGGGCGCACTCACCTGCACAACCGCGAGCAACTTGTCGCCGGCCGCAAAGCTGCCCAGAAACGCCAGACACACCGCAAGCGAGAGCAAGAGGGCCCCGGACACGCCCTGTTGGCCCGTGGCACCCACAACACCGGTGAGCAACAGTCCAAGCGCGAGCACCACAATGGCCCCCACCACAACGCCAGGGCGCTGTCGCCGCGCGTTGAGCCGCGCGAGGAGCGGCATGGTCAACACCATGCCGAACCCGGATGCGGCGGACACGATGCCGTAATAGGCGGCCGAGGTCCCCACGCCATTTGCCAGCTTCGTGAGCAGCGCGGTGGGAATCGAGAGCGCCACGACGGCGAGATCGAGCAGGATCCCGAGGCGGAGCACCCGCGTACGGAACAAGTCTGCAAGTGCCGCCGCCATATGGGACCTGGGTTCGCCCGACCGTGTGCCCGCGGCCCGAGCGGGCAATCGCAGCAGCACCCACAGCAGGGGCAGGTAGCTCAGCACGTTGGCGAAGAGCAGCCAGGTGGGGCCCATCGCCGCCAGCACTGCCCCACCCACGATCGCCCCGATCACCGCCGCCGCTGAGTACCGGGACCCGATGAAGGCATTGGCAGCGGTCACCCCACCCTTGGGCGAGATATCCTGCAGCACCTCGTAGTACGCCGGCTGGGTGGCCCCGGAGACCAGCCCCGTCAGGCCCATGACCAGGATGATGGAGCCAACGGTGAGATTCCCAACGAGCGACAGCACCCAGGGCAGGATGAATATGAGGGTCTTCAGCACAACCTGAACGACAACCACACGGCGGTGGTCGAATCGCGCCGACACCGCGGGGCTGACGAATGAAGCCAGCATGTACAGGACCATGTACGCCGCGCTCACGTACGCGGCGTCTGTCGCGCTGCCCTGGCTGCTGAACGCCACGAAGTAGAGCGCCAGCGTGGATCCGGTGCTGCCGAGCCCCGACAGGAACTCGGCAACGCCCATTCGCCGCACCTCGGGCGCCACGTGACGCGCCCCGGGCAGCGGCCCGAACCGGCAATGCGCCAGCTTCAGCACGGGGGAGGTGGACTCACGCCGCTAGAGATTCGGCAGCGTGACCGCTCCCTCACTGGCAGACGACACCAGCGTGGCGTACTTGGCAAGCACCCCGGTGCGGTAGTTGGGCTCGGGGCGCGTCCACGATGCGAGGCGCGAGGCGATCTCCTCGTCGCTCAGTTCCACGTTCAACTCGCGCTTCTCCACGTCGAGCACAATGATGTCGCCCTCGCGGATAATGGCGATCGGACCCCCGCGATACGCCTCGGGAGCCACATGGCCCACCATCAGGCCATGGGTGGCGCCGCTGAAGCGGCCGTCGGTGATGAGCGCCACATCATCGCCGATGCCCTCGCCCACGATGGCGGCCGTGACGTGCAGCATCTCGCGCATTCCGGGGCCACCGGCCGGGCCCTCGTAGCGGATGACCACCACATCGCCTTCCTTGATGGCACCGGCCTTGACCGCGGCGAAGGCCTCTTCCTCGCGGTCGAAGATACGGGCGGGGCCGCGGTGCAGCAGGCGCTCATGGCCGGCCAGCTTGACCACCGAACCCTCGGGCGACAGGTTGCCGCGCAGGATCGCCAGGCCACCGGTGGCCTTGAGCGGGGTCTCGATGGGCACGATGACCTGCTGCCCGGGGGTCTCCTTCACGTCATCGGCGATCTGCTGCAGGGTGCGACCGTCCACGGTGGGTGCCGTGCCATCGATCTTGCCGCCCTTCAGCAACTCGCGCATCACCAGACCGGGGCCACCGGCGTTGTACAGATCGACCGCCACGTAGCGGCCACCGGGCTTGATATCAGCGACGATGGGCGTGCGTTCGGCGATGGTGTCGAACTCGTCGATGGTGAACGGCACGTCGAACTCACGCGCAATGGCGAGGATATGCATGACGGCGTTGGTGGAACCACCCGTGGCGGCGACCGAGGCCACCGCGTTGTCGATGGCGCGGCGGTCCACGATGTCGCGCGGCATCAGGCCGTCGCGCACCAACTTCATGATCATCTTTCCGGCATCTTCGGCCGCCGAACCCTTCGCCGGGTCGGTGGCGGGAATGCCGTTCAGGTCAACCGGGGACAGACCCAGGAACTCCGACACCATGGCCATGGTGTTGGCGGTGAACTGGCCGCCGCAGGCGCCGGCACCCGGGCAGGCGGCGTTCTCAATGCGCAGTAGTTCGTCGTCGTCGATGGTGCCCTTGTTGTGGGCGCCAATACCTTCAAACACGTCCTGCACGGTCATGTCGCGGTCGTCGTAGCGCCCGGCGGCAATGGAGCCGTTGTAAAGCACCAGACCCGGAATACCCAGGCGGCCGAGCGCCATGATGGCGCCCGGAATCGTCTTGTCGCATCCCACAAGCATCACCACGGCATCAAACGAGTGGCCCATGCAGGCCAGCTCGATGGAGTCGGCGATGATCTCGCGGCTCACCAGCGAACCCTTCATGCCCTCGGTGCCCATGGACACACCGTCTGACACCGAAATGGTGTTGAACTCCATGGGTGTTCCACCGGCCTTCTGGATGCCCACCTTCACGTGCTTGGCCAGATCGCGCTGGTTGATGTTGCACGGCATGGTCTCGATCCATGTCGTGCCAACGCCGATGATTGGCTTGGCCAGTGCGGCGTCGTCAAAGCCAATGGCCTTGAGCATGGCGCGGGCTGCTGCGCGGTCGGCACCGTCGGTCATCGCGGCGCTCTTGCGCTTGGCAGGGTCTGAAGGCTGCTGGTACGGGTTCGTCGTCATGGCGGGCACTCTAATTGGTGGGGGCCAAAAGGACGCGGGCCAAAAAGTCACCAAGGTAATCTGACACCTCTCCCGCGCGGTCACGCAGGGAGTGGTCGGCACCGTGAATGACCGCGAGTTCACCGCCGCCGATCGCCTGCAGCCAGTCGGCCAGCACCTGGGGCTCGGTGATGTGGTCGTGCTCGGGGTGCGCGATGGCGATGGGGCGGCCGTCGAGGGTGGCGGGCATCGAAGCGCCCGGAGCCACCAGCGCAATGGCCAGCACCCGGGGATCGCCAGCGGCCACGTTTACCGCACTCCAGGCACCAAATGAATACCCGGCGAGTGCGAGTGGAGTACCTGGCGGCAGTGCATCCTCAAGCGCATCGAGCGCGCGGATGACGTCGCTCCACTCGGTGGTGCTTCCCTGGGACTCGCCCTGGCTCTCGCCTGCGCCGCGGAAGTCGAAACTGAGCGCGGCCATTCCCCGGTCGACGAATGCCCGCACCAGCGCCCGCACGATGTGCGACTGCCTCGTGCCGCCGTATGCAGGGTGGGGATGGCACACCACCACGCCCGCCACCGGTGCCCCGAGATCGGGCCGGGTGATGTCGGCCGCAAGCGCCGGGCCATCGCCCCCGATCGTGAGGAACTCGGTGATCACGCCTGCTCGATCACCACGATGTCGAGCACGATGGCCACCGTCTTGTCGGAGGTCTCGATGCTCTCGGGCGACACAACCTCCTGCGTGTCGCCACGGCAGTCGATGCGCACGATCTGCCCCTCCTCGAGAACGTCCACCAAGCGGTCGGCCAATTCGCCCGTCACCTCAAAGGTGTTGAGCTCAAGCGGCACGGTGGTGTCGAGGGTGATGAGGAGGACCCGGCCCCGGTACGGGTGCTGGTCCTCGAACATCATGGCGATTTCGCCGGTGAATGAGCGGAGCTTGTGGGACGTCACGGGCGGGGACTCTATCCTCCCTCCCGTGACTGACACACCGACACCTCTGACCTCCAAGAGCTACCTGCTGCTCGGGCCGCCCGACATCCTTCACGACCTGCTGAACGAGTTCGCCGCGGATGGTTGGTACTGCTCGGCCGATCGCTGGAAGGCCGTGGTCACTGCACCGCCCGAGGATGCCGGGGGGGCCGACCCCGGATGGCCAGTGGAGGTGTCGCTTCAGGGCATCTCCCGGTCGGGCCACGAGGCGGCCTGCCGGGAGCATCTGGCCCCGGTGGAGTAGCGGGGTCGCCCGGCCTACTGCTTCTCGGCATCCTTGACGATGGTCGTGATGGCGCCCTGCGCCGCCTCCGATCCATCCACCCCGCCCCCTGACCCACGCAGCAGGTAGGCGATGCCGACGGCGATGAACACGCCGGTGAATGGGCCGGCCACGTACACCCAGAAGTCGCTGAGATCTCCCCCCACGAGATCTGGCCCGAAGGTGCGGGCCGAGTTCATGGACGCCCCCGAGAGCGGTGCGCCCCACAGGCCGGCGAGCGCGATGTAGCCACCCACGGCAATGGCGCCGATGATGCCGATGTTCTGTGCACCGGAGGCGGTGCCCAGGATCACGCTCACCAAGCCAAAGGTGAGCACGGCCTCGGTGGCAAAGGCCGCCATGGCGCTGGTACTGGCGCCCGGATATGACCCACCCACCTTGGCCGACTGGTTGGTGAGCACCTCAGCAGCCCGGCGGCTGCGATGGCCCCCAGCAGCTGCATGACGATATAGCCGGGCACGCGGTACCACGGGAAGTCGCCACGAAGCGCGAAGGCCACGCTCACCCCCGGGTTGAGGTGCGCGCCCGACACCCTGCCCATGAACATGATGATGGCCATCACCATGAGGCCCGGTGCCACCACTGCCGCCTCTAGCGTGACCGTTCCCGGGTACTGCGCCATCACCATCGCGGCGCCCGCGGCGACCAGCACGAGGAAGAACGTGCCCACGAACTCACTGAGCAGGCGCTTCCACTCCTGCTTGCCGTCGTGGAAGTCCAGGGGCGGCGGGTGCCGCAGGTCGTTGATCCATCCAGGGGTCTGCATGAACAAACCGTACCGCCGCAACCATCAGTGGGGAATGGAGAACTCGCCAATGATGAACGTGAGCACGAACGCGCCAATCACGGCCGGGATGACCAGCAGCCCCCGTCGTCCCGGCTCCCGGGCCACGAGACCGAGGATGATGGCAACGAGGATGGAGGCCAGCCAGATGAATGAGTACGGCTCGCCCCAGTCACCGGGCACTTCACCGCCGCGGATGGCCCGCTCGATCAGATAGGCGGGGAGGACCACCACGGGGTTGATCAGGGCGCTGAAAAGGCCGACCCCAATCGCCCACTTGCCCGTGCGGGTGACAAGGCGCCGCCGCGAGAGCGACACCACGGCCACCACGCCGGCTGCCAGGGCGAGCGCCCCCGCCAGTGGCATAAGGATGGCCATGGACCAGTCCACGCCCACTGAGGGACTCGCCTCGCGCGGCGGCCACGTATTCACCACGACGGACGTGATGGCCACCAGCAACACTGCGACCCCGTCGAGCGCAAGTGCAACGCCGAGTGGGTTTCGCATGAGGCGACGCAGGCGATCTGTCACGGCCTCAGCGTACGACCCGTGCAGCGGCCCACCACCCCCCCAACGTCTAGGTCGCTTTCCACAGCCCGTCGTCCCCGAGGGGCTCCACCGTCACCGTGCCGCGACCCACGGCCCGGATGAGCGACTGCGCGGCGGCCGTTCGGTTGATCGGCTGCTCGATGTCGGTGCGCATCACCTCGGCCACCTCCTGAGTGGTGAGGCCGAGCGGGAACTCGCCGAGCACCGCCTCTGGCAGATCCTCGGGCACGTCGCGTCGCGATCCCGTGGGGTCGAGATTGGCCACGATTACGTCGTAGGCCTCCATCGACTGGAATCCACCGGCCTCGAGCGTGCGGTCGCCTGCGCGAAAGATGAGTGAGGGAGCGGTGTACCGCACGGCCCCATCGGTATTGGCTGCCTTGCCCTGAAATGCCGTGGGGCTGCCCGCGGCCGTGCGTGCCTCTGCTCTGTCGGCCTGATACGCCGCCTCGACCCTGGGGTCGTCCAGCAGGCCCATCACTGCGGGCACATCCAGGCCCGGGACGCGGGCGAGTGCCGTTGCGATGTTGTCGTCCTCATCCATGAGCATTCGCGTGGTGAACCAGCCGAACTGCAGCGCACGAAAGGCCGTGATCTCATCGCCGGGGGACAGCACCCGTACGGCGTGGATCGCCCTGCATGCCCGCCCGGTTCCGGTAAGGCGGGCGCGGGGACCGACGGTAAACGGCATGCCGAACTGGCGGAACATCTCCATGCGCTCACCCATCATGAACGGGTCGTAGCCGCGCGACTCGTACATCGAGGCGTCCTCGGCGAGCCCGATGGTGACCAGTCGCCAGGCCAGGCGTGGGCCGTAGCGCCACTGCAGCGCGGCCAGCGATGGCGATGCGGAGTAGCCCCAGGGGCACCCCGGATCGGAGATGAAGGTGATCTCGATTTCCATACGCATGATCTTAGGTACTGAACCTCGGCTAGCCTGCCCACATGTCTGAACCCCTTCTGATCTCCGATGGCCGGGCCATGGGCCTTGTTGACGAGAACGCCACGCTCACCTGGCTCGTTGCACCGCGCATCGACCAGCCCACCATCATCAGTCGTCTTGTTGACCATGAGCGTGGCGGGGGCGTAGAGCTGATCTTCCCCGACTCTGAGACCGTGGCCCACCGTCACCGCGAGGGCACGCTCATTGTGGAGACCGACCTGAAGAGCCCTGCGGGCCTCGTGCGGGTGACCGACTGCCTGATGGTTCCCACCCGTGGGCCCGTGCAGGCAGCACATCCCGGCATGTTCATCCGCCAGGTGGTGGTGCTTGAGGGCGAGGTGGAGATCGGAATGGTCACCCGCCTGCGCTACGCCTACGGACGCAACGCGCCGCGGTGGCGTACAGAGGGCCGCACGATCATCGGCTACGGGCCGGGCCTCACCATTGAGTTGCAGAGCGAAGTGCGCCTGCGTGGGTACGGCGTCGATCTGGGGGGAACCACAACCCTGTCTGAGGGCGATCGCCGCATCATGGCGCTGCGCTGGCAGGACCCGAGCGCCAAGGGCACCGACCTGCGCCGCACGGTTGAGGAAACCGCCCTGTTCTGGCGCATGTGGGGTGCCGACTGCGATCACGACATGCGGGCGATCATGATGAAGGGGATGATGTACCACCCCACCGGCGCCATGGTGCGCTCGGTCACCACCTCATACGGCGATGGCCCCAAGGCCGATGGACGCCTGGCATGGATGGAAGACCAGCACCGGGCCGTGACCGTGTTCAACGAACTCGGCTACAGCCGCGAGGCCGACTACGTGCAGAAGTGGATCGACACGGCAGGCCCCGGGGGGCCCGTTCGCGACATGTCCGGGCAGGAGCCGCCGTCCGAGGCACGCGTTGACGACATCAGCGCGGAGGTCGTGGTGGGGATGCCCCCCGGCGATGCCAGGGGAAACATTCCGTACCTGCCTGATCTCCTCGACGGCTAGGCACCCATGGACTGGGGGATCCTCTGGAGGGCCACGCTGTGCCAGGCGATCGTCGTCGCCATTCTGGGCGCGACGACCGGACTCACCCTCCCCCACTCGTTCTTTGAGACCTGGGGCTGGCTCATCGGTCCCGCTGCGTGGCTCGTCGCCACCTATGTGACCGTACGCGTGGTGCGCCTGCCGCTGGTGCCCACATTTGCGGGCGCCATCGTCGCCGGGGCGATCAGTCTGCTGGGCGTGTTTACCGGCCTGCACTGGACCGGGTCGGCCATCGCAATCGTGCTGTTTGCAGTGTGGTGCGGCTGGCAGGGGCGGCGGCCGGAACTGCGACTGAGCGCCGCCTGATCACGGTGGCGTAGGCTCCGCCTCATGCCTGTGCTTTCGGCAAGACGGGGTGCCCTTCTGGCGCTTGGCTGTGCGGCCATCGCCGCGACCACTGTTGGGTTCGCAGATGGGCAGGCGCTCAACCCCATCTCCGTCGACCCCCTTCACGGAAGTGACGCGCAGTGTGTGATCACGCCGCTGGCGCCGTGCGCGACGCTGAGCGGGGCGCGCGCGGCGGTTGCCGCCCTCCCTGTGGCCGGACCGGCTGTGGCCATCACGCTGGCCTCGGGATTCCACGTGCTCGACCGCTCGCTGGAATTCGGCCTCACCACCCGGAGGGTGAATATCAGCGGCCCTGGTGGAATCGGGGCGGTTATCCGGCTGGGCGCACCCCAGCCGGGGCAGACTCCCCACCTCACGCTCGCCGGCAGCACGGTCCGCGCCCTGGCCATCGTGGGTGCCCACACGCGTGATCCGGCCAGTCCCAACAACGTGATCACCCTTATGTCCGCATCGTCGATGCGGGGCGTGACGCTGGCAGTACGCGACATCGACGGGGCACCGCTCGTGGGAGTGGACGGCGTCTCCACCATCTCGCAGAGCAGCATCACGGCGCTCGGCGGTGGCGCCAGGCCAGCGGTGCAACTGTTCGATGGCACGATTGATCGCAGTACGATCTCTGGCAACGTCAGTGCCACTGCCAACGACCGCGCTCGGGGAATGACGATCTCGTCCTCGGCCGTGCTCGGAATGCTCAAGGCCCACAAGGGCCGACTCGACGTGGGCAACTCGATCATCGCCAACGTGCAGCCGTCGCAGGAGGCGCTGATGGTCACCCATGCGCCGGGGGGCGCGGGGGCAGTGAGTAGCCGCGTCCAGCTCACGCTCTCAACGGTGTACGAGACGGCCGGGGCCCAGTGCCGCAATGCCATCTCCATCTCCGGCCGGAACGAACAGGGCGCGTCGGCCTCGCTCGCGTCGCTCGCGGGCGTGATCAGCGCCGGGAGCAGCCAGTGCATTCCATCCGCAGTGACGCTCGGAGTGACCCCGGCACCGGCATGGGGGGTCCGCCCGACAGGCGAGGCCGTGTTCACGTCGGTGGGCCCGTCCCTTCTCTGGAGTCAGCCCGCACCCCGCGACATCAGTCGCCTCGTCGTGGCCGGGAGCGGAGGAGTGGTGGCGGGAAGCTGGCGGGCAGCCGACCCGCGCTTTCTCTCGGATGTCAACCCGCTTTCACCCGACCTGCGCGCGCTCACCCCGCAGATCGGGTCGCCCGTGGTTGACGGGTCCGACGATGCCTCGGTACGTGCTGCCGCCGCGGCATATGCCGCCGACGTGTTCGGGAATCCACGTCGGGCAGGCGCGCACATCGACCTCGGCGCCATCGAGTTGCAGCCGCTGGCAATCGGACCCATCGGGCGCCTTCCCGGAGTGCCGGGGATCGACCTCGGGGGCAGCGGAGACGGCGCCATCGTCCCCATCGCCCAGGGTCTTGATGGTGTGCCCGACGCACCCGGTGGCCCTGTGGCCGGTCAGCCGCCCACAGGCGAGGCTGCGACCGGCGCAAGCGATGCCGACCGGCCGCAGGTCCACGTGCGCCTCACGGTGCCGCGCACCACCCCGCTGCATGGGCCGCTCCGTGTTCGCGTATGGGCGTCGGGCAAAGCACGCGCTGCGCTTGTCATCAGACGCCCGGCACGAGGGGGCCGTAGCCGGGTGATGGGTGTCGCGGTGGTGCGGTTCTCCCACGCGGGCACACGGTGGGCCACGCTGCGCCTCAACTCGGGGGTGCGTCGCGGTCGGTCAACGGTGACAGTGGTAGCCACGGCTCCCGGCTCGCTGCCGGGGACCGATCTCGGTCGTACGGTCCTGCGCTAGATCGCCTGGGGGCCCGCGCTCTCGCCAAGCGCCTCCCACACATCCAGCTTTGAGCGCACCCGGCGGATGACCTCATCGGTGAAGTGGGTGGTGGAGCAGTCGCCACCGAGGTCGGGCGTTCGCACGCCATCCGACACGGCTTCGAGCGCACCCTCGTAGATGGCGCGGGAGGCACGGGATGCCTCATCGGAGCGCATGTACCCCAGTACCGCGGCACCAGCCAGGATCATGGCCAGCGGGTTGGCGACGTCCTTGCCGAACAGCGTGGGGGCGGTGCCGTGCGGTGCCTCGGCCATCACCACCGACGGGCGGAAGTCGTCGTCAAACGCCAGGAGCAGCGACTCAGCCCCGGCGATGGTGCCGAACAGCTGCAGCACCATGTCCGACAGCAGGTCGCCGTCACGGTTGAGCGATGGCACCACCAGGGTCTCGCCCGAATGGCTTACGAGCACGGCGTACAGCGCATCGATGAGCGTGGGCTTGTAGGTGATGTCCGGGTAGCGGCCCGATGCCGCGTCCAGCTCCTCTTTGAGCATGCCCTCGTAGACCGGTGAGACCGTCCACTTGGGGCCACCCATCACCGTGGCATTCATGCGGACCGCCTGCTGGAACGAGAACTCCGCCACCGCGCGGCACACACGGCGCGAGATGTGCTCTTCCCGCCACGCCACCTCATCCATGCCCTCGCCCTCGCGCCATTCCCTGGCCCCGTAGGCGTCGTCAACGGCCATGCGCACCACCGAAATGGGAGCGTGTACGCCCCCGATGGGACGCACGCCGGGGATTCGCCTGCCGGTGCGGATGATCACGCGACCGTCGATCTCCTTGCGCAGGATTGCGTTGGGGCTGCCCACCCCACCCGTCTCCTCGGGCGTCACGGTGGCGGCCTTCAGGCCATAGCCGGTGCGAAGCAGCGCCTCAGCGGCGTCGTGCACCACGCCGTTGTTGCTCGCCCGGCGGGCGGCCAGCGAAAGGTCGTACCGCTCGATGGCGAGCGTGATGCCGATGACATCCGGAGCCATCACGCGGAGCGACTGCTCCAGCAATTCCTGGCCGGTCTCGTCACCCTCCATCACTACAAGTGTCGGTGAGCTCATTCAGTCACTCTATGCCGCGGATTCGGCGGGAACGATCGACGGCGCACCGGTGCGACACCCGCGCAAAGGGTCAGGGCACCCGAACCTGTGTCGCCGCACGAAGCATCAGGCCATTGATTCCGCCGCACCAGAGATCATTGAGCGCGATGACCGCCCCTGCGGCGTGCAGGCACAGGGCAATACGGCGAATCATGCAGGCGCGTGCGTGAACCCGAGCTCGGCGTAGTGCGACCAGTCGACTTCGATGAGGTACTGCGTGCCCTGATCGGCCCGCCACGGAAATGGCTCGCCGGTGT
>JBMOGE010000048.1:0-14786 GCA_049318525.1 Miltoncostaeaceae bacterium
GTAGTCGTCAGTGGAACACCGCGCCCACCCGCTCCGCTATTCGCGAGTTGTCCGCAGGCGAACACCTCGCCCGCCCGTCTCCACATCGCGCCAGCGGTCCCGGTGAGGCCTAGAGCAGCCCAGCCTTCGGGCCGTCGTCCTTGTTGCCGCGACCGAACCCGGTGCGCTGGAGCAGCGCCCAGCCAGCGGGCAGCAACGCAGCGGCGACGGCGAGCTTGATCAGGTCGCCGAGGATGAACGGCTGCACACCGAACTCGTACGCCTGCGACCAGCCGAACTTCACGCCGTCGCCTGCGGGTGCCCAGTTGGCGAGCCACGGCACGCCGATGGCGTAGATGAGGACGCTTCCCAGGAGCAGCACGCCGATCATGGGAACCACACGGCGGTCGGCACCCCGCTCGGCGAGCCAACCCACCACGGCCGCCGCCAGGATGAAGCCGATGATGTAGCCACCGGTGGCGCCGGTGATGATGTCCCAGCCGCCCGCCTGATCGCTGAAGATCGGGGCGCCGAGGGCGCCGATGGCGAAGTAGACCGCCAGGGCGAGGGCGCCGCGCCACGCACCCAGCATGCCGCCGACCAGCAGCACGGCGAGGGTCTGGCCCGTGAATGGCACCGGGTACCACGGGATGGAGACCTGCGCGAGGAGTGACACCAAGGCGGTGCCGGCAAGAACGAGGGCGAGGTCCCGCGTGAGCGTGGCTGCCCGGCTCTCGGATCGCGGGACGATGCGATCGGCGATCGTCCCAAAGCGCGCTGCATGCATCTGGCAAGTCTCCTTCGGCGATTCGTGTCACGGTGATGCTACCTGTGCCGTGACACCGGTGGGGAACGGTACCCTGCGCGCATGGGAACGCGAGCAGGAATCGAAGACGGCATCGACGACCTCCGCAACGGGATGATCGAGGTCGCGAGCGTCATCGTTGGACAGGTTGAGCAGGCCGTGGATGCCTGGGAGGCCCGTGACGTCAATGCGGCACGGCGGGTCATCGCCGGAGATGACGACGTGGATGACCGGTGCGCCGCACTTGAGCGCCTGGCCTTTGATCTGGTGCTGTTGCAGGCGCCCAAGGCGCACGACCTGCGACTTATCCACTCGGGGCTCATCATCACCGTGGCGCTCGAGCGCGTGGGGGATCTGGCGGTCGCCATCGCCCGTCGCGTCGAGGCCCTGGAACCCTCGCCCATGGTGCCCGAGGTGGAAGCACTCATCAGGCGCATGGAGCCGCGTGCCATCGGGGCCCTGTCGCAGGCCGTCCAGGCCTTCGCGCGCGAGGACACCGGGCTGGCAATCGTCGCCCGGGCTGATGCCCGTGGCGTCCAGGACCTGCTCGAGGAGGTCATGGCTGCTGCTGCGCGGCCCAATGGAGGTGACGGCTCGGAATCATGGCTGGCGAATTCCGTACTGCTGGCGCGCCACCTCGAGCGCGTGGCCAACAATGCGGCCGAGATCTCAGGCCGTGTGCGATTCGTCGCGAATGGCGGGGACCCCGCCTGAGGCCCCCGCCGTCCGCTCCGTTACTGCACTCGCAGTACTGCTAGCACTGCACCACCAGATTGAATGCTGCCGGCTCCTGGTTACCGGCAAGGGCGGTGCCAGCGGCATCCTTGCCGGTACCGTTATTGCCGGTGTACGTGGTAACCACCCACTGAGTGTTCACGGTGCCCGGCCCCACGGTGGCGAACGCGCCGTAGTTCAGGCCGCTCCCCGGTGAGAATGTCTGCACCGTCGCAACGGGAGCACACAGGCTGACGTTGCTGGGGAACGTCACGGTGTACGTCGAGGTACCCGTGAGCGCCGACGTCACGGTGACGCCGCTGGTGGCCCGCTGCAGGGCACCGATGGACGAAACGACCGCGAAGTACGACGGGTTCGAGAGCTTGGCGGGCGTCACGGCCGCGTTGGCGATCTGGGCCGTTGTCCAACCCAGGCCGGAGCCAGTCACCTTTGAGAGCGGCGTCACGCCATTTGCGCCCGTGTTGGCCGCGTCGGTCGTGGTGGTGCGAATAGGTGCCAGATAGTTGAGCGCCGAGTTCGAACGACGCACCGCGGCCTGTGAGATCTTCTGGTTGATCATCAGCTGCTCGCTGGTGCTGGTGGCTGCTGTGCCGGAACCAACGAGAACAGCGGCGGTGCCGAGCACTGCGGCAGATGCAACAAGGAACGGAGAGATCTTCATGTCTGTGCCCCCTTGGGGATGGGTTTCTTCAACACCATAGGTTCGTGTGCGGGGTCACGCGCCGCTTCTTACAGAAACGTTGCGGGACCCCGTTGCCCTGCACGTAGCCCTCTGGATCGCGCAAATTGCCTGCTAGCGTGGCCCACCGTGAACGCCTCCACACGCCTTGAGACCGCACTTGCAGAGGGCCGATTCGCCATCACAAGCGAGATCGGGCCGCCCAAGAGCGCCGACCCCCAGGTAATCGCCGATAAGGCCCGCCTACTCGGTGCGGTAACCGATGCCCTCAACATCACCGACAACCAGACCGCCCAGTCGCGCATGTGTCCGCTGGCGTCCGCGCGTATCGCCCTCGACAACGGGGCCGAGCCGGTGATGCAGATGACCGTGCGTGACCGCAACCGCATGGCACTCACCTCCGACATCCTGGGCGCATCCGCGCTCGGCATCCACAACACCCTGTGCATGAGCGGTGACCCGATCCACATCGGCAATCACCCGGATGCCGCCGTGGTCAACGACATCGACACCATGGGGCTCCTGCGGCTGCAGGCGTCGCTGCGGTCCGGTCGGTTCATGAATGAGGCCGGGGAGGAACTGGCTGGGCAGGCCCCGCACCTGGTGATCGGCGCCACCGCGCACCCAGCAGCCGATGACCCGGACGTGGAGATCTCAAAGATCAAGGCGAAGATGGAGGCGGGAGCCGACTTCTTCCAGACCCAGCTGGTGTACGAGCCCGAGCGCGTCGCGGCATTCATGTCGCGTCTTGAGGCCGCCGACCTTCCCTCGCTCCCGAAGTTGCTCATCGGGGTTGGCCCCTTCAAGCACCTGCGCATGGCAATGCACATGCGCGACAAGGTGTGGGGCGTCACCGTGCCGGATGCACTCATCACCCGAATGGAACAGGCATCCGACGAGGGCGACGAGGGTATGTCGATCTGCGTGGAGGTCATCCAGGCGCTGCAGGACATCCCCGGGGTGGCCGGTATCCACGTGATGGCCATCGCCTGGGAAGACTCCGTGCCGGAAATCCTCTCCCGCGCCGGTCTCACGACCGCCCGCACCGCCTGACCCCATGACGCTGGGCCTCACCCGGCGCGAGGCACTGATGACAGCGGGAGCGAGTGCACTGGCGCTCGCCCTGCCGGGGTTCGCACCCAGCCGGGGGGTGGCCGCGGGCACACGGGTTGATGTGGTGGGCGCAGGCCTCTCCGGTCTGGCCTGTGCACTCGTGCTGGTGCAGGCCGGCGTGGATGTGCGCGTATGGGAGGCCCGTGATCGCCTCGGCGGGCGCACGCTCACCGACACCTCTCTGGTGCCCGGCAAGTGGGTGGAGTGCGGCGGGGAATTCATCGATGCCGATCATTCGGCCATCCGCCGCCTGTGCAGCGAGAGCGGCGTCACCCTGCAGGATCTGGCGGCTGTGGACGAATCCGGGGTTGCGCGCAACCTGGTGGGGGGACGCGTACGCGAGGGCGGTTGGGCCGATGAATTCAGCGACCGTCTTGCCCAGCGGGCTGCCCGCGACCTGCAGCGACTGGGCGAGGACCGGCTGAATGCCATGAGCGCCGCCGAGTGGCTGCGGGGTGCCATCCCCGGCGGGACGGGCTCACCATTTGCGCGCTACCAGCGCGCGCTCACCACCGGTGAGTACGGCGCTGACCCGTCGGCCCTCACCGCGCTGTGGGTAGTGACCGACCTGGCAGATGGAGCGGGCGCAAACGAGATGGCCGACGGTGCTGAGCGCTACCGCGTGAATGGTGGCACCCGCAATCTGGTGGCGGCACTGGAGAGGCGCGTCGGTGCAGAGCGCATCGTGCGCGGCACGCGGCTTACCGGGCTGGTGCGTGAGGGGTCGCGCCCGGCGCTATTGCTCACCGGCCCTGACGGCCCGCGCGTGGAGCGCCCCGACCGGGCCGTCATCACGCTGTCGCCGGGTGTGCTGCGCACGGTCAACCTGAGCCGGTCAGGGTTCTCCACGCCAACCCGCGAGGTCATCCGCACATACGGCATGGGAACCAACGCAAAGGTGATCATCCCGTTCAGCAGCGCGGCATGGGGAGCCCGCGGCTGGAATGCCGAGGGTGTGAGCGACACGGCGCTTGGGCAGACGTGGAACTCGGCACTGGGTGAGGGCGCCGGGAGCACGGCATTCACGTCGCTCGTCGGCGGTGTCGCTGGCCGCACCATTGCCGGACCCGACCACGGGCCGGCGCCGGACTCGGTGGTGCAGGCGCGTCTGGCGCTGATCGATCGTGTGGCGCCTGGCACCCGGTCCGCCGCGCGGGACGGTGCAGTGGTGCACGCCTGGGCAAAAGACCCCTACGCGCGGGGCTCATATTCAGCTGCGCGCCCGGGGCAGGCCGATTACGCCACCATCGCCGCGCGGCCCCAAGGGCCATTCCACTTCGCGGGTGAGCACACCAGTGATGAGTGGTCGGGCTATATGGAGGGCGCGGTGCAGTCGGGGCAGCGCGTTGCACGCGAGGTGCTCGCCCGCCTCTAGGCCTCGGCGTGCGGTTCGTCGTCCGGGTCGTCGTCGTCAGACGCAGCCGCGGTCGTGGCCAGGTCAATGGCATCCTCCGCCAGCACGATGATCGTGGCCGTCCACAGCACGTCGTCGGTGGGGTCAGCCGGTACCGGGCCAGTGGCCAGCGATCGCACGGCCGCCAGGGCATTTGGTGGGGCGGGTACGTTGAGCGACGAGAGGGCCTCGCGGGCCCACGCCCGGATTTCCTCGTCACCCGTGGTGCGCACCAATACCGGCGATGCCGCCTCGGCCGTGGTGTCGACATCGGCGTAGGCCGCGATCTCGGCCGCGAAGTCGTCGGGGTCGAGGTCGAGGAGATCGGCCGTGATGCGCCCAGCGGTGGATGCCAACGCCACCAGCGCCTCCGGGCGGCCCGCACCATCGGCCTGTGCCACAGCAAGTGCATCAAGGCGATCGAGGGCGCGGGCACGCACCGCGGCCAGTTCGTGCCCTGTTCGCTCTGCCAGGGCGAGCGCGAACGCGTTCTCGGGGTCGGCATCCTCGGCGAATGCCCGTGCGCGCTCAAGCGCCTGGGCGTCAGATGCATTGGTGGGCTCCTCCACGCGCGCCAGCACTGCGTTCATAGGCCCCTGCAGGGCAATCCAATGCGCGGCGGCAACGCGCCGTACGAGGGTGTCAATCAGTTCGGGGTCGGCATCGGACAGGCCGAGTGCGGTGGCCAGGTCCATGGCCTCCGGCCCCAGCACGCCACGCGGGAATGCCAGGCCGCCGAAGTCGACGACACGTCGCATGTCCGCCAGATCTGCGCGGAGGTCGCTCATGGGGCCACGATCGCATGCTCAATGGTGCCCAGGCGGTCGATCTCAATACGTACGACATCACCGGGCTGAAGAAACCTCATGGGATCCATCCCCACTCCTACGCCCGACGGCGTGCCGGTGATGATGACGTCGCCGGGCTCAAGTGGGAACACCTGCGATGCAGAGGCCACAAGTTCCGCCACCGGGAAGATCATGTCGGCGGTGTTGGTGTCCTGGCGCAGCTCGTCATTGACCCAGGTGCGGATGCGCAGCGTCTGTGGGTCGCCCGCCTCGTCTGACGAGGTGATCCACGGGCCCATCGGCATAAACCCCCAGCCGCTCTTGGCACGCATCCACTGGGGCTCCGACTTCTGGCGATCGCGCGCGCTCACGTCGTTCACCGCCATGTATCCGAACACGTGGCCCAGCGCATCGGCTGCCAACACCCTGTGCGCGCGGCGCCCGATCACCACACCAAGCTCGCCTTCGTAGTCGAGGCGGCGCGTCCACTCGGGATGCACCACGGGCCCCGATGGGCGGTTGACCGTGCCGCGCATCTTCGCAAACAACACGGGCTCAGCCGGGGACTCCTGCCCAGTCTCCGCGGCATGCGCCCTGTAGTTGAGGCCGATGGCAATGGCAGCACCCGGAATAACCGGGGCCTCAAGCATGAGGTCGGCCAGCGGAATTGCCTCACCAGCCGCGATGGGATCGGTGCCGGTGATGATGTCGAGGGTGGAGACGGCGGCAAGGGGGACGACCTCATCGCCCACAACGAGCCCGGGCACGGGGCCATCTGGTCCGCTGAAAGAGCACAGGCGCATCGGCCGCTATCCTAGGCACCTGCCGCGCGAGGGTGCGGCCCCATTCACAGCGGTAGGAGACACGCACCATTCCCACGCGGCCCGATGATGCCCGCGGCGCCGGTAATCCGCGCGCGCGCCAGCGCTACTCAGATGCAGCCCGGGCAGCCGCCGACCCGCTCGTACGGGGGCTCGTGCGGGCGGGTGTGACCCCGAACGCGATCACCATTTTTGGCTTCGCAGGCGCCGTTGCCACGGCTGTGCTCGTGGGCTTCCAGCAGTGGATCGCGGCCGGCACCGTGTTTGTCATCGGGTCCGTCAGCGACATGTTTGACGGGTCGGTGGCGCGCATGACCGGCAAGGCCACACGATTCGGGGCATTCCTCGACTCGTCGCTCGACCGGCTGGGTGAGGGCTTTGTGCTCGGTGGAATCGGTGTTGCGTTGGCCCGCGAGGGATCGACCTGGGCCGTGGGGATGACCTTCGCGGCACTGGCCGGATCGTTTCTGGTGTCGTACACGCGTGCCCGTGCCGAGGGGTTGGGGGTCGACTCCAACAAGGGCGGCCTGATGAGCCGTACCGAGCGTCTGGTGCTGGTCGGCGCGGGGATCTTCTTCGGCGGTATGGGGCCCGTACTCGAGATCGTGGTGACAATCCTCGCCGTCGGCACGCTCGTGACTGTCGCCCAGCGCCTTTCCTACGTACACTCCACACTTCGGGATGCCGACGGCACGCCCGAGGACAGGTAACCGAAGGGGAGACCCCAACACGTGAGCAAGACTGTCAACGTCGCCATTATTGGTGTGGGCAACTGTGCCTCGTCGTTCGTTCAGGGCATTCAGTTCTACAAGGACGCCAACGAGACCGACTTCATCCCGGGCCTGATGCACACGGTTCTGGGCGGGTACCACGTCCGCGACATCAACTTCACGGCGGCGATCGACATCGACGCCCGCAAGGTGGGGACCGACCTCTCCGAGGCCATCTTCTGCGAGCCGAACAACACGATCAAGCTCGCCGACGTCCCGAAGACCGGCATCACCGTCGCTCGCGGCATGACCCATGACGGGCTGGGGAAGTACCTCTCCGAGATCATCGAGAAGGCCCCGGGCGAGACCGCCGACATCACGGGCCTCCTCAAGGAGACCAAGACTGACGTGGTGGTGTCATACCTCCCGGTGGGCTCCGAGCAGGCCACCAAGTGGTACGTGGAGCACATCCTCGCCGCCGGTTGCGGCTTCGTGAACTGCGTACCGGTGTTCATCGGCCGCGAGCACTACTGGCAGGAGCGCTTCCGCGAGGCCGGCGTGCCCATCGTGGGTGACGACATCAAGAGCCAGGTCGGTGCGACCATCGTGCACCGCCAGCTCACCCGCCTTATGCGCGAGCGCGGCGTGCGCCTCAAGCACACCACCCAGCTCAACTTCGGTGGCAACACCGACTTCCTCAACATGCTCGAGCGTGAGCGCCTTGAGTCGAAGAAGATCAGCAAGACCAACGCCGTGACGTCGATGCTCGACTACGAGATGGATCCGAAGGACATCCACATCGGTCCGTCGGACTACGTGCCGTGGCTCACCGATCGCAAATGGGCCCACATCCGCATGGAGGGCGAGGCCTTTGGCAACGTCCCCCTCAACATCGAGCTCAAGCTTGAAGTGTGGGACTCCCCGAACTCGGCCGGCGTCGTCATTGACGCCGTGCGCTGCTGCAAGGTGGCCATGGACCGCGGCATATCCGGCACCCTCGAGGGCCCGGCGGCGTACTTGATGAAGAGCCCGCCTGTCCAGCATCCCGATGACGTGGCCCGCCAGATGACCGAGGCCTTCATTGACGGTACGGACAACTCCGCACTTCCCAAGTAGTCCCGGGGACGACATGAGGGGGACGACGGGGGGAGCACGCATGGCGCGCTCCCCCCGTCGTCATTAGGCTCGCGGTGATGGATGAACCAGTTCTTCGCATCGCCCTGATCTCGCCCCACGCATTTCCGCCCGGCGACGATGTTGGGCGGGCTGTGCAGGCCGAGGCCGATGCGCTCGCCAGACGCGGTCACGCGGTGACCATCCTCGCCCCCGGCACCGGGCGCGCGGCCGTTGATGCGGGGCGCCGGCGCATTGATGCCCTCGAGGTGGGCGATGGCGATGCGATCTCGCCGGCCCCCGGCGCCGAGCCGCTGTTCGTGGCCACCTCCCGGGCGCTTCGCAGCACCGGCCCCGGGCGACGCCTCGGTGGCCCCATCGACGCGGCGTCGGGCCTGGAGGTGGCGCTCAGCATGGGCCGGTTCGATGTGGCCCACCTGCACGAGCCTCTGGCCCCGAGCCCAGCCCTCAACGCGCTTCGGCACGCCACCGGCGTGCGTGCGGTCACGTTCCACCGCACTGCCCCACTCGCGGGCGTCGCATTTGTGCGCCCCCTGGTGGACCGCGCGTTGGCTCAGGCCGACATACGGGTCGCCGAATCGGATGCCGCGCGGCACGTGCTTCAGGGCGTTCTGCCAGGTGAATACGCGGTGGTCCCGCCTGGCGTGGCAGAAGGCCTGTTCGGACCGCCCTCCGATACTCCCGGCATCGTCATCGTGGCCCGGGAGCGCGAGCGAACGGGGCTGCGCTTCGCCCTCCGGGCGCTCATCGGGATCGACCCTCATGCCATCGGGCGCATTACGGTGCTCGGTCCGCCCGATGCCCCATGGCGCACGCGAAACGCGGTACCGAAGGTGCTGCGCGAGATCGTGGATGTCATTCCTGACACCGGACCCGTCTCGCGCGCCGAGGCGCTCCGCCGCGGTCGTATCGCCCTGCTGCCCACTGCCGAGGATGCCACTGGCCCGGCGCTCCGCGAGGCGATGGCAGCGGGCCTGGCCGTTGTGGCATCGCGATGCCCAGAGGCGGACGACCTCATCGGCACCGATGGTGGGCTCGTTGTGCAGCCATTCTCGGGCGATGCCTGGGCAGACGCGGTGCGGTCCCTTACGGCTGCACCGGAGCGCGTGATGGCGCTGGGCACAGCCGCCCGGGCACGGGGAGGTGCACGTACCTGGGATGACGTGGCCGCCGATCTGGATCTCCTCTACCGCGACGCGGGCAACCGTCATGACCACGATGCACCGCGCGCGCCGGTGTTTGCCGACCTCCGCATCCGCACCGGGCCGGGATTGGCCCCGGCCGACCTGGTGGCGACGGCGCTGGATCGGGGCGTGCGCATCGTCGCCATCGCTGCACCCGGGGGTATCGAGCCCGCGCTTGCGGTGCTGCGTGCGGCGCCCGATCGGCTTCAGGTGATCGTGGGGCAGGAGATCACCACCCGTGACGGCGTGATCGTTGGCCTCTTCCTCACCTCACCGGTGCTCGACGGGCTGGCCCTTTCCGACGCCCTCGCACGGGTGCGCGATCAGGGCGGCCTGACCATGGCACCGCACCCCGATGGCGGCGTCGCCCCATCAGCGGAGGCCCTGCGGGCATGCCGGGACCTCATCGACTGCCACGAGGGCCTTACGCCAGCCCGCCCTGCAGCGCAGGCCACTGAGTCGGCATTGCTGCTGCGGCGCACCGGACTGGTGGTGAGCGCAGGCAGTGGCGCGACGCGGCCCGACGAGATCGGCACCGCAGGCGTGATGATGCGGCCGTTCGTTGGACCGGACGACTTTCTGGATGCCCTGGGGGATGCCCGCCCGGTACGCCGGCGGCGCGGCCTTCGCGCTCGGACCCCGCGTTCCTCGCGCAGGATCTCGCAGCAGAACTGAACCCTGCAACGCGGGATGCGCGTTGCCGGCAGGACTCAATGGCCATGCCGGGGAAATGACCTCTCGCTGATGACCGCCGAGCCCACCGCCACGCCGCAGCCCGACGACCCCGGGACCAGCGGCACCCGAGCAGTCCCGCGTATCGAGGATGCGTACCTCGACCGTGCCATTCGCGAGGTGCACCTGCTCGAAGAGCGCATGGATGCATGTCCCGGATGCGCAAATGCCGGGACCTTTCCCGTAAAGGCATCCGGCTCACCGACCGCCGACGTGATGCTCATCAAGTGGCAGTCGGCGCTGGCCGAGCGCCAGGAGGGTGTGTCGTTCTTCGGCCGCTCCGGCGACGCCATTCGCCGCAGTGTGGAACGGCTCGGCGTTGACCCCTCGGTGCTCTACGGCACCCTCGTCCTCAAGTGCCCGCACTCCGCCGGAACTGAACCGGTGGACGAGGACCTCGAGTGGCTGGCCGAGGAGATCCGCATCGTGCGGCCCCGGCTGATCGTGGTGATGGGTGACCGCACCCGACGTGCCATCGATTCGCTGAAGGCGCCCATGTCTGAGCCGCTCCCCGCGGAAATGGGCACGGTGGCGCGGTGGACCCCAGCCGTTGAGGCACTGGTTGTGCCCGACATCGACGATTCGATGGACGAGCAGGACGCCAAGCGCCAGTTCTGGGCCGACTTCCGTGCTCTGGGCGACTGGTACGCAGCCGAACCCCCGTACTGATCCCGGCGGGGTGGGGGAAGGGCCGACCTACGAGTTGGCGCGGGTGAAGCGGGCAACCGCCTCGATGTGCGGCGTCTGGGGGAACATGTCCACCGGGCGCACCCACTCCAACTGGTAGCCACCGTCGACGAACCGCTTGGCGTTGTCGGCAAAGGTGGCGGGCTGGCATGACACATACACCAGGGTCTTCGGCGCGAGTTCAATGATTCGCCTGCATGCGCCGCCCGACAGGCCCCCGCGCGGAGGGTCGATGATGGCGACATCGGGCTCGGGCAGCTGGCCACGGTGCTCGCGCAGCACCACCCGCACGTCACCCGCCATGGCGGTGTGATTGGTAATTCCGTTGCGCTCCGCGTTGCCGCGCGAATCCTCAACGGCCTCGGGCACCATCTCGATGGCCACAACGTGCTTGCACATGCTGCCGAGCGCCACCCCGATGCTGCCCACACCGCTGAAGAGGTCGTAGAGCACCTCGCCGCCGGTGAGCCCCGCGGCCTCCGCAGCCCGGCGGTAGAGATGGCCGGTCATGCCCGAGTTGGTCTGGAAGAACGATGCGGCGGAGAGGCGCAGCGTGACCGGGTGCCCCGGCTCCACCTCCACCTGCTCCTCGATCCAGTCCCGGCCCCACACGGTGCGTGACGGAAGGCCCTGGGTGGTCTCCGACACACCGTCGTTGATCGCGTGGACGATTCCCACAAGGCCCGGCACATCATCGGGAAGCCGGTTGGCCAGCAGGTCAACCAGATCGTCGGCACCAGAGGCGGTCACGATGGTTACCAGCAGCTGGCCCGTGAAGACGCCCTCACGTACGACCACGTGGCGCAGCACACCCTCATTTGTGCGCTGGCTGTACGGCGGGATTGCACAATCCACGGCCCATGCGCGCACGGCCTCGCGTGCGACGTTTCCCGCCGCCGTGGCGAGCATGCACGGGTTGATGTCGACCACCTCATCCCAGCGCCCGCGACGATGGAACCCCAGCACCAGCTCGCCATCAGGCCCCGGCGTCGCCGAGTACTCCATCTTGTTGCGGTAGCCGAACCGCTCGATGGCCGGGTCGGCCTCAAGCACGTTCACATCAGTGAGGCCGCCAATCCGGGCCAGATGCTCAATCACCTGTTGGCGCTTGGCCTCGAGCACCTCGTCGTACTGCACATGCTGCAGGCGGCATCCCCCGCAGTCGGGCACGAATGGGCACTCCACCGGCACGCGCCCCGGGCCAGGTGTGAGCACCTCAACCAGATCGGCCTCGGCGAACCGGCGGCGCACTTTGCGAAGACGCACCAGTGCCACGTCGCCCGGTGCCGTGTCGGGTGCGAACACCACGAAGCCGTCCGCACGTGCCACGCCCCGGCCCCCGAAGGCCAGGTCGCTCACCGTCACCTCAATCTCATCACCGTACTTCGGCCGTTCCTTCTTCGTGGGCTGCTCCATCACAGCCGCCTGTGCGCGAGCGCCGGCAGCGATGCGCGGATGGCCGCCTGCACACCAAGGTTAAGATCAGCCGCGGCGAATCCCTCACCCTCCGGCACTTCGGCCAGCACGCGGCCCCATGGGTCGACGATCATCGAGTGCCCCCAGGCACCCTCGCCGGTGGCGTGAATTCCCTGCTGCCCCGCCGCGAGCACGAAACATTGGTTCTCAACCGCGCGGGCACGCAGCAGCAACTCCCAGTGGGCCTCGCCGGTAGCCGGGGTGAAATTGGCGGGCACGCAGAGCACAGTGGCTCCGGCGGCCGAATGGGCGCGGTACAGCTCAGGAAAGCGCAGGTCGTAACACACCGACATGCCGATACGCAGGCCCAGTGCGTCGCCGGTCACCGCCCGGTCACCGGCGTCTGTGGCGGCCGACTCACGGTACTCGTGGCCGTCGACGGTCACGTCGAACAGGTGGATCTTGCGATACACAGCCAGGTCGTTGCCACCTGCGCCGATGAGCACGCTTGTGTTGAAGGCGCGCGACCCGTCACCCACGGCCTCCACCACACTGCCGGCAATGATGGCCACGCCGAGGTCACGGGCCCATCCCCGGGCGGCCGTGAGCGACGCGCCGTCAAGGGTCTCGGCACCGCTGGCCGTGGCCGACGCTGGCCCCCACCAGTTCCACTTCTCGGGCAGCACAATGAGCCGGGCACCGGATGCCGCAGCAGCGTCCACCAGATCCGCCGTCCGGGCAATGTTGGCGGCGGAATCGGAATCCGACAGCACCTGCACCACGGCGGCACGCAGTGGTTCAGCGGGCATCAACAGAGCCCCGCGCTACCATGGACCCGAACGCCCACCCATGACCAGCAGGAGACGAGATGTCGACGGTTGAGACACTCACCCGCATCGAAGACGTCCTTGAGCGGATCCGCCCGGCGCTCCATGCAGATGGTGGCGACGTGGAGTTGATGGACTTTGACGACGAGGGGTTCGTCCACCTGCAGATGCTCGGCGCCTGCGGCGGATGTCCCATGTCGACGGCCACCCTCACGCTCGGCA
Source organism: Miltoncostaeaceae bacterium (assembly GCA_049318525.1). GTDB lineage: Bacteria > Actinomycetota > Thermoleophilia > Miltoncostaeales > Miltoncostaeaceae > SYFI01. Next base: position 13,226 of record JBMOGE010000048.1, read on the forward strand.
TCGAGGCGGAGCTCCGCCGCGAGATCCCCGAGGTCGAGGGCGTTATCACCGTCTAGGAGATGGGCGGGCCGATTGGCCCGATGCCCTGATCGCGGTGTACCTGACGGGTGCACACGTCCTGGACAAAGGCGAGCCCCGCACCCCGGGCGATAGCGCCGGCCTCGTCGCTGATGCAACCCGGCTGCAGCCACAGCGCCATTGCACCGACCGCCACGGCCTCCTCGGCGATGCCGGGGGCGGCGTCGGAATTGCGGAAGACGTCCACCATGTGGATGGGACCATCGATCTCTGCCAGCGAGCCCGCCACCGGCTGGCCCAGCACCTCGCCGCCGCCCGGCCGTACGGGGATGACACGGTACCCCTGCGCGAGCAGGTACTCCATCACGCCATACGAGGGCTTCGCGGGATCGGGCGACGCGCCGATCATGGCGATGACACAGGTCTGGCCGAGGATCTCGGCCGGAGTCGAATCGGGTCCCATCACATTCCTCCCGTCGTACGCCGAGATCCGCTTCATCGGGGTGCCCGGATTTGAACCGGGGACCTCTCCGTCCCGAACGGAGCGCGCTACCAAGCTGCGCCACACCCCGAGATGAAGCCCGCGGATAGTAGCCCATCATGCGTGCATTTCGAGGTGCCCGCGACGGCCATCTCGTCACCTGCATCCGGTGATGGGCGTAGCGTCTCAATATGGACGCGCGCGAGGTGATCGGACGGTGACCCGCCCATCTCCACGTGCGCTGCAGTGAGCGACCCGCAGGCCACGTGGCCGCGGGTCGTTGTCGTTTTCGGGATATTTCCATCACCAGGGAGGATCGAGTGGCAAATCACCTGACCCCGGATGAGCTCGCCGACGTAATCGGCATGCGCAAAGACCGCCTCGTGCGGTACTGCCTTCTGCAGTCGATTCCCATCTACCAAGGCCGCGTGGACAAGACGCTGGTCGTCACGAGCCTTCTGGAGACCGGGCATCGCTTCCCAGAGGAGGCCGCCGAAGCGCTTGCGGCCTGACCCGGGTGCTGCACCGCCCCATCAGGGGGGCGGTGCAGCAGACCCCGGCGAAACCGGATGCCCCGGGCACGGCGCTAGCCTCCATCCCCGTCGTGACCTCTGTGCACCGCCTACACCCGCATCGGGTCGCCATCCTTGCGCTGGCGGCACTCACCGTGGCCATACCTGCCATTGCCACGGCCAATCCGGTCGATGCCACCGTCCAGGCGTTCGCGCGCAAGCACCCGGGCATCAGCGCCCTGGTGACGCGGCTCGACGCGTCCGGCCCCGTTGCCGTGGCGGCCGTCAATGCGGAGGAGTCGTTCGCACCGGCATCGACGATGAAGATCATTACGAGCGCCTCCGCGCTGCTGACGGTGGGGCCCGACTTCCAGTTCACCACGCGGGTGGAGGGGAAGGCGCCGGTCGGCGGGGTTGTGCAGGGCCCGGCGTATCTCATCGGGGCCGGTGATCCGCTGCTGTCCACACGCGCGTTCTCCCGCGGCTACCTCGATGGCACCGGGACGCCGATTGAGCGTCTGGCGTCCAACATCAGGAAGTCGGGAACCAC
>JBMOGE010000049.1:0-14417 GCA_049318525.1 Miltoncostaeaceae bacterium
GGCGCGCCCCTGAGGGGGTGGCGCAATCACCGCACCGATCGCAGGTAATCTCCCGGCCCGTTCACCACGCGAACCGAGAGGACTCCTCGCGTTGTCAGAATTGCCGCCCGTCCAGAAGACCGCCCAGTACCTCGCCCTGCCGCATGAGGTGCACCGTGTCGTACTGCTCTACTCGGGCGGCCTCGATACGTCGGTGATGCTCAAGTGGATCCAGGACGAGTACGACGCCGAGGTCGTGGCGCTGTGCATCAATCTGGGCCAGCCTGAGGACGACTTCACCGAGATCCTCGAGAAGGCCACCAACCTGGGCGCCATTGAGAGTCTGGTCATCGATGCGCGCGAGGAGTTCGCCCGCGACTACGTGGCCCCGGCAATCAAGGCGAACGCGCGCTATCAGGGCGGCTACCCCCTCTTCACCTCACTGGGGCGTCCGCTCATCGCCAAGTTGGCTGTTGACGAGGCGCGCCGTCACGGCTGCGACACCATCGCCCACGGCTGCACGGGCAAGGGCAACGATCAGGTGCGCATTGAGGCCACCATCGCCACGCTGGCACCTGAGCTGCGCGTTATCGCACCAGTGCGCGAGTGGCAGATGGGCCGCGACGAGGAGATCGCCTACGCGAACGAGCACGGCATTCCCGTGTCGTCGAGCGTGGAGCGGCCGTACTCGATCGACGACAACCTCTGGGGTCGCTCGAGCGAGGGCGGGGTCATCGAGGATCTCACCCAGGCCGTGCCCGACGACGTCTTTCAGCTCATCACGCCGCCCACAAAGGCGCCGGACCGCACCGAAGACGTGGTGCTGGGCTTCGTGGACGGCATTCCCACGAGTCTGAACGGTGTGGAGATGGCGCTCGTGGACCTCATCCCCGCAGTGGCCGAGATCGCCTGCCGCAATGGCGTGGGGATCATGGATCACATCGAGGACCGCGTGGTGGGGCTGAAGGTGCGTGACGTGTATGAGGTGCCGGCTGCGACGGTGATCCTTGAGGCGCACAAGGAGCTTGAGAAGCTGGTGTGCACCGGCCGGGAGAATGCGCTGAAGGCAAACCTCGACCTCCTGTGGGCGCAACTGGCCTACGAGGGTCTTTGGTATGAGCCGCTCCTCGCCGATCTCAACGCCTTCATGGACCGCGTGAACAGCAAGGTGGAGGGCACCATCACGGTGCGCCTGTACAAGGGCTCCGCCACCGTGGTGACCCGCGACTCGCCGTGGGCCCTCTACGACCGCACGCTGGCCACGTTCGACGCCGATCCGACCTTCTCGCAGAACGCGAGCCCGGGCTTCATCGAACTGTTCAGCCTGCAGAGCCGCATGGCGCACCAGATCAGCGAGGGCCGCAAGAAGGGCTGAGAGGGACCCGCGCGCCGAACACGGCCGCCCGGGGGGTCAGACCCCGGGCGGGGTCAGTCACCGTGACAAAAGTGTGTGGCGGCCCCGCACTGGGGTCAGACCCCGGGCGGGGTCAGTCGCCGTGACAAAAGTGCACGGCCCGGACGCAAGGGCGGATGCATGGGGGTCAGACCCCGGGCGGGGTCAGTCGCTGTGACAAAAGTGCACGGCCAGTACGCATGGGCGGATGCACGGGTGCACTGGGGTCAGACCCCGGGTGGGGTCAGTCGCTGTGACAAAAGTGTGTCGCGCGGGCGCCGTCGGGGCGAGTGGGTAGGTTTGTGGGGTGAGTACCAGCCCGCCGTTCGCGCATCTCCATGTCCACTCGGACTATTCGATCCTCGATGGCGCGTGCAAGATCCCGCGCCTGCTTGATCGCGTGGAGGAATTGGGGCAGAGCGCGGTGGCGCTCACCGACCACGGCGTGATGAGCGGCGCGGTGGAGCTGTACCGCGAGGCGACCAAGCGCGGCATCACGCCCATCGTGGGGCTCGAGGCCTACGTGGTGCCCGATCACCGCTTCAGGGGCAAGGAAAAGCGCAACCACCTCACCCTGCTGGCAGAGAACACCACCGGCTATTACAACCTCATCCGCCTGTGCTCGGCCGGGTATCTGGAGGGCTACCACCGCCGTCCGCGAATCGACCACGAGCTCATGAGCCAGTACTCGGAGGGCATTATCGTGCTGTCGGGCTGCCTGTCGGGCACCGTGTGCTCCAGCCTGATGAACGACGACCTTGACGGTGCACGCCGCGAACTGGACACGCTCACCGGCATCTTCGGGACCGACAACGTCTACCTCGAGCTTCAGGACTCCGGGATCGATGGGCAGCGGCGCATCAACCAGCACCTGGGCACCTTGGCGAAGGAGACCGGCCGCTCGATGGTGGCCACCGGTGACGTGCACTACGTGTGCCATCAGGATGCCGACAGCCATGAGGCCCTGCTGGCCATCCAGACCCGCGCCGTGCTGTCAGATCCCAAGCGGTTCAAGTTCGACACGCAGGAGTTCTTCATCAAGTCGGGCGATGAGATGTTGCAGGCGCTCCCCGACTTCCCCGAGTCGCTTCACACGACCATCGAGATCGCGGAGCGCTGCTCGGGCCTCAGCCTGCCGCTTGGCGACATCAAATTGCCGGTGTTCCCGGTGCCCACCGGCGAGACGGACGACGTCTTCCTTGAGGGCCTGTGCCGCGAAGGCCTCGACCGCCGCTACGGCGCGGACAACTGGCCGGCGGCTGCCGAGGACCGTCTGCAGTTTGAGATCGACACCATCAAGGAGATGGGCTTCTCGTCGTACTTCCTCATCGTGTGGGACTACATCAAGTGGTCACGCGAGAACGGCGTGGCGGTGGGTCCGGGTCGTGGATCTGCGGCCGGGTCGCTGGTGGCGTTTTCGCTGCGCATCACCGATCTCGACCCGCTTGAGCACGGGCTGCTGTTTGAGCGCTTCCTCAACCCCGGCCGCAAGTCGATGCCGGACATCGACACCGACTTCTCGGTGGGCGGGCGCGACCGCGTGGTGGCGTACGTCACGCAGAAGTACGGCAGCACCGCGGTCGCCCGTATCGGTACCTTCGGAAAGTTGCTGGCTCGCGCGGTCGTGCGCGACTCCGGCCGTGTGCTCGGCTTCTCATACGGGCAGGTCGATCGCATCGCCAAGCTCGTGCCCGAGCGCCCCATCGGTATCAAGCTGGAGCAGGCGCTCGCCCCGGGTGGCGAGCTGGCGGCCTATGTGGAGTCCGACGAAGGCGCACGCCGGATCATCGAGGTGGCCCGTCCGCTTGAAGGCCTGGTGCGCAACGAGGGCGTGCATGCGGCCGGCGTGGTCATCGCACCGGGTGCGGTCACCGACTACCTGCCGGTGCGTGTGGACGACGAGGGCGCGGTGGTCACCCAGGTGCCCGACCACGACGTGGAGGCCCTCGGCCTGCTGAAGATGGACTTCCTGGGACTGCGCAACCTCGACATCATTCAGGACGCGCTTCGGTTGATCCGCGAGTCCACGGGCGAAGACCTCGATATCGAGGCGTTGACCCTGGACGACCTGCCTACGTACCGCATGCTCGCCAAGGGGGATGCGCTCGGGGTGTTCCAGTTCGAGTCATCGGGTATGCGCGACGCCTTGCGGGAGGTTCGGCCCACCGAGTTCGCCGACCTCGTGGCGCTGGTGGCCCTGTACCGCCCGGGCCCCATGGCGTTTATCTCCACATATGCGAAGAACAAGCGCGACCCCAGCCGGGTCCGGTTTGACGACCCGCGGCTGGAGCCCATCACCGGGCCCACCTATGGCGTGGCGGTGTATCAGGAACAGTTGATGCAGATCTCCCGCGCCATCGCGGGATTCTCGCCGGCTCGCGCAGATGATCTTCGCAAGGCCGTGGGCAAGAAGGACAAGGAACTGATGGCGTCGATGAGCGCCGAGTTCATTCAGGGTTCCATCGACTCCGGCTGCAGCAAGGACGTCGCGGAGCGCCTCTGGGGCCTGTGCGAGGCGGCCGGCGACTACTCGTTCAACAAGAGCCACGCGGCCTGTTACGCCCTGCTCTCGTACCGCACCGCGTACCTCAAGGCGAATCACCCTGCCGACTACATGGCAGCCGTGCTCACCTCGGTAATGGACACCAAGGACCGCGTGCCGTTCTACGTATCGGCCTGCTCGGACATGGGCATTGATGTACTGGCGCCCGACGTCAATCAGTCGGGCGCGGGCTTTGTGGTCACCGGCGAGAAGGAGATCCGCTTCGGGCTCACGGCCGTGAAGGCCGTGGGGGAGTCGGCCGTGCAGGCGCTTCTGGCCGAGCGGGATGCCAACGGCACATTTCCGTCGCTGTGGGACTTCTGCCGACGGGTCGACCCCCAGCAACTCAACAAGCGGGCACTTGAGAGCCTTATCCGCGGGGGCGCCCTCGACTGCACCGGCGCCAGTCGTGCCGGCATGCTCGAGACGCTGCCGGCCGCGATGGCGCAGGCAGCAAAGCGTCTCAATGACAAGGCGGCCGGACAGGAGTCGCTGTTTGGCATGCTCGACGACGCTGGCGCCGGAATGGCCGACGCCGACCCCCTCATCACGGCACCCGAGATGGAGAAGGACGAACTCCTCAAGGGCGAGAAGGAGGCCATTGGCCTCTACGTGTCGAGCCACCCGCTCACCGACTGCCGCAAGCAGTTGGCCCGGCTCACCACCGTCACCATCGGAGAGGTCGGGCGCTGCGCCGATGGGCAGACGGTCACGCTCGGTGGGCTCGTGGGGTTCATCAAGAACATCAGTACCAAGCGCGGCGAACCCATGGCATTTGTGCGGCTCGACGACTTGGAGGGCGGCATCGAGGTGGTTGTGGTGCCGCAGGTGCTGGCCGCCTCGCGCGAGATCCTGCACGAGGACGCGCTGGTGCTCATCAGCGGTCGCATCGACCAGAAGGGCGAGGGCGAGACCAAGTTGGTGGCACAGGCCATCACGCCGTTCGAGCCCGACCCGGCAGATGAAGAGGACAGGCTGCTGCTCAAGGTGGATTCCAGCCGCGTGGCCGGCACCGACATGGGGATGCTGAAGCAACTCATCAGCGACCATCCGGGTGAGGCATCGGTGGTGGTCGATGTGATGACCCCCGAGGGCCCGGTACGGATGCGCCTGGGTAAGGAATATCTGGTGGATCCGGGCGATCGCAACCTGCTGGCATCGCTCAAATCGATGTTCGGGGAGCGTGCCGTCGCCTGATCGCGACGGGCGGTGCCAGAGAGGCTTGACCTCCCGGGTGGCCGCGGCTTCAATCGTTTCCTGTGGATCACACCGCCCCCGACTCCCGACTCGCCCTCGAGGCTGCCGATGATGGCGCGTCGTGCCGTCTCTGCCCGGTGCGGTGCGAGCGCATCGTGTACCCGGCGGCGTGCGTGTCACAGGCCTGCCCACGCCTCTATGCGCACGAGGAGGGCGGCGTGACGTGGATCGGCTGCATCGACAAGATCTTCGGGGTCGAGATCGATGCGGGTCAGCTGGCCCGGGTGGAGCAGGATCACCCCGGTTTCGGTGCCATTCGTGCCGATCGCCCGCCCCGCCCCATCTGCGTGGCGGCGATCGATCGCACATTCCCGCTGCGTGCGAGTGGGGCATGCCTCAACCCTGCATTCGGTACCGGCCTGCCCGATGCCCCAGATGGCCGCGAACCGCTTCGTACCCGCCCGGCCTGATCAGTCGCCCTTCAGCGCGCTGATGTCCGCGATTGTGTCCAGCGCGCCTGCGATGAACTGAGCGATGATCTCGGCCGCGGGGCGGTCGGGGCCAGCAAGCGCCGCGGCCTGCCCGGCCCACAGCGACATGAGCTCGGAACGGTCGGCCGCCGCCGCAGCCCGGCGCACGTCGCTGGTCGCGGCGTTCTGCTGGGGCCAGCCCATGGCACCGGGCACATCGAGCTGTCCGATCAGCGCATTTGGCAGGCCACGTGCCGGGCGGCCCGAGAGCGCCCTGGTCACGATGGTTTCGTCGTCACGGGCAGTGCGCACCCGATCGCGCCAGCTCGCCGAAACACCTGCCTCGCTGGCCACCAGCAGGGCGGTGCCCAGTTGCACGCCTGATGCGCCGAGGGCCAATGCCGCGGCCATGCCGGCACCATCCATGATTCCCCCAGCGGCCACCACCGGCACATCCACCGCGCGCACAACCTGACGCACAAGTGCCATGGTGCCCACCAGCGGCACCGGGCCGTCCGGCGGCACGAGAAAGTTCGAGCGGTGCCCGCCGGCCTCGCCGCCCTGGGCCACCACCACGTCGGCACCGCTCTCCACAACGAGCACCGCCTCCTCGACCGTGCTCACCATCGCGATGAGGGGCACCCCGGCGTCACGGGCGAGACCGGCGACTGGCGCGGGATCACCCAGTCCGGTTGCCACCACGGCGGCACCGGCATCAAGCCCCGCCTGCACCAACTGCACTGGGGTCGCGGGCGTGTGCGCGGATGGTGTGGGGTGGGGAAGGCCGAGCTCCGCGCGAAGCGGGGCCAGCAGGTCGTCCATGCGGCGGGCATCGGCGCCTGGCCGGGGCACGGTAGGGGAGATGAGCACATTCACGCCGATGGGCGCACCGTGGGCGAGATCCCGTGCCTGCGCGACGGCATCGTGCACGGCATCGGTAGTCATTCCAGCGACGCCGAACACCCCGAGGGCTCCTGCACCCGATACGGCCCCGACCAGTTCTGGGGTGGTTGGCCCGCCGGCCATTCCGGCAAGCAGGATGGGATGCCGGATGCCGAGAAGGCGAGTGAGGCGCGTGGTGAGGACGGGCATGAGGGGAGGGTGCCAGACGCCTAAGTACGCCGCCGCCCCGGGCCTGGTGCGGGCGGTACCGGGTCCTCACCCAGAGCCACGCGTCGTGCGATCCACCCGGCGAGCCGACGACGCTGGTCGTCATCGAGCCAATGTTCGGCAACATGCCGCAGGCGCGAGATGGTGTCGTCCCCGGTTGCCAGCGCCTTGCTGCGACCGGTGCGAAGGGCGATCCAGCCGATAAGGCGGTCGGCCTCATCCTCGCTCATCGTGAGCGAGGCAACGCGAATGATGTCGTCAACAGGGTCGCCCACGTGGGCACTGTAGCGAACACACGTTCCCTACCCTGCGGGGCCTAGGCGGCGGACTTGTCCTTGCCGCGCAGGCGTCCGATAAGTGACGTCATCCATGGCGCCGATCGTGTGAACTCCAACGCCAGGAACCACAGCACCGCCAGCACCAGACCAACAACCCACGCGGTGGTGCCGAGCGAAGTGAAGATGATGAGGATCAGGGCGATCGCGGCAACGCCGGCGATCTCGAGGTGGCGGGTGTACTCGCGGGCGAACGTCGTGACGCGCCCGTCGCCGCTCTGTGCACCAGTCGCAAGGTCCTTCGAACGACGGGCGATCCACGAACGGGAGCGCTTGGCCAGGCGGTCGGGACCGAACAGCCACAGGATTCCGGCAACGACCGCGGCGATGAGCGCCAGCCACATCGTCTGGGCCAGAAGGCGTTGCCCGATCTGATCGACGATCGCGTTGTACACCTGTTCAGATGCTGGCTCGGCGATGAGGCCGGCGATGATGCTGCGGGTGATGCGGAGTGCGATGAACACCACCACCGCAGCAACTGCGATGGCGATCATGGTGCGGTAGGCGGCCGATCTGCGCTCACGTGCCAGCAGCAGGCCCACGATCATGAGGATGAGGAACGCCAGCGGCAGTACCCACGCCATCAGGTCAACGAGCGTGATCGCGTTCTGCACGGCCGCGACGCCAGCGCCCTGGGCGATGGTGTACACGGGGTAGCCCTCAACTGCCAGTGGCGCCGGGAGGTACTTGGCCACCGTTCCGAGCCTGGCATCCACGGCCGCCCGGGCTTCCTTCACCAGGGGCTCGGTGTTGAACACGATCGCATCACCCTGGAAGGCGAAGACCCCGGGCTCATTCCTCAGCAGTGCCACCACGCCTTCGCTGGCCCGCTCAGAGACGTTGGCGATGAGATTGCGCGCGGCACCGGTACTGAGCGCGTTCTCCACGATGTTGCCCACCTGCGCGCGAAGCGACGTTGCGAGCACACCGGTGAGGAACGCCTTGCGATCGGCACTCAGCGGCAACTGCTCCACGACCTTGCTGGCGGCCTCCTCGGCACGCTGCTGGGTGATGACGTCATTCTCAACGAAATTGACGATGGCGTCCTGCACGCCCACCTGGCCCTGCACATTGAGGGCCGCACTCACGAAGCCGTCGGGGTTGTATGCCGTTGCACGCACCCACACGAAGAGGCTGCCCACGATCAGGCAGAGAATCGAGATGGTCAGGCAGACGAACGACAGGATGCCGCGCCAGCGCTGAGTCTTCTTCGTCGCCGGTACCGGCGTGCTCTCCGTAGTTGCCACGGGCGCACTTTAGCCATGGTGTCGGGGTCGCCGCGTGTCGCGACGCTACGAGGGGCGTGGGGCGGTTGCCCGCGCTAAGTTGTCCGCCAACGGTCAGGAGGTCACGTGGTGAGCAGCGAAGTTCCCACCCGACGCCATATGAGTCCCGATGAGGAACTCGAGCGCGCGACGACCGATTACCTGCGCATTTCGCGAGGTGCCCACCTCTACGCCAGCGGCGATGAGCATCAGCGTGCGGAAGAGGCCGCGTGGGGTCGTCTGGCGACCGCGCGCGAGCAGATGGAGGGCGCTCCCGCCGCCTCCTAGGTGCTGCTCGGCCCCCAGCGGAACCCGGTGGGGGCGGGCGTTGCGGGCATGGGGCTGGTCGGCATGCCCGGATGGGGCTGGCCGTGGAACTCCACCGGTGAGGTGTCGTTGGGTGCCTCCGGGTGGAACATGGAGGCCAGATACTGGATGTGCCCCCGGCCTGGACCCAGTTCGTACTGCCCTCCGCCGTACATGCCCAGGCCCTCGGCCCGCGCGTGGTCGTACACGGCCATCAGCCGCTCCAGCGACCCGATTCGTGATGGCTTGATGTTGATGGTCTCGGGATCGATGGCCTGTGCCGCGATGTCGTCCACCGAGTGGATGGGTGCGTCCCACGTGATGCGCGGTTCGGCCCCGGCAAGTGCGATGCGCGTGCGGTCATCCACCCGCGGGTCCTCAAGCCAGGCATCCGGGAACTCCTCAGCCACCATCGCGTAAAGGCCCGGATCGGCTCCCGAGTCGACGCTCGTGCCGATGTAGTGGCCCTTCAGGTCGATGACGTCCACATCAACCGCGTCACCCAGCGCATGCGCCATCTCCCGCGTCCACGATGGCGAGGCGTCAAGCTTGAAGGCGATGCCCGGCGCGACCTCGGCCCAGCGCTCAACGATGCCCGGGTCGGGGGGGTCGCCGAGGCCGGTGGAGATGACGAACGAGACCGGGGCGCACTCCTCGCCGAGCACACGCCAAAGGGGCTCCCCGGCCTGCTGCAGCGCCAGGTCGAGGGCGGCGCTCTCAAATGCCCACCTGCGGTAGGCGCGGCTGGGCTCCCAGGAGGGCGGGGCAGGGAAGAGATCAACCTCGTCGAGCGCCTGCGAGAGCGAATGAATGGTCCACTCGCCACGAAGATCAGGTGGCCCGGCGATGGCGAACGCCACCGCCTCGTCGGCCTCATACGTGACGTCCTCGCCAACGCCTTCGTGCCCGCCGCCGCGCAGGAGCACCAATGTGGTGACCCTGGTGAACTGCGGTGATACCTCGAGGTCGAGTCGGTCGAGCGCAACTTCGTCGATGATCACGGGGAGATCACGGATGTGGTCGTAGATCACTGTGGTTGGTCCCGTTCGTCGTCGAGCAGGCCGGCTTCAAGGGCGTGGCGCACCATTGATGCCCTCGAACTGGCGCGCAGTTTGGTCATGACGTGCGCACGGTGGCTCTCCACGGTGCGCACACTTACCACCAGCATCTCCGCGATCTCCTGGTTGGTGTAGCCCAGGGCGAGGAGGCGCAGCACCTCGCGCTCACGTGGCGAGAGGTCATCGACCGGCCCACGCGACGGTGCGGGCTGGGCGAGCGCCGCCCCCAGCGCGGGGTGCAGGTAGCGCTCGCCGGCAGAGACCGCGCGCACCGCCTGCACCAATTGCTCATCGGCGGCCGTCTTCAGCACATAGCCGTTGGCCCCGGCCGCGAAGGCCCGCCGCACGTCGTCGGTCTCGGAGTGCATCGACAGCACCAGAATGGTGAGCTCGGGGTGCTCCTCCCGAAGTCGCTCAGCACCCTCGAGGCCCCCGATTCCCGGCATCTCCAGATCCAGCAGCACCAGATCGATGCCACCGGCGCGCACCAGATCAATGGCCTCCTCGGCCGTGGTGGCCTCGCCGACCGTCTCGAGGTCATCCTCACGGTCGAGAAGCAGGCGTAAGCCCGATCGCAACACGGCGTGGTCGTCGGTGATGAGGATGCGGATCGGAGGCGTTCGCGGCATGAAGCAATGCTACCGACGTGTCCCGCGATATCGTGGTCGCATGCCCGATCGCGTGCAGATCACTATTCGCAATACCGATGGCAAGCCCGTGGGGCATGTTGCATGCGACCCAGATGGAACCGTGGTGACCGCGGTGATGGATGAGGAGGCCCATTGGCTGGTGGAACTCGTGGCCGAGCGCCACGGGGCCCCCAGGCACCCCCGGCCACGCCCCTCGTGCTCGCCCCCGACCGATGGTCGTATGGAGATGGAATCCGGCCTACCCTCAACCTGAGGTTGAGGGTAGAACCGGGCGAGCGGGTGCGCGCGGGCGCTGGTGCGCAGGCCAGTAGCCCTCTACGGTGCGCCGTCCCATGAACTTGACCACCACATCCACCCGCACCCCCAACCTGGTCGAGATGGCCTTGCTCGAGGTCGCCTCGGTGCCGGGCGGTATCCACCGCAGCGTGCTGTGGGCGGCCGTTGCGGCGCGTATGGCCGAACTCGATCCCGGCGTACCTCCTCCCGGGCCAGATCGGGTACTGCGCGCACTCGGAATGTGCATCGTGCGCGGGCAGGTGGATGAGGTTGGCGGCCGGGTGCTGCCCATGGCCGCGCTCGGGGACCAGGCCGAGACCGCCTAGTCGGGGGCCGCGGGAGGGAGTGCCCGACGCGTGGCGAAATCCCAGCCCGATGGATCCCGACCGACTCCTCACGCTCACTGATGCTGCGACGCTCGCGGGCTGCTCGCGCAAGGCGTTGGAGCGCAGGGTGGAGCGGGGAAGCCTGCACGTGCGCCACGGTGAGGATGGCCAGCGCACAGTGCGCCTCGCCGATCTCATGCGGTCCGGGCTGGTGGCGCTCATGCCCGCATGCTCGCCGGTGGGATCCGCTCCGGCACGGGTGGAGGAGGCCGAGTCGGAACTTGAGGCCCTGCGCGCCGCCCTCACGGCCACCGAAGTGGCGCTTCGCCGGTCGCGCGAGGAGATGCGCATCGTTCGCGCACACCTGCTGGAGGCAGAGGCCCGCGCCGCGGTGGCCGAGGACGACCTCACTCGGGTACTGCTGAATGGCGTGCCGCCGCAGCCGGTACCCATGCAGCCCGCCGCACGGCGCGGCAGGCTGCGCCTGCGCACGGCCTAGAGCGGGTCAGCCCGGCAGGAGCCCCAGCAGTTCGCGGGCCGTGGCCTCCGGGGCCTCCTCGGCAAGGAAGTGACCGCAGTCGAGGGCGCGCCCGCGCACGTCAACCCCCTCGTCCATCCATGTGCCCAGCACGTTGTAGATGCGGTGCATCGCACCGCGCTCGCCCCACAACACCATGAGGGGGCACGCGATTCGCGAGCCGGCGTCCTCGGCGTCGTGCACCAGATCGATGGTGGCGGCCGCGCGGTAGTCCTCGCACTGGGCGTGGATGGTGGCTGCGTCGTCGAATGCGTTGGCGTACGCGGCGCTGGCGTCGGGGTCAAAGGCAAATCCTGGCGCGGCCCAGCGGCGCAGCGTCTCATTCAGCCACCAGGTTGCGTCCTGCCCGATCAGGTGCTCGGGCAGGCCATCGGGCTGGATGAGGAAGAACCAGTGGTAATAGGCGGTGGCAAGTGCCTGGTCGGTGGTTGCGAAGACCTTGGCGGTGGGCACGATGTCGAGCACCGCTGCCGCCGTGATGCGATCGGGGTGGTCGAGGCACATGCGGCGGGTCACGCGTGCGCCGCGGTCGTGGCCGGCCACAGCGAACTGGTCGAACCCGAGGGCCGACATCACCTCCACCTGATCCTGGGCCATGGCGCGTTTGGAGTACCCGGCGTGGTCGGGCCCGCTGTCGGGTCGTCCGCTGTCGCCGTAGCCACGCAGGTCGGCACACACCACGGTGAAGTGATCGGTGAGCAGCGGTGCAACCCGGTGCCACATGGCCATGGTCTGGGGGAATCCATGCAGCAGCAGCAGTGGCGGACCGGAGCCCGCCACTGCCACCGCGATATCCGTGCCGGTGACCGCGACCTGTGATCGCGTGAAGCCGGCGAGGAGCACTACTTTGCTGCGCCCGACGTGGTGATCTTCACTGAGGTGATGGTGACGGGCGAGTTGGGCTTGTCAGCTGCGTCGCGCGGCACGTTGGAGATCGCGTCGGCGACGGACTGTCCCTTCGTTACCTGCCCGAAGAGCGAGTAGCTGGGGGGAAGTGACACGCCATTCGCCCCGGTGATGATGAAGAACTGCGATCCGTTGGTGTCCGGGCCGGCATTGGCCATGGCGACCGAACCGATCTTGTACTGGCCCGCCGTGGGCAGCTCGTCCGGGAATGAGTAGCCGGGGCCACCGCTGCCGGTACCGGTGGGGTCGCCGCCCTGGATCATGAATCCCGGGATGACGCGGTGGAAGGTGATGCCGTTGTAGAAGCCCTGCTTCGAAAGGAACACGAAGTTGTTCACGGTCTTGGGTGCCTGCTTCGGGTCAAGGGCGATGGTGATGTCGCCCTTGGATGTCTGCATTGCAGCCGTGTACGTGGCGTTGGCATCAATGGACATCGCGGGAGCAGCAGCCCATGTCTTGGCATCTGCTGCCGGCGCGGCGGCAGATGCCGTGGTGTCGGCCGCGGTTGATGCGGAGTCGGATGAGCCGCAACCCGCGAGCACGGGAACGGCGGCGATGCCGACAATGACGGTAGAAATGATCAGTCGTTTCATGAGAAAGAGGATACCTGTCATGACTTGGTTTCCGCGGCACGAAGGTGCGGAAGCTCGGGCGCAGGGGGGAGTACCGTCGGGGAGCGATGATCGAGTCCACCACCACTCCGGTGCCAAGGCTTTCGGTGCGCCATGCCAATGCGTCGCGGCGGGGATCCATCGCCGCCGCCGGACTCGTGGCCGCAGTCGGCGCTCATATCGCCGTATCGGGCGAACTTGACGTGATCCCCATCGCACCCGCAATCTGGGCGATGCTCATCTGCGCCGTCGCGCTGCTTGGCGTACGGACCGCCGTGTTCAGCAAACGCGCATGGCACGTGACGCTCGCGCTTGTGGCGGGAAGCCAGCTGGCGATGCACGTGGGGATGGTGAAGGCGCCATGGGCCTTTGGTCTGCGTATTCACCATGAGGCCGTGCTCATCACCCCGTCGGCGCTCATGGCGCATGCCATCGGCACGATCGTGCTGGTGGCCGGCATCTGCTGGCTTGAGCGTGTGCTCGGCGTGTTGTCGCGGGTCGTGCGTGCGGTGCTGGATGCCGCCCCCCGGCCCCCGCGCCCTGCCCAACTTGCTATCCGCATCGAAGTTCCAACGCCGCCGCGCATCCGCGCCGTCGGTCTGCGCCGTGCGAGCTCATCGCGCGGCCCACCTCTGCCGGGCTGATTCCAAGCCGCCTCCTGGCGGCGCCATCAGACCACGCGCGGGGTATACGCCCCACGCTGACACAGAGGAAGTCATCTCATGAAGATGCGCAATCTTGCGCTCGCGGCTGGTGCCGTGACGCTCATCGCCGCACCCGCGGCGCTCTCTCACCCCAGCACCATGGAGTACGTGGCACGCGTGTGCCCGTCGTCGGGGGCCTGCAACGCCGGCACCCTGACGGACCAGACGCAGTACGTGGTCATGGAGCACGGCTACGTGACAGTGCTGAAGGAGAGCAATTCCGCTCTCAACCGCGGAATTCTCAACCTGAAGAACCTGCCGAGCGGCTACCGCAGCGGGCTTGCCAACAAGGCCGCATGGTTCACCGCCGACGCGGGAATGTCCACGCCGTTCGCCAACGGGCGCACGGGTGCGGCCGACACGGGCGCGCAGCCGCATGCCACCTGCCGTGGCGTGGCCGGGCTTGAGTCGGGCAACACCACCGGCGATGCCAACGTTCTGGGCTGGCAGGGCACCGATCCGTTCTTCAACTACGTGCCCTGGCAGGCAGCCGCATCGGGCCTCGACGACAAGCTTGAGGTGGCGTCGTGGCTTGCCACCGCATCGCGGGTGTCGGGCATCACGCTCACCACCTCGTCAACGGTGGCCCAGTTCACCGCGGCCTGCACCGGCATCGGTGGCACGTACACGGCCGCTGACGGAACGGTGACGACCATCGCCAGCGCGTCGTCGGGCGTCGTAGCTGACGCGGTTGCCCCGCTCAACACGCAGATCGCCGACCTGCAGTCGCAGGTGTCGGTGTTGGAGGCCA
>JBMOGE010000050.1:0-14087 GCA_049318525.1 Miltoncostaeaceae bacterium
GTGAGTGATCCCAGTGCTCACGTGCTGATGAGAGCAGGAACACCGTGTAGTCCATTGAGATGGCGAAGATCATGGCGAAGAAGAACACGGGTCCCCAGGCATCGAGAAACCCTTGGCTCTCGAATCCGAGCCCGCCCGCGAGCCAGCCATCCTGGAAGATGAGCCGGGCCACTCCAAACGCCGCACCTACCGCCAGCAGGTTGGTGAGTACCCCGATAAGTGCCACGACCGGTGCCTGGAAGGCGACGATCAGCAGGAGGAAGCCGAGCAGCAGCACGATGCCGATGACGATCGGTGTGTAGGTGCTGAGCGCAGACGACAGGTCGTACTGCTCGGCCGCCGCCCCTCCGATCATCACCCCAGCGGGCAGGCCGGCTCGAAGGCGGGCGATGGTGTCGCCCGTCTCGGGGGTTGAGGGCCCCGTTGTCGGTACTGCCTGAACCATTGCAAGCCCACCTGCACCCGGCTGCGGTGGCATCGCGGCTGCAATGCCCGCATCTGCCGCCGCAATGGTCCGCACCTGTGCCATATCGCCGGCTGGGCCAACGATCTGCAGGGTCCCGGGTGCCCCGGGGCCAAACGCCTGGGTGACGAGTTCGTATCCCTGGCGCGACGAGTCACCCTGTGGCACGACGGTGATGGATGGCATCCCGGTCTTCAGGCCAAAGACGGGGATGGCCAGAATGAGCAGCACCAGCAGCGCGGGAAGTCCGTAGAGCACGGGCTTGCTCCAGAGCCTCTGTCCCCAGGCCTCAAACCGCTTCGACCGGTGATCGCTGTTGTGCGCCCACGGAAGTGCGCCCTTGTCCACCTTCGACCCCAGCTTGCCCAGGACGGCCGGTAGCAGGGTGAGGGTGGCCAGCAGGATGAAGACCACCGACATCATGATGCCGAGCGCCATGGAGCGGAACGCCGGGCTCGGCACGATCATCACCGCCGACAGCGAGATGAGCACGGTGATACCCGAGAACAGCACCGCCTTGCCTGCGGTGTCCATGGTTTCGCCCACGGCCTGAACCGGATCCTCCTTCGACCCGAACAGCGCGCCGCGGAATCGCACCACGATGAACAGCGCGTAATCGATGCCAAGCGCCAGAGCGAACATGAGCGCGAAGTTCATGGCCCAGATGGAGACGTCAAAGAGCAGGGTGGTGAGGTAGAGCCCCCCGGCGGTGGCCACCAGCCCGAGGATGGTGAGCAGCAACGGAAGGCCCGCGGCGACGAATGCACCAAACGCCAGCACCAGGATGATGAGGGTGACCGGCCACGAGAAGAGCTCGCTCTTCATCATCGCTGAGCGGTTGGCCTCGTTGAAGTCGGACCACATGCCCGACGCACCGGTGAGGTTCACCGTTGTGCCGGCCATGGCGTCGGCGGCGAGCGGGGCCTTCAGGCGATCCGCTGCGCGCACCATCTCGGTGGCGTTACCCGCCGCGCCGCCCATGATGATTGCGGTGTGGCCGTCGCGGCTGATGGTCTGGCCCGGAATCGGCTGCACCACCTTCGAGACGGCACCATCAGCCGCGAGCGTGGCCGTTGCCTTTCTGACCGTTGCCCTGAACGCAGGCGATGCCAAGGTCCCGTCGGGCGAGTGCACCACCACCATGAGCGCATTCGATGAGTTGCCGCCGAAGTTGTCCTGAATGAGCTGTCGGGCGGCCACCGACTGCGAGCCGGTGTCCTCCCACCCGGCCCCGGACAGGCTTGTTTCAACACGGGGAGCGAGAAACCCGAGGCCGAGCGCGAGGATGACCCATGCCCCCACGACCCACTTGACGTGCGTGGCCGACCAGCGGCCGAGGCGTCCAATGGGGCCAAGATCCGGGCGCGGGCCGGTCATCGTGTGACCGACTTGAACCCGAGCCTGCGGAGCACCAGCGAACTTGGGCAGTCACCGACCGCAACGAACATCCACTGCGAGAGTCCGACAAACGCGGTGAGGATGAGGAACCAGGGTGTGACGAGCACCGCCAGCAGGACGCTGATGAGCGTCACCGTCCCAGCCATGAGGAAGAGCATGCGCTCTAGGGGCCAACCGGGTGTCTTGTTCATCAGTGGACCTCCTCGCCCATCAGTGCGGACAACTCTCGGAGCCGTCCCTGGATTCCCCCACACACGTGCTCGCAGAGGTCAAACACCGTCTGGTCGGCGATCGAGTAGATCACCGCGTTTCCGGCTCGCTCCCGGCCCACGATGCCGGCGCCATACAGCAGCGAGAGGTGCTTCGACACGTTCTGCTGGGAGGTGCCGATGGCTGATGCCAGGGCGCCCACGGCCATTGGCCCGTCGCGCAGGTGATCGAGGATGCGGATGCGCATCGGCTCGGCGAGCACGCGGAACCGCTCAGCGATGAGCTCTGCGAGCGGGTCGGGAATGGGGTGCGGTACGGCCATGGGTTCCTCCTTCGGTATTTACGCGCCAAACATACTGCACAACGACACAGTTGTAAAGAGGTAAACGAATGGCAGTGCCGCCTTGGGCATCCACGGCTTCCATCCGGGGATGCGCAGCAGGGCCCATCCGGCCCCTGCACTCGACCGACCTCGCACGGCTCGTATGCTGCGGCCCATGCGCAAATGGCCAATACCCGGTGACGATGGAATGACCCAGGAGGCCCGTCGGGCGTACTGGGAAGCCGAGCACCGCGACAACGACTACGAGGGCGTGTTCACGGTCTCGCAGGATGAGGTGGTCGTGTCGCGGTGCGTCGAGGTGGCCGAGCGCCGGGGATCACGCAGGGTGCTGGTTGCCGGATGCGGGTCGAACGTGAGCATCCAGCGGGCACTGCTCGATCGCGTCGCCACCGTGGAGTGCGTGGTGGGCGTGGACTTCCCGGGCGTGGTTGAGGTGGCGGCCACCCGGATGGACGACCCCCGTGCGCGATGGGTGGGCGCCGACATCGCGACCGATGGTTGTGGTGAGCAGGCCGACCTGATCATCACGATCAACTCGGTGCTGTCCGACAGCGACGAGGAGAACCGGTCCATCCTCAGGGCCTTTCGCCAGGCAGTGCCCGATGGCGGGGCGCTGGCCGGGCTGTTCGCGTCAATCCATGCGCCACTCGAGATGGGATACCTGCAGCCCGACAGGGCCATCCTGGATCAGGTGAACCTGGAGGAATGCCGGTTCGCCGAGCAGCAGCAGGGCATCACCCAGATCTTCTACTCGCCGCTGCGCCTTCGCGCGGTGCTGGCTGGGGCCGGATTCCGGCTCGACCGAATGGAAGTGGTGTTTCTCGATTCACCCGAACTCGCGCAACAGGCCCGCGACTACTACGGGCTGGGAACCGACCCCGATGTGATGGCCTGGGAACTCTTCGTGGAGGCGACAGCCGTATAGATCTTGATGGCAGGCCCGTGGTCATCACCGGAGTGCCGCGGCGCAGCGACTCGTAGGTCGCTCGCCAATTCGCTCTCTGCGTGGATCCACACCATTGAGGGGTATTGAGCCTCCAACGACGTAGCAACTGTGCATGGCGGGGGCTGATGTGGTGCCATGTCGCGGATTCCGGAGGATTTCCGGACACCGTGGCGTGGTGGGAGCCGGGTTCCGCCGCGTACCATTGCCACCGGGGCCGGCGGGTGGCCGGCGCACGAGAGGAGCACACGTGGCTGAGGAACTTGACGAGCTGGGACCGATTGATGTGGTGGTGGTGGCGTATCCCAAGGGCGCGCCGCTCACCGGTGAAGCCGCACCGATCCTGGTTGACCTGGTGGAGCGGGGCATCATCCGCATTCTTGACGCCCTGTTTGTACGGAAGAACGACGACGGCAGCATCACTGGCATCGCCGTCACCGACCTGGACGGCGACGGCGTGAACGACGTCGTCATGTTTGAGGGCGCCCGTAGCGGCCTGTTGGCTGACGAGGACGCCACGAATGCTGGCGAGGCACTTGAGCCCGGCGAGGCCGCGCTCATTCTGCTGTACGAGAACCGCTGGGCCGCGCCATTTGCCGCGGCCGTGCGCCGCAATGGCGGAATGCTGGTGGCAAGCCAGCGCATTCCGCATGAGGACGTGCTCGAGGCGCTGGACGCCCTCGAGTCCAACTAGGAACAGGGGAGACCACATGGGACTTGTTCGCACCATGGGCCGTACGGCCGTCATCGCGGGAACCGCATCGGCGGTGAGCGGCCGCGTACAGCGTCGCCAGCAGGAGAAATGGGCTGATCAGGAGCCGCAGCAGGCACAAGAGGCCGCCCCGCCGGCAGCCGCACCCGCCGCGGTACCTGCCGCCGGTGACGAGATCACCCAGATCCGCACGCTTGCGGGCCTGGTGGGCGATGGAATCCTCAGCTCCGACGACTTCTTCGCCAAGGTGAAGCAGATCCTCGGAATGTAAGAGACGGGAGCTCGGCGCGCTGCCCAATTTGCGCCGAGCTCCCCGAATATGTTGAGGTTCGGGTGCTCCCCCAGATTTCGTCTGAGGAAACGCGCCATTCATGCCTGATGATCAACGTGATCAAGCGTCGGGGAACGAGACCAGCCGGCTGGTTGAGGACTTCTTTGACACCACCACGGATCTGGCGTGCATCGTCAAAGCGGGTGTGGTGCAGCGCGCCAACCAGCGTTGGCTCGACATCCTGGGATGGGAGCCCCTGCTCATGGTCGGGTGCTCTATCGCCGACTTCATCCACCCGGACGACCTCGATGCCGTGGGTGCGAGCGTCGCCCGCCTGGAGGGTGGCGGGCCGCCTATCGCGAACCACGTCATTCGCTGCACCCGCGCTGACGGCACGTGGGTCGAGTTCGCGTGGCACGTCACGCTGGACCGTTACACAGGCCTGATGTTGGCCAAAGGACGTGATGTCTCTGGCGAGCGGGCCGCGCAGGCCGAGCGCCACCAACTCCTGCGTGTGTTGGAGGCGCAGGCATCGCTGCAGAGCATGTTCATCACAGACGGCCTCACCCGCGACTGGTGGGACTCCGCACTCACCAGTCTTATTGCACTGTCCGACAGTGAGTACGGATTCATCGGTCGCATCGAGACGAGCGAAGAGACCGGTGCGCCGTACCTGCTGTCGCTCGCCGTCACCAACATCGCGTGGAACGAGTGGTCACGCAACCTGTACGACGAATTCGCGGCCGCCGGACTGCAATTTCACAATCTTCAGTCGCTCTTTGGCGTGACGGTTGCATCGGGCGAGATGGTCATTGCCAACGACGCCCCGAATGACCCGCGCCGTGGCGGCCTGCCCCCTGGGCATCCTCCGCTGTTGCGTTACATGGGTCTCCCAATATTCGACGGCGCGGATCTGGTGGGCATGGTCGGATTGTCCAATCGTCCAGGGGGATACGCCGACGACGTTGCAGTGATGCTGGGGCCGGTCCTGTCAGTAATCGCCCAGCAACTTGAGCGTGACCGGCTTCGCGTGGCGGTGGAGGCCGTGGCTGAGGAGGCCGCGGCGCTCGGAAACGCAGTGACGGCGCTCTCGCTCCTCGGGGATGACCACGTCGAGCTGGCTCGTGGCACGAACGCCATCCTGGACGCCGAGTCGCTCATTGCCGCGGCCGACGCGGTGCAGGCAACGATTGGAGCGCTGGCCCCGCAAGCCGTGGCACGGCTGTTCACGTTCGATCCGGACAATGCCGACATGCTGCGGCGGGCATTGGGCGGCAGCGAGCCCGGAGTGGACCGCCAGACATGTGCCGCGATGCGGTCTGGGCAGGTGCACGTGACACGTCCGGATCTTGATCTGGGCGGATGCACGCACGTGTCCCGCAGCGCCGCCGCCACCATCTGCGCCCCGGTTGCCACCACCGGCGAGGAGTTCGGTTTGCTGACGGTGGCCATCCCGGAAATGCCGGCGTTGGGCGACTGCGGGCCAGGTGCCATTCTGCCGAACGCCGGGTGGCCACCGCCGCTTCATGCGATCGGATCTGCAGTCGTGGCTGGCCGAACGCGGGGGTTCGCTGCCAGCCGACCACTCGCCGCGGCCCCAGGGCCTGCGAGCGGGTCGCGTGGCCAGCAGTGAGGCGTCCGCAGCCGTGGCGCGCGATCATCGCGATGAGGTTGTTGCGGGTGCCGAGCGCCTGCTGGAGATGTCCCCGCTCGCGTCGCGCCGTGCAAACGACGCCCGCCGGGCACGTCTCGAGCGCGCTCTCGGCGACCTCGCCAATGCGCTCGAGTCGGGAGATCTCGGGTCGGGTCTGCGCGACGCCGAGTGGCTGGCCTACCGTCATGGTGCCGGTGGATGGATCACCAACCAGCCGCTTGGCGAGTTGCTCGCGCTGACCAGGTCGCTTGAGCGCACGGTCGTCGTAGTGATTGGATCGCAGGCTGAGGTTGAGTCCGTACGCCGTGCAAATGACCGACTGCTTGCCTCAGCTGCCGCCGGGTATGCAGAGGGTGGCCGCGCACGGGAAGAGGCCCTCGATGCCGCCTGAGGGATCGTGGCTCACCATCTCGGAGGCCGCTGATGCCCTTGGCGTGAGTGTGTCCACTCTCCGCGCATGGGCGTCGGATGGTCGCGTCCCGCACGTCACCACCAATGGGGGCCACCGTCGGTTCAACCGGCAGGTACTCCGCACCTGGGTGGCGGCCGGCCCAATGCCGACACCTGCACCAGCCCGCACCACCCGATTCGTCGGTCGACCGGATGCGGGTGACGCACTCGCAGCCCGTGCTGCCCGAAGCGCTGAACTTACGGAGGCGTTTCTGGCCGAGGCGGGCACGGGTATTCGGCAGAGGGACTCGGCGGATGATCGCCGCAGAGCCGCGGCGGACTGGGTGCGGGTAATCGCCGAGGGGCTGCGCACCGGCAATCTCAGTGTGGCTCGCGACCGGGCATTGGCCCACGGGCAGGCGCTCGACAGGGCCGGGGTCGGGCCGGATGCGGCACTCGCCGGAATGGTCGCAGTGGAGCGCGCAGTGGACTGCGCCCTGAGCGAGCCCCCCAGTTCGCTCTCACCGGATGCGCGGGACCATGTGGTCGCAGTGATGGAGTGGCTCACCCGGTGCTCAATGGATGCCTGGGCGAGGCGCGAGGCGGCCTGACAATGGTGGTCAGGCCACCCCGATCGGGTGGGTTCCGTCCCAGCCCTGAGGACGGTATTCGCGCTGCGCAGGGGCTCAATGCTGCTGAATACGCCACGTGGCACGGCCCCGGTCGCAGTTTCTCTCTATGAATACCGCATGCGTTAGCGCAGATGGGGGTTCGCGCTAACGCTCGAGGCGGGTGTGGGTGGTGGTTGCATACGGATGTTCATTCATCCGGGCTTGTGCTCAGGTCTGGGGGGGCCGAGTACAAGAGCATCCACCACCCCCCGCCTCATCTGGCGAGATCGTCACTGAGGGACGGTCCGTTCGTCTGCCTGCACGCATCTTCCGCACGGCGCCGGCCTGCGGCACCGATATGACGGACGACGCTTCACCGTGATGACGCAGCAGATCCGCTCTACGATCGAGCGATGATCACCGTGACCGGCCCTTCATACCTTGACGTGCTCATGCGCGTGCCCCATCTGGCTGCCGAGGGCGAGAAGGTGCGCGGGCACGTGGTGCGCGAGAGTCCGGGTGGCGGCGCGATGAACACCGCCGCATGGCTGGCTGCCGAGGGTGCCGAGGTGCGTCTGGTCACGCCCCGCGCCGATGACAGCGAGGGCCTCATGCTGCTGGAGGCCTGCAATAGCGTGGGACTCTTTGTGCACTGGGTGCCCTGCGAGCGCACCGCCCGGGCGCTGGTGCTGGTTCCCGGAGGTGGGGAGCGCACGATCTACACGGGCCATAGCAATCCGCCCGGCGATGCCGAGATCGTCGCTGCGGTGGGTCACGAGCCGGGCATCACCTGGTCATCGTGGCGCGACGCCGACCTACGTGCCGCCGCCGCCGCCGGTGCCACCTTGCGCGCCACCGACACACGTGCAATCGCCGACGACGCCGCTGCGGGGCACCGGTGGGATCTCTACATCGGGTCGGCCACCGAGAACCCGGGAGGGGTGGGCGACGACATGCTCGAGGCCACTGGTGCGCGCTGGTGTGTACTCACCGAAGGCGCGCACGGCGGCCGGGCATGGGACGCCGACCACGGCTGGCGTCGCTACGACTCCGTACCGGTGCCCGGGTTGGTGGATACCTGCGGGGCGGGTGATTCATTCAACGCCGGGGTGCTTATGGGTATCGCCGCGGGCGACGACATCCTCGATGCCTGTGCCCGCGGCGCCGAGGTGGCCGCAGAGTGCCTCACGCAGGTGGGGTCATTTCCCATGCCACGCTCGTAGGCGGCAGCCCGGCTGCCTACCCGGCTCTGAAGCCGTTGGCCAGCGAGATGCCGGTGAGCGGTGGAATCGATGCGATGGTGGCGAGCAGCCGACTCTCGGGGGCAGTACGCGTGTTGGCGATGGCACCCGATGGCTCGGCGAGCCCGCGGATGAATGCGAGCCCCACACCCGCGCTCATACCGCCAGCCACCTGCGCGCGTGCGACCAGGGCGGTGCTGTCGGTGCTTGGTGCCCCGCCGCTGAAGACGGTCCAGCCAGCACCCGCCCGTTGAGATTCGAGCCATGTGAGTGCATCCCGGATCGCCGGGTCGGATGCCGGCACGCGCGCAGCGCGCAGCGCCACCACGGCCATGCTGGTGCTGTCCACGTCGGGCGGCTGGGAGGACGCCAGGGAGAACGACCAACCGGAATCGGAGCGTGAGCCGGTGAGCGCAGTAACGGCGGCGGGCGGGACTGGACGTCCGGCAACGCGCAGCGCCACCATCGACAGGCACTGGTCGAATGCCGTGCGTCCGAAGCGGCCCCCGCGGATGCTCCGTTGCAGGCGCTGGAGGTAGTTGCGCCCCCCGAGCGTGCCCGACATGCCAGCTGCGCGCTGGGCGATCACCACCTTCGCCATTGCCCCCGGTGTGTTTGCGTATGCAGCGGCCGTGCGCCCCAGGGTGGCCAGCGCCGGGCGCAGTGAGGCGGGCGATGCGCCGCTGAGCCGCCGGCTCGTGATGATGTCCGCCTGCTGCCCCGCCGGCATTGCGACAACGTCCTGCTGTGTGAGCCACACGGTTGCTCTGGCGGCCACCTGGCGGTCGGCCGCCGTCGCGCCGAGCGTGGCTGGGGCCATGGCGATGATCGCCATGGCCCCAGCCACGCTCCCGACAATGGGGCCGAGACGCACTATCCGCGTTCCCGGGCGAGGCAGGCGCGCCCACCTCGGGCGGGTGACGCGATCACCACCATGGTGTATCCGAAGCGAGTGGTGACCGTGGCGCGGGTGCCGAGCCCGCAGGCTGCCAGGCGCTCGGTGGCGACCTGCGCAGTGCGCGCATTCGTGGTTCTGGCCTCGCGCGATGGTGCACGCACTCTCACCAGGGCCTCACCAGCTGCGAGCGGCGCAACCGTCGTGCTCGCCCCAAGCCAGGCCGCACGCCAGCGGCTGCCCGCCGGCGGGGCCACCGTCTGATCGCCCTCGGCGGTTCGGCGGTTGAGGTGCCATGCCATGGACGATGCCATCTTGCCCGCCGCCGCCCGGCGCTCGCCGGGCGTGAGGAGCCCGCCTCCGAGGCCGTTGGGCGAGATGGCCACCGGGCCCTTGCCCCGCACCGGAACCGCCACCTCGAGGTCGATCAGGCGGCCATTCACGGTGGCGAACACACGCATCGGCCCGACTGATGAGATGTCGGAGTTCGGAGCGACATCCGCAAGTCGCGCGGCGACTGGATCCAATCCGCACTCCTCCGGTCGGCCGGCGGCGAAGCCACATGACCGTGCCGAATCGCGGATGCTGCCGATGTTGCCGGGGTGGGGGGCGGTGGCGACCACGTTGCTCCACCCGGGCAAGGTGGTGAGCGTTGCAGTGCCATCTGCACCAGTGGTCACGGTCTGGGGTCCGTAGGCCAGAGTGACCCCGCTCCCGGCCGCGCGCACTGCGTTGTCGTTGTATCGGTCAACACGAACGCTGAAGGCCTCGCCGATGGCCCGGGGAGCGACCGGGGCCACGACGTCAAGTTCGGAGTCCGGGACTCCATACACACTTGGCATCCAGAGAATCTGGTCTCCCGCCCTGATCTCGACGTCATCGCTCCCCACGGATGTCGTGAGATGGTTCACCTTGAGCATCCAGGACCACGACCAGTCTGATGGTGCGGCAACAGATCCGATACGCGTGATCAACGCGCTGGGCGTACCGAAGTTGTAAACGCTGAATCCCACCGTGAACCCGGCAGCCTCGGCGGTGCGAAGGAGAAACGACGTCCCCCGGTTGTTGGGCACGACCGTCGTTACGCCGGTGCTGGGGTCAACAAGGGTGCTGGTGCCGCCGGTCGGCACGTTGGCCAAGCGCTCTGGGAGGACGGTGCCGTCCGGGCCTTCGGCCCGGATGCTGGCGTCGCCGTTGGCCATCGCTGCCGCCGGAATCCCCAAGAGCACCACGTAGGCAACGGCCCACGCGATACGTGTGTGAATCGCCACTGATCCCTCTTTCCTCGGAGGTGTCTGTTTGTGACGGAGCGGCGGCTGGTCTCCTGGCTCTCCGGTCAAGTGCGAGGAGCACGCCTTCCCGGAGGTCACCCCCCAGTGGCTGGCCGAAGCCCATGCCCTCACTCCCGGATCACAGTGGCGGGACCGCGCCGGATTCTCACCGGCTTCCCACTTGGCACCCCGAGGGGTGACCGACGTCCGTAGTGCGAG
This sequence comes from Miltoncostaeaceae bacterium, assembly GCA_049318525.1. Classification (GTDB taxonomy): domain Bacteria; phylum Actinomycetota; class Thermoleophilia; order Miltoncostaeales; family Miltoncostaeaceae; genus SYFI01. The sequence continues at coordinate 10,622 of JBMOGE010000050.1, forward strand.
AGGGACCCTACGGAGCGGGCCGGATACGTGCCCCCGCACCGGTCCCAGTGCCCCCTGGGCGCGCCCGCGCCCCGAGGGCACCCCGCCTGCGGCTCCCTACGGGTGGATCACAACCGTTCGCCGCAGAACCGGCGGGAGGCTCGCGGTACTCAGCACTGATGGCGCAGATGGGCGAATTGAGAGCACCGCCCGAGTCGAACGCACGAGCGTTCCCGGACAGCGGATTGTCACCGTCGCCCGGGCCCCGGGGAGGATGGTGCGACGCCCGGGAAGCACCCGGGTGAACACGCGGCGTCCCTGCCTGAAGGTGACCTTCGCCTGCCCCCGCCCGATCACCTCATTGACGTTTCCCCGATTCGTGAGGCCGATCTGCAGGGTGCGTGTGGCACCGTGGCCCCGCTCCCGCACTCGTGTGAGAACGAGATCACGGCGAAGGTCACCTGGCACGTTGATGAGCATGCCGATTCCGAGACGCACATCCACCTGAACCGTGCCGCGGCCCGGGCGCACCGGGCTGCCGCTGAGAAGGATGAGCGCCTCGTGGTCTCCGGGCCGTGCCGTTGAGGGCGCAGTCGACTGCACGTCGAGCACAGCCGACTGGCCAGGTACGAGCGCGAGAGTTGACGGCGTGACGGTCACCCAGCGTGCCGCGGAGGCTGGGGGTGCCGTGCGTGGGTTCAGGATCACGGTGCCCCCTGGGGTCATGCCGTAGTCACCGACCGTCGCCCTCAGGTTTGCTGCCGCGCCACCGATATTCGTAACGGTGACCTGTCGGGCTTCGCCAGCGCGCATTTGCAGCGTGCTGGGATTGACAGACAGGCTGATGGTGCTGGCAAAGGCGAGCGTGGGTGATGCGGTCACCACGACGATGCCCAGGAGCGCACGGTGGATGGGACGGATCATGTGGAATCTCCCTGTGATGGATCCAGGCGGCCTATGGCAGCGTGGCAACGGTGTATGTGATTGTTGATGTGCGTGTGCCCTCAATCCCAAATGGGATGGGGCCAAGGCCTGTCGCGATTCCCCAGGCATCTCCGCCGGCCGGCGTGACGGAACCTGCTCGCTGACCAATGCCGATCGCACTGTCTGCCAGCAGCGTGGTTGTGCCGACGGCGAGCGTGCGCGTGCCGCCGGTCGGCACGGTGATGAGCGACAGCGACTGGGGGATGTCTCCGCCGCTGAAGGTCGACCGCGAAAGAGAGAGTTGATAACCAGTGGGGGCATTGCTGGAAACAGTCACCGTCTGGCTGATGGGTGCGATTGTGGTGCCGACGGCGGCACTTCCGAAGTCGAGCGATGCCGGCACTGTGATGGTTGTGCTGGTGGCAGTGGTGTTGAGGAATACCGTGGCCGAGTTCGCCGTCTTGTTGGTGACGACAAGATCGGAGCGGCCATCGCCATTCAGGTCGGCCTCCGCGATTGACGAAGGGGCTGTGCCCACGGAAAGTGTGGTGGCTGCAGCGAACGTGCCATCGCCATTTCCCGGGAAGATGCCGACGCTTGCGCTCCCGCTGTAGGCCACCGCGAGATCGGGAATGGTGTCGCCATTGAGGTCGCCCACCGCGAGGGCATCGGGCGCACTCGTAGCTGACCCGGTGAGGGTGGGCTGCGCGGTGAGGGTCCCAGCGGCTGATCCAAGGAAGATCGACACCGTGCCAACTCCCTGGTTGGCCACCATCACATCGGCATACGTGTCGCCGTTCAGGTCGCCGACGCCGATGGCCATTGGGCTGGCACCCACAGGCCGGGAGGTGCTGGTGCCGAATGAGCCATCGCCGGCGCCAAGTCGATACGTGAGCGCATTTGATGCACCAGTTGCAAGAAGGTCCAGCCATCCATCGTCATTGATGTCGGCCAGCGCCACTGCGGAGGGGCTTGTTCCCGTGGCCAGCGTGCCACTGCACCTGGAGCAGTTGAAGGTTGTGAAGCTTCCGGACGTGCCCCGCTGCCGGAGCACCGAGACGTTGGCATCGCCCCCATTCGCCACCACCAGATCGGTGAGCGCGTCGCCGTTCAGATCCCCGGTTGCCAGCGCTGATGGAGATCTGCCGACCGAGATTGAACGCGATGTGGGGAATGCACCCGTGCCATCTCCGAATCGGGCCGTGATCGTGTTGCTGCCGCGGTTGGCCACAAGCAGGTCGCGGGAAACCCCTGTGTTGAAGTACCCGGTCACCATGGCCGACGGCGCGATTCCGGTGCCGGCGGTGCCGACGGTTGTTGAGAACGTGCCGGTTGCACTGCCCGCACGTGTGGCGACGCTGCTGGCAGAGGTCCCGTTTCCTTCATCAGCGATCGCGATATCCGGGAACGCGTCAGCCGTGAACAGCGAAGCGACAATCGCCACCGGTCGCGTTCCGGCTGCAAGTGGCGACTGCGCCGTGGGCGTGAACGTCGGTGAGAGCGGAACAGCGGTTGCGATGTTCGAGAGCCCGTTGATTGGAATCATCACGAGGACGGCCAAAGCGGGCCCTATCCAACTTCGGGATCTGGATAGGACCCGCATGGCGCCTAGGGGGTGGTGACGGCCGTGAAGGTCACCGTGGATGAGCGCAGCCCATCCTGGGTGAACGGCACTGGTCCGAGAACCAGTCCCAGGTTCCACGTGTCGCCAGCGCTGCTGGTCACGTGCCCGGCGTTCCCGGCGCCAATCAACGAGCTGGCCGCGGTGAGGATGGCGACATCATTGGCTTCAGGAGTTGTGCTGCCTGGTGCAACACCGACGCCACTCGGATCGGCCACGGTGAGCGGCATGTCCACATTGTCGGCGAGCGAGCCACCACCGGCGTTGGTGAACGCGGTTCGGGCAACGCTCAACTGGTAGCCCTTGGCGGCATTGCTCGTAACGGCGACAGGCGTGGCTGATGCCGGGCTTGTACCACCCACCGAGATGTTGCTGAATGAGATTGATGCCGGTGCCGTGAGCGACAGAATGCTGTTCACGGTGACGGTGGCCGTTGTGCTGCCCGTGGCTGGCACCGCCATTGCGGGTACCGCTCCTACGGCCAATGCAAGCACTGCAACCCCAGCGGCGGCACGTGGCCAACGTGCGCTGCCCTTTGTGGATCCCTTCATGGTGGTTTCTCCTTATGGTCGACTGAATGGCCGCGACCGTAAGGAGCGACTCTCCCGCGCTCCACCGACACCGGTCGGTGCTGGATGGTTCTGGGACAATTGCTCCCCCAACCCCCCCCCACGGTTCGGTTCGACCAATCCAAGTGGGGAGACTGGAAACCATCGGCATGGCTGTGCCGCTACCCACAGAACTCCCCCTGGGAGCCGCATCAGTGCCGGCGCCGCCCCCTTCCCGCGTTCAGGGACGGGCGATACCCACTGCCCGGTGCGATCGCGCCTCGTGAATGGAGAGACGACAGAACTCTAAAATCCCTGCTCAGGCTCATTTACAGGGCGGCTAAAAGCCAGTTTTGTACACCTGCGCACCGGGATTCTGTACACGGATACATCA
>JBMOGE010000051.1:0-14076 GCA_049318525.1 Miltoncostaeaceae bacterium
CCCGACGTCGTTTTCAGTCGTCGACGCGGATCTCGCGCAGGTACGGCGATTCGGCCAAGGGGGCGATGCCCAGGCGGCCGGATGCAAGATCCACCAGCGCATCTCCGGCGACCTCGCGGCGCCATCCACGGCCCAGCGCCTCGTCGGAACCGTCTCCTCCGGTGAGCACTGCGACGAGGAACGACTCCACATCGTCGCGCGTGGCAACAAGGGTTGGGGCGAGGTCAACCGCCGCTGCGCGTGCGCCCAGCAAGACCTGCGCGAGCGGGACGAGCGTGTCGAGCCGTGCCTGCACGGCAGCGGGCGGGGGAGGCCCGAGCGTAATGGGGGCGTCATCTCCCGACATCTCCATCGCCTCGATCAGGCCCGCCGCCTCGCGCTCCTTGAGCGCCGCCGGGACCCCACGCTCGGCGAGCAGCTTCGCGGGGGTGGACGGGCGTCGCCGGGCCACCTCAATAAGGGTGCGGTCGGGGATGAGCCAGCCCACGGGGCGGTCGCGCCGCCGCGCCTCCTCTTCGCGCCATGCCGCAGCCCGCCGCAGCGCAGCGCGCTCTGGAGGCGTGAGGCGTCCCTGACCCTTCACCTTGCGCCAGGCGAGCCACGGGTCCTGGGCAATGCGGGCATCGGGTCCGAAGCGGCGGTCGTGCTCCTCGCGCACCCATTCGGCGCGTCCCATGTCGGTGGCGCGCTTCATGAGCTCGTCAACCAGTGCGAACAGATGGGCAACGTCTGCGGCTGCGTACTCGAGCTGGGCATCAGTGAGCGGCCGGCGCGACCAGTCGGAGTAGCCCTCCGTCTTCGCCACCTTCACGCCGAGTACGCGGCTGAGGAGCGCGCCGAGGCTCTGACCGGACCCGAGGCCCACAAAGCCGCCGATCAGCTGTGAGTCGAGCAGATTGGTGGGGCGTGCATCGAACCCAAGTGCAAACAGGATGAGGTCGGCGCTCGGTGCATGCATGATGATCTCGACGGACGGATCCTCGAGCACGTCGGCAATGGGCTGGAGTGAGCCACCCTCGATTGGGTCGATGAGCGCGATCTCATCGCCAACCGCGACCTGCGCGAGGCAGGGGATGGGCGCATACGTGCGTTCCCAAAGGAATTCGACATCAAGGGCCAGGCGCCCGGCCGCGCGTGCGCGCTCGGCGAGGGCCGAAATGTCATCAGATGTTGTGTACGTGTGTGTCGTGGTCGTCATCAGGGCTAAGATTAGGCGTTGTGCAAGTTTCCGGGCTCACGAAGGCATTTGGCCCCCGCACGCTGTTCTCCGGCGCCTCCTTCAGGATAGGCCCCGGCGATCGTCTGGCGATCGTCGGACGGAACGGCGCGGGGAAAACGACCCTGCTCCGGATTCTTGCGGGGTTGGAGGTGGCCGACAGCGGATCGGTGTCGATTCCGCGGGGCGAGCGGGTGGCACTGCATGATCAGCGGCCCGATGCCACATCGGCAGGCACGGTGCGGGAATACGTGGAACAGGGGCTCGCGCACGCCCGCGATGCCGAGGATCGCCTGGCATCCATCGAAGCGCGCATGGGTGCGGGCGATCATGGCCCCGAGACCATGGCCGAGTACGAGCGGGCCCATGCCGATCTCGATGCTGCAGGTGGGTACCACTGGCGCGCCTGGGTGGAGCGGGTCACACGCGGCCTCGGCCTGTCGGACGATCAGTTGGATCGTCCACTCACCAGCCTGTCCGGCGGGGAACTGACGCGCGCATCACTTGCGCGGGCGATTGCGGGGCGCCCCCAGGTGCTGCTGCTCGATGAGCCCACCAACCACCTCGACCTCGAGGCGATGGAGTGGCTGGAGCGCGCCATCACCGAGTTGGCCGCCGCAGTGGTGATCGTGTCGCACGATCGCTGGTTTCTTGAGTCGACGGCAACTGCCGTGCTCGATCTGTCGCGCGAGAAGGCCCGTCTGTGGCCAATGGGGTATTCCGCATTCCGGCGTGCCCGGGCTGAGGACGATGCGCAGTTGGCGGTTCAGGCCGAGCGGCGCGACGAGGAGATCGCGCGCCTTGAGCGCTTCGTCATCCGCTGGCGCGCCGGCACCCGGGCACGCCAGGCGAAGTCGCGTGCGAAGCGGCTGGAGCGCACCGAGCGCATCGAGCCGCCAAGCCGCGAGCGGTCACTCTCGTTCGGGTTCCCGAAGACCGAGCGCCCCGGGCGCGTGGTGATGGAGGCAGACGGGCTGCGGGTGGACATTGCCGACCGCGTACTGGTGGACGACGCCGGATTCACGATCGAGCGGGGGCAGCGTGTGGCCGTGGTGGGGCCGAACGGGGCGGGCAAGACCACGACCATCGAAACCCTGCTCGGGCGGCGCGAGGCAGCGGCAGGCCGGGTGAGCATCGGGCACAAGGTCATTCCCTCGTACTTCAGCCAGCACGCGCGTGAGTACGTGGAGACGCGCACGATCGTGGAGACGGTGAAGGCCGGGACGTCGCTCACCGAGACCGAGGCACGGCGCCTGCTCGGGCGGTTTCTGTTTCGCGGCGAGTTGGCCGACCGCACCATTGAGGGGCTGTCGGGTGGGGAGCGCCGACGCCTGAGCCTCGTGCAGTTGGTGGCCGAGGGCGGAAACCTTCTGGTACTCGACGAGCCCACCAACCATCTCGATGTCGAGAGCCGCGAGGCCCTGGAGGATGCCCTGGGTGCCTACGACGGCACGATCATCATGATCTCGCACGACCGGGCGCTCATCGATGCCGTGGCGACACACACCTTGTCGCTGGAGGAGGGCACCGTGGTCATGCGCTCGGGTGGATATGCCGACCTCATTGCCATGCGCGAGGAGGAGGCCGAGCACGCGGCGATGTCCCCCCCGCCGCCCGTGCAGAAAGAGGTCACGCCGAAGCCCGTCAAGAAGGGCGGTAACGGTCGGATTTCGCGCGAGGTTTCGAAGATTGAGACGCGCATCGCCTCAATTGAGTCCGATCTGCGTGAGGTCGAGGGACTGGTTGAGGCCGCAGGGGTCGCGGGTGATGTTGACCGCGTGATGGAGCTCAGCGAGCGCCACCGCACGTTGCAGGAGGACCTCGCGTACGCCCTCGCCGAATGGGAGCAGCGCGCTGCGCTGCTGTCCGACGCGTGATTGACGCCCCAACCGGCGCCGGGATTCCGGAGGGTCTGCTGGTGCGGTTGGAGGGGGTTTCCCGCCGCGTGGAGGTGCCCACCGGCGGAGAGGTCGTGATTCAGGACCCATCCGGGCATGTTGGTGTCGTGGCGCACGGCCAACTCGCAGTGGCGGTGCCAGGCCATGCGGGGCGCATGCATACCATCGCGCTCCTCCAGGAGGGTGATGCGCTCGTGTTGCCGGGGGACGCGTGGCCGGAGGCGGCGGGTGCCGTGATGCGGGCCGCGACGGACTCGGTGGTCCTTGTGGTGGTGCAGGATCTGTACGAGGTGCTGGCAGCCGACCCGGAGCTGGGCGCGTGGATTATGCGTGCACTGGCGGGTGCTCTGGCCGACCGTGAGCTCTCAACGGCAATCGCACTCGAGCCGAGGGTGGAGCGGCGCCTTCTCCTCAAACTGCGCCAGTTGGGGCAGCGCTGGGGCCGGGTGACGCCGGAGGGGGTGAGGCTCGACCTCAGGGTCACCCATCAGGAGCTCGCCGACATGGTGGGTGCGGCCCGGGAGTCGGTGACCGTTGCCTTCGGGCGCCTGCAGGAGCAGGGTGAGATCGAGATGCGGCAGCGCACGGTGATCATCCGCCGCATGGACGATCAGTCTTTGACGGCCACCGAGATCGCGTAGCGGCCGAGGGCGTCCTCGTGCCACGTCGTGGGCGTGAGCCCGGCGTCGGCATAGAGCGCTGCGACCCCGCCTGCGGTGAACTTGCAGGAGATCTCAGTGCGGATGGTGCGTCCCTCAGGGATGTGCACGCGGATGTCAAGGCCCGGGAGGTCCCAGTTGATATCTCGACTCGCACGCAGGTGCATCTCAATGCGTGATGCACGGGTGTTCCATCTCGCCTCGTGAACGAATGCATCGGGGTCGGCGTCGCCCTCAAACGCCCGGTTGATATGGCGGATGATGTTGCGGTTGAACTCGGCAGTGACGCCCGGGGCATCGTCGTAGGCCCGCACCAGCACCGCGGGGTCGTGGGCGAGGTCTGTCCCCATCAGCAGGGCATCCCCCGGATCGAGCAGCCGGGCGAGGCGGCGCACCATTGACCGCCGCTGTGCGGGTTCGAGATTGCCGAGTGTGCTTCCGAGGAATGCCACCAGCCGCGTACCACCCGCCGGTCGCCGGGGGATCTTGCCGAGTTGCCGTGAGAAGTCGCCGGCAACGCCGTGCACACGCAGGCCGGGATATGTCACGGCCAGCGCCGAGGCACTTCGGGCGATGGCACCCGGGCTGATGTCGAAGGGGATGTACCGGTGAAGGTCACCGGTACGTGCCATGGCGCCGAGAATCGCCCGGGTCTTGGTTGCAGCCCCTGAACCGATCTCGATGAGTTCGGTGGGATGGATGGCGTCAACCACGGCGTCCATCCGGGCGTCGAGAAGCGCCTGCTCAGTGCGGGTTTGGTAGTACTCGCCGAGGTCGGTGATGCGCTCGAACAGGGCACAGCCGGCGTCGTCGTAGAACCACCGGGGCGAGATGGTTGGGGAGCTGGTCATGAGTGACCGCCGCAGATCGTCGGCGGCACCGCCGTCGTCACCTGCGGCCACGTGGCAGTCGAGGCGCCATGGCCGTACCTGTGTCGTGGTCTCCGTGGTGCTCAAGAGGCATCCCACGCAAGCCTGATGCCCGCGAAAATCTGCCGGCGCTCCGGGAGGTCCCAGTTGCGGAAGGTAACTCGTGCTGCAACCGGCTGCGTGGCCCATGAACCCCCGCGCAGCACCTGATGTCCGCAGTCGAAGAACGGCTCCGCATACTCGCGATATGGGAATGCGCGAAACCCGGGGTAACCGTGAAAGGGCGTGGAGGTCCACTCCCACACATCGCCCAGGAGATGCTCGCAGCCGCTGGCCGACGCGCCCGCGGGGTATGCCCCGGCATGCGAGGGGCGGAAGGAGCACTGCCCGACGTTCGCCCGCCCATCGTGGGCGGCATCGCCCCATGGGGCCCAGGCGTCGACGGGGGACTCAGGGGTGAGGCGGGCTGCCATCTCCCATTCGGGTTCGGTCGGAAGCCGACCGCCCGCCCAGCGGGCGTGGGCCTCGGCCTCGAAGAACGACACATGGCAGAGAATCTCTGCGGGATCCAGGGGCTCGGTGCAACCGAATTGTGTGCGCTGCCAGCCACCCTCACCGTCGGGGTGCCAGTGGAGCGGGGCGGTGATGCCGGCCTCGCTCCGCCAAGCCCACCCGGCCTCGCTCCAATGCCGAGGGTCCGCGTAGCCACCATCGGCCATAAAGGCGAGGTGGCGCCCGATGGTCACCGGGTGGCGGTCGAGCAGGAAGGATGAGACCTCGGTGGGATGGCAGGGGCGCTCGCAGTCGAGCGCGCCGTGGGCGCCGTCGGATCCCATCATCAGCAGGCCACCGTCGATGGCCACCGGGTCGGGGCCGGTGACAGGGGCGTCAACCGGCGGGAGCGCCCCGGCACACGGCGAGTAGGCGCCCGCTGGCATGAGCTGGAGGGTCTGGAGCAGCGTCTCGTCGTGCTGCGCCTCATGCTGGGCCACCATGTCCCACACGAAGCCGCCACGAGTGAGATCGGGGGCGTCGTCAGAGATGTCGGCACCCACGAGAACGTCGAGAGCACGTTCGCGTGTGCGGCGCATGTACTCGCGCGACTCGTCGGCGTCGAGGATGCGGATGTCTCCGCGCACGGCGCGCGGGGTTGCGAAGGCGTCGTAGGTGGCCGCCAGATCGGGGTGGAGCGGCGCGGACTGGTCCAGGCGCGTGACCAGCCACAGTTCCTCGTACGCGGCGATATGCGCCATATCCCACGCGGGCGGACTCATGATCGGGTCGGGGCTTCGCGTAATCCATTCAGGGTCGAGCGGCTCGAGAATGGCGAGCGTGCGCTGCCGAACCGTCTCGAGGCGATCCGCGATGGCATCCGGGGCAGCGCTCATGCGGGCATCATGCACGCCGCGGGGCCTCATGTGATGTGAGGACGGTTACATCGCGCCGACCGCCACACGACCCGGTCGGGGGCCGCCGGGCCGCCTGTGCGCCTACTCGGTGGAGAGGTTGGGGTCGGCCTGCTGGGTGACGGGATAGATGGCGAGGAAGTGATCCTCGGGTGCCGCAAGCAGCACGTCAACCTCGGCGACGGTGTCGGACTGCCCCGACTCCGCGAGGGCGTCGCGGTAACGCCCCAGAAGTTCGCCCACGCTTTGGAGATCATCGTCATTGAGCGCAAGGATGCTGACCTTCGCCGCCTTGGAGAGGCGACGCCGGATGGCGGCCTCGTCGAGGTTCCAGTCGGCGTTCTGGCGCACATAGACCACGCCGCCGGTCATCCCCGAACACAGCCACGGACCCGGGTCGCCGAGCACAACCACCCGCCCGCCGGTCATGTATTCGAAGGCGAAGCCCTTGCAGTTGGCCCGGGCACCGAGGGTGCCAATGCGGTCGTCAATGGGGGCGTCAGGCTGCCCGCCCAGCACCATGTCGGCGCCCGAGAGGCGGATTCCCGCGCGGGCGTCCGCATCGCCCTGCACCAGGAATACCCCGTGCGACGCGCCGTAGGCGAATGACTTGCCCACGTGACCACCCACCCACTTTCCCGAGCCGGCCTGTGCCTTGAGAATGCTCACCTCGCCGCCCACCGAGCACTTGCCCACGCCATCCTGTGCGCCACCCGCCACGCGGATGCGTACCCCGGTCACGTTGAACGCGCCGAGCCCCGATCCAGTGGCCGCGCCATCCGTAAACGACAGGTCAACCAACGTGTCGCCGGCGACATTGCCCGCGATGCGCTGGGCGAGTGCCGGGTCGGTGTGCAGGCCGGTCTGCGCACGGGCGATGACACCTGCGAGATCTGTACCGAGGTTGCGGTCGCGCGCGGTCGCGGCAGCCTCCTCGACGGCCAGCGCGCCACCCGCGGCGAGCGTGTTTGATGCGGTCTGCGGTGCCCGGTGAGGCGGGGGCGGGTTGAACGCCCGGAAGTACCGCTCGCCATCCTCGGGTGCGGTGACGATGCGCTCGCGGGTTGGGGTGAGCAGCCCGTCCAGGTCCATCTCCGAATGGTGGGTGATCTGCACCAGACGATCGGCGTGACCCACAAGATCCTGCACGCGTTCGACGCCCATGTCGCCGGCGATCCGGCGCATTGCCGTGCCCATCTCCGTGAAGTAGCGCACGAGCGCTTCCACTGAGGGCTCGTACACGCGCGGAATGAAACGCTTGACACCCCGGTGCTTGGCCTCATCCTCGTCCAGCTGGGTAGCGATTCCCACGTGGCAGGTGTCCAGCTGGCAACCGCGGCAGATAGTGCAGCCGATGGCAACCATCGGGGCGGTGCCGAATCCGATGCGGTTGGCCCCCATGCAGATGAGCTTGATGGCGTCGGCAGCGGTGCGCAGGCCGCCGTCGGCCCAGATCTCGACGCGGTCACGGATACCCGCCTCAACCAGGGCATGGTGCGCAAGCACGGTGCCGATCTCGCAGGGGAGGCCGGTACGACGCAGCGCGTGCAGGCGCGCGGCACCGGTGCCGCCGTCGAATCCGGAGAGCGTAAGAACGTCGCCCCCCGCCTTCGCGATGCCCACGGCGATGGTGCCGATGCCCGGGACAACTGGAACCTTGACGATGACCTTGGCGTACGGGTTCGCGGTCTTCATCTCGTCGATGAGCTGTGCGAGGTCCTCAATTGAGTACAGGTCGTGGTTGTTGGAGGGGCTGATGAGGTCGGATCCCACCGTGGCGTTACGCGCGTGGGCGATGGCCTCGGTGACCTTGGATCCGGGAAGGTGACCACCCTCGCCGGGCTTCGCACCCTGCCCGATCTTGATCTCGATCCACTCGGACGAGTTGAGGAGAAGCGACGACACGCCGAAGCGACCGGAGGCAATCTGCACACCGCGGTGCTTCGGGTACTTGCCGTACATGTCGTGGATCTCGCCGCCCTCGCCATTCATCGACAGCATGTCGGCGCGGAACGCCGCCTCGGCGTAGGCACGGAAGGGCGTCTCGCCCTGACTTCCGAAGCTCATGGACGAGATGATGAACGGCAGTTCGTGCTCCGCCACGCGGCTCGACACGCGGTCGGCCGGGATACGGTCGGACTCGGGGGCCAACTGCATGCCAAGGGCATGGCGGATGGCAACGGGCTGGTCGTCCTCAAGGCGCTGGCACGTCTCGGCGAACTCGTCGTAGCCGCGCTCGGAGGTGGCCACGCGTGCGAGCGCCTTCCATACCTTGGGGTACATACGGGGAAGCTTGATCTTGCCCGGACTCTCCTCACCGGCACGGATCAGTCGGCCCTGCTCGGCCAGGATCTCGAGGCGGGCGAAGTCGAGGCCGCGACCCTCCGACGCGCAGAAGCCCGGGATGCCGAGAGCATCGAGCACCTCTGGGGCCACGCCAATTGCAGATACCAAGCGGCCGTAGCCACGGATCTCATGGATGCCCAGAGTCGAGAGCACCTTCTCGATGCCCTTCTGAAGACCGTCGAGCAGGCGTCCGGCCGCAGCCTCGGGCTCGGGTGAACCGTTGACGGCCTGCTCGACCATGGCGTACGGGCACAGGGCATCGGCACCGAATCCCACGGCCACCACCACGTCGTGCACGTTGCGAATGCCGGCGGCCTTCAGAACGATGCTCACCCGACGGCGCAGGGCGGCGCCATCGGCCCCCGGCGTTTCGCGCAGGGCCTTGTCGACCACGGCAACTGCCACGTGCGGATCGCACACGCGGTGCATGGGTGTGGCAAGGCGGTCCTCGAGCACGAGGATCTCGGCCCCTGCCTGCACAGCTTCGACCGCGGCTTCGCGCAGGCGCTGCACGTGTTCGGCCATGGTGTGCTCGCACGGGAAGTAGAGAGGGAGTCGCGCGTAGCGCTCCGCCCACGCAGCGTGGACGTCCTCCATTACGGCCACGCCCTGGCCGGCCGCGACGCGACGCAGCTCGGGGAGGCTCACCTCGACACCCGGGCGCATGGCACCCAGAATGATGGGCACGCGCAACTCGCAGCGCTGGGGCGCGTCAGTCTCAACACCCTCGATCGGCGGACGGCGGCCGAGGACCACGCGGGTGGAGAAGTGCTCCACCTCGCGCTCGCGATCGATGGCCGGGTTGGTCACCACCGCCACGGTTTCCTGCAGGTAGTCCGACAGCGGCACGGGAACGGGGGAGAGCGGTCCGAGCGGGCCGTCCCACCCGAGCGAGCCGATGGGCTCCGCGCCCCGGTCGGCGTGGAACTGGATCTGCTGCTTGTCGCCCTCGATCCAACCGGCGGATGCCAGCAGCAGTTCGAGCGGGGTCTCGTGCACGACGACGTCGTCGCCCGTCCACGGCTGGGCGACGGGTTCGAGGCCACCGGCCAGGCGCGCGCGGGCCTCGGCGTGGGGCAGGCCGCCACGGGCGCTCGCCCGGGCGTGGACCTCGCGCTGCACCTCGGGGTACGAGAGCACGCGCGGGACACCGTCGGGCCCACCCACAAGCGCCACCTTCTCGCCGGGGGCGAGGGGGCGGGGATCGGCAGTGAGCTCATGCACAGGCACGATGCCTGGCTCTGATGACGCCACGTACATGTCGGCGGTCTCAACCCACCACAGCGGGCGAAGCCCCAGCGCATCGACCGAGAACACCATCTCATCGGCCGCACGGGTGGCGAGGGCCACGGGCCCCTGTGCGTACGGCCCCCAGGCCTCGCGGTAGTGCACGTAGAGGTCCTGCAGGTCGTTTGGCAGCCGGTGAACTTCACCGAGGATGGGCGGGAACGCGAACTCGACGGCCTCGAGGAGGGACAGGCCCTTCTCGAAGATGAGGCCCTCGAGCAGGCGGTTGAGGTCCTGCGAGTCGGATCCGTCGCGGGTAACGGGAAGGCCGAGCTGGCGACACTGCTCCCGCAACTGCGCGATGGTGTTGATCTCGCCGTTGTGGCCAAGGATGGCGAACGGCTGCACCCGGCTGAAGGTGGGATAGGTGTTGGTGGAGTACCGGTTGTGCGCGATGACCCGTGATGAGCCGAAGGACGGATCGGACAGCTCGGGGTAGAACCGCGGAAGCACCAGCGGCTGGCCCAGCACCTTGTACACGCAGTCATTGGCCGAGAACGACGCCACGTGGCAGGTGAGGTCCTGCTCAACGGCCACCATTGCCTGGTAGCAGTCACGCGAAGCGGTTGTGGCATCGCGGGCGAGCAGGGCCAGCTGCCAGAAGACCGGTGGCGTCTCGGCTGCGCGCGGCCCCAGTGCGGAGCGGTCGATGTCGCCCTCGCCTGAGAGCAACACCCCGAAGCCATGCAGGCCGACGATGTCAAGAAGGGTCGGCATCTCGCGGTCGGCAACCTCGGAGCCCTCGAAGAACACATGCGCGACGACAAACCGTGGGTCGTCGGCCACCCCGGGGTCGAGCCCCTGTGCCGAGAGGCGGCCCGCCCAGAGCGGCCGGGGGATGTCCACCTGGATGCCCGATCCATCACCTTCGCCATCCACGCTGCCGGCCCGGTGCACCATCATGTCGAGCGCAATCACGGCGCGCTCCACGACCTCGTGTGACGGCTGGCCGTCGCGAGTGGCGAACGCCGCAAGGGCGCAGGCATCGTGCTCCAGGAGCTCAGGGAGCCCAGGCGGGGGAGTCGTCGCGAACGGCACAGGCGTCGTCGTCAAATGAACCCTCGGTGGGTTGGGGATGCGCGCCAACGCAGACCGGGCGACGGCGAACCGAACGGGTAGTGAATACGGCCGGGGGCACGGTGTCAACGGCTTGCCGGGTCCAGTCGCAGGAAGACGGTTATTCCCACGTTCCAATGGGACTCCCGGGTACCATGGCCTCACGTGACCGAGCCGCCCCGACCCGATGGCCCCGAGCCCATGCATTGCCACCGGCATCCCGGGCGCGAGACGCTTCTCTCGTGCTCATCCTGCGGGCGTCCGGTGTGTACCGATTGCATGCGCACAGCAGCCGTGGGTATTCGCTGCCCCGACTGTGCCGGAGGCTCGGCGTCGTCGTCGCCCAAGGCGTCATCCCGCCGGCTGAACCTGCTTCCGGCTGCTGGCGGAGCCCCGCTGACGGTGGCGATCATCGTCATCTGCGTGCTGGTCACCATCGTGGAACTCGCCCAGGGGCTCGGGATCAACGGGGGCGGTAACTCGCGCCTGGCCGTGGATCTGGGCCTGTTTGGGCCATTTGTGGCCGACGGGCAGTGGTACCGCATCATCACCGCGGCATTCGTGCACGCGGGAATCATCCACCTGCTGTTCAACATGATCGTGCTGTGGTGGCTGGGCGGCGCACTCGAGCGGTACGCCGGCACGACGCGAATGGGTCTGATCTTCCTCACGAGCATTGTGTGGGGAAGTGCAGGAGCCATGCTGCTCGACCCAATGGCCCTGACCGTGGGGGCCTCCGGCGGGATCTACGGTCTGATGGCCGCCCTCCTGGTGCTGGAGCGGCAGCAGGGCATCGCACTGCTGGGGTCCGGTCTCGGGGTCTTCCTGCTCCTGAACCTCGCGCTCACCTTCGTGATCCCGGGTATCTCGATCGGGGGGCACCTCGGCGGAATCGCCGGCGGGCTGCTCGCGGCGCTCGTGCTGTCGGGGTTCGGCCGCGGGCACATGGCCTACGGCCGCATGGCTCCCGCAGTCATCGGGGGCATGGCCGCGGTTGTGGCAGCAGGCTTCGCCCTTGCGGTGTTCTGGGCCTAAGCGCCGGGGAGGAGGCGGTGTGCCTCCTCAATGAGCGCTGCGGTGAGTGCGACGGCGGCATCGATGTCATCGGGGTGGCAGGCCTCAACGGCGGTGTGCACGTAGCGGGTGGGGATGGAGATGCAGCCGGCGATGGCGCCCTGCCCCGACAGTTGAATGCTCTGGGTATCGGTGCCGCCGCGTCCCGAGACGTGTAACTGGTGCGGGATGTCCCGTTCGGTCGCCAGATCTACCAGCAGATCGACGAGACCCGCGTGCCCGATGGCGCTCGCATCCATCACACGGATTGCCGCGCCCCTGCCCAGGCGGGTCGTTGGTCCGTCCTTTGGCGTGCCGGGGCCGTCGTCTGCGGGGCAGGTGTCAATGGCCACCGCAATGTGCGGGGCGATGCGGTGGGCTGCGATGCGCGCGCCACGCAGGCCAACCTCTTCCTGCGCCGTGGCCGTTGCATGCACCTCCATGCGGGATCGCCCTGCCGCGCGGAGTCCCTCGATCATCACGTACACGCCCACGCGATTGTCGAGCGCCTTCCCGGTGACCAGATCGCCCACCTCGGCGAGCTCGCGGATACGCGTGGCAACGTCGCCAGGGCGCACGAGCGACTGGGCGCGCTCGCCATCCATGCAAAGGTCGATGGCCAGATCCTCGATCTTCGGGGCACGTGTGCGGGCGGCCTCGTCCATGAGGTGCACAGCGGTGGTGCCCACGATGCCAACCAGATCTTCGCGGCCCTGCACCAGCACCCGCTGATCCACGAGCGTCTTGGCATCCCATCCGCCGAGGGGGATGAACTTCGCGAACCCGCGATCGTCCACATGCGTGATCATGAGGCCGATCTCATCCATGTGGGCGGCCAGCATGAGTCGGCCTGCGGATGCATCGGGCGAAGTGCGCACGCCGTCAACGCACCCCATGGGATCGGTGTCCACGCGGTCGGTGAGGCCGGCCAACTGCTGCAAAACGATGGCCCGCACGCGGTCCTCGTGCCCCGAAGGGCCCGAGGCGTCCGCGAGGGCGCGCAGCAGCACTACGTCCATCAGCTGCGGGCGGTTTTGCTGCCAGCCGACCCCTCACGCGGGTGCGTGAATGGGTCGGAAATCGCCCACAGCGCCATGTTGGCGGCAATCAGGGTGATGATGCCGGGAATGAACCAGATGCCCCCGCAGGCGAGGAAGCCACCGCAGCCACCCACGTAGAGCAGCGCACTCCCCATGGCGGGGGAGCGGCGCACCACGATGGCCCCGCCGATCGTCATGAGGGCCATAAGGAGGGCGATGGCCCCGTTGAGGGTTCCGGCCCGTGGCGCGAAGGTGTCGAAGATGCCACCGAACGAGAAGGCGTCGAAGGCACGGAAGACGGCGAGGAAGCTGAGCACGGCCCCGATACCCGCGAGGATGGCGCACCAGTTACGCAGTTGCGCCTGCCGCGCGTCGATCTGTGCAGCGTGGTCGTCGGTGCTCATGCGCACTCCAGAACGAGTTTGCCGAAGTGCAGGCCGGCCTCTTCGCGCTCATGTGCGGCGGCAGCATCGGCCAGTGGCCGAACGCTGTCGATGACCGGGGTCCAGGTCTGCGTGTCAACGGCGGCGAGCAACTGGCGGAACTCGGTCGGGCTGCCCATGGTCGTGCCGAGAAGCGCGACCTGGCCCATGGTGACCGGTCGCACCTGCATCTCCACCTTGGCGCCTCCGGTACCACCAAACACCACCACGCGACCACCCGGTGCACAGGACTCGATGCTGCCGGCCCAGGTGGACCCGACGGAATCGATGACCACGTCAACGCCCCCGCCGTTGGCCTCCTTCACCGCTGCGGGCCAGTCATCTCCGGCATCCACATAGTTGACGCCCACGTCGGCGCCGAGGTCCTTTGCCCGCGCGAGCTTCTCGTCGGATGACGAGGTAACGACCACACGGCACCCGGCCGCCTTGGCCAGGTTGAGCGCGAAGGTGGCGACACCACCACCGATTCCGATGATGAGCACGGTCTCGCCGGGGAGCACGCGGGCTCTGGTCATGAGCGCACGCCACGCGGTGAGGCCGGCGAGCGGAAGCGCCGCTGCCTCGTGCCACGACAGGCGGGCGGGCTTCGGGAATACGTTCTCGGCCGGGATGACGATCTGCTCGGCGTAGGTGCCCTGATCGGGTCCGCCCAGGATGCGGAAGCCGCGCCCCGGTGCCCGCTGATCGGCGCCCCACGACAGCGACGGCAGGATGATGACCTCGTCGCCCTCGGCGATTCCGGAGACGCCCGCGCCCACTTTGTGAACGACGCCGGCACCGTCGGAGCCCAGCGTGAGGGGCAG
>JBMOGE010000052.1:0-14053 GCA_049318525.1 Miltoncostaeaceae bacterium
GGGGTCGGTGTTTGTGGTGTTCCGCATGGGCAGTGGCACCGGCAAGGATCTCGAGGCCCGGCCCGGCGACCCCGGCCAAAGGCGCCGCGCGCAGCGTTGCCTCTGCGTGCACGCGGCGGTGCCAGTCGGCCCCCAGCCGGGTGATGAGGGCGGCGGCAGCCCCGGCATGCTCGATATCGGCAAGCAGTCCGCCCGACCCGCCCGGCGCCTCAACCACAACCGTCGTGGATCCACCGCTGACGGCCCGTACGGCTGCCGATACGGCAACCAGGGCGTCACCCTCAGCCGTTGCCGTGGACTCGCGAAGATCGGCAAGGCGACGTTCCCCCGGAACAAGCCTGTCGCCGGGCTCTGCGATGACGATCCCGAAGTTGCGCGCTTGCAGGACATATTCCTCAAGAGTGACGTCCACACGCATGCCTGGGATGGCTTCGAGCGCATCAAGGATGCCGCCCGTGAACGAGAGTCCCCGGGCGCCCGTGGAGGCCACAACCACCCCGAGCGACGCCGCCACCGCAGACGCGGCGAAGATGAGCGCACTGTCGCCCACCCCGCCGGTTGAGCGGACGTCGGTTGTGGGTCCGAGCGACCCCAGTTCCAGGCGATCACCCCCAGCCAGAAGCGCCTCAGCAAGGGCTTTTGCAACCTCATACGATGCCCCGCGTATACCGGCCGTGGCACACCAGGCTGCCATCTGCGCATCCGACGCGGCGCCGGTGCTCCAGGCGCCCACGAGTGCGGTGATGTCAGCGGGGTCGATGACCTCGCCACGTCGTGTGCGCTCGAGCACCTCGAGCGTGGGCCGCGGAACCTCCACGGGGGGTCACGGTAGCAAGGGGTGGTATGTTCACCCCGTGCGTCGAACAGCCCTCATGGCTGCGTCTCTCTCGATTGCCGTTCTGGGTCTCCCCGCAGGGGCATGGGCTCAGAGCAGCACAGGGACCGCCCCAACAACCACTGGCACCACTACTGGTGCCGCCACCACCACCGGTGCCACCACCCCCACGGTGCCGCCGGTCACTGGTCCGCCCGTGCTCAGCGTGCTGCGCCTGCGCAAGACCATCGTCGCCGAGCAGGGCCACGCCCGATTCATGCTCGGCGTCAAGTCGAAGACCGTGGCCACGGTGACCGCCACCATCAAGGACGCGAAGACCAAGAAGGTCGTGCGCACCCTCACCAGTTCCCAGGATCACATTCAGGGACAGGTGTGGTTCCTCGTACAGGCCGTCAACGATCAGGGATACCAGTTGCCCGCCGGCAACTACACGGTGTCGATCGTTGCCAAGAATTCGCAGGGCACGTCCAAGCCGCTCACTGGCAAGTTCCTGCTCAGCCTCACCCCCCCGCGCGGCCGCCTTGACGGTTACACGGTGCCCAATCTCCCCGCCATCGCCCGGCAGCTCAAGATCGCGCCGGGTGGCCAGCTTGTGACTGCGGTTGGCGTGAAGGGTGCGCTCGTCGCCGCGGGGCTGCGCAGAGGCGACGTCATCACCAAGATCAACAACTTTGATGTGAGCACCCCCGGCCAGTGGCAGGCGGCAATCAAGACCTTGCCGGCCGACGTCCCGGTGCCGATTGAGTACCGACGCGGCGCAACCGTCGTGTCGGCAGTGCTGCAGGTGCCACCCGACTGGACCCCGGCACCCGACTACACGGCAACGTTCAAGGTGCTCATCAAGCGCAACCCGAAGCTGGGTTACATGTTGGCCAGCGCCCGCAACCGCATTGACGTCGGCAAGCCCGATGATGCCCAGAAGCAGTTGGACGCCTGGTCTCCCGCCATGAAGAAGACCGGCATTGGTCAGATGCTGCAGGGTGAGATCTTCACCGCAAAGAACGACTTGAAGGGTGCCCTCGCGGCATACCTCAAGGCCACCACCGCCGACCCCACGCTCGCACCGGCTCTGCTCGGTGAGGGTCTGGTGCTCTCGCGCCTTGATCGCACCGCGGAGGCCGTGCCGGTATTCCAGGCAGCCGTGGCGCAGGACCCCGGTGACGCCGTGGGCCAGGCATTTCTTGCCTACGCGCTCATCGCCACCAACCAGAACGACGCTGCCATCGCCGCAGCCACCATTGCCGCAACGCTCGACACCAAGTACGAGGATGGCCCGATCGCTCTCGGACTCGCCCAGATCGCCGCGGGTCAGAAGGCGCAGGGTGTCGCCAGCCTCAAGAAGGGGCTCCTGCTGATGTCCGACCAGAAGCGGGCCGATCAGCTCATCGCGGAGAACCTCGAGCCCAACGCATAGGGCTGCTGGCCGTTCCAGCAGCACCCACGGCTCATCGAAGGGGACTCATCGGGTGACGCATGGCCCATCCGGCTGGCGATCATTGGTGCAGTGGTTGCCATGACCGCGCGGTTCGCCTTCCAGGGCAAGCGGGGGTCCGGTCTACTCAGACCCGGTCAGCGCGTGGTCCGCTCAATGACCTTCGACCAGTACACGAAGCCGCTCGGCAACTCGATTGACCACAGCGCCACTCCCGTGGCGTCATGCGAGCTCGGACGCAGCGCGCCTGAACTGGGGGCGGGCGCCTACGAGTGGAACACCGCGGCCGGGCAGTCGCTCGTGGTGTGCGCCGTGACACCCTGCAAGCCCGATACCTACGCGGTTCAGGAGCGCGCTCACCGCGCGCCCCTGGCAATCACTGCTGGCTAGAGCTCGCCCGTCGGCTCGGCGCGCTCCTCGTCCTCCCATCGACTGCGCCCACGCGGGCGGTTGCCCATGTTGAGCCAGACGACGATGGAGACGATGCCGATGATGAGCCCGACCCAGAACTGCCATGCAGTAATCGGGTTGGTGGAGAAGATGCCGAACAGCAGCAGCACGGCGATGACCGCCACCAGTGCCACGGGCCGCTGACGCGGCGGCGCGAGTTGCACCACCCACGGGGCAGCGAGCGAGATGATGAGGAGCAGGATCGAACTCATGTCTCCAACCGGATCGGGAAGCGTCGCGACACTCTGAGGTCGCGACGACACGCCCGAAAGGGTAGCGCAGGTGCCGGAAACCCGATGCAATGCTCCGTTCATGGGTACCCTCGCCAGGTGCGCGCGGTTGGAATCCACCTGATGCCCGACATGACCCGGGACGACCCCCCGGCGCGGTCCGCGGTGGCCGAGATCGGCCCCACCGGCGACCTCCTCGGCGTGCAGATGTGCAGTTCCAATGGGGAGATTGCTGCCACCGTGGGTGCATCACCCGCCCTTGTGGTGATTGATGCGCCGGTGGTGATTCCTCCCGACACGAGCGGGCGCCGCGACCTGGAGCACGTACTCGCGTGGCTCGACATCCCCGCATTTCCTGTCACGCCCGCCCGCATGGTCACGGTTCATGGAGGCGCACGGGGCGCCGTCCTTGCGGCGCTGCTGCCGCCGGCCCAGATCGTTGTCGAGGGCATTCCCGATCAGGTAATCCGCCAACTGCTCTGGGACCGCGACCACCCGCCCGGCTCGGAGCCCCTCGGCTTGGCTGCCTACCGCGCAGCCTGGCTTGACGTGCGCCCGCCCGCATTCCGCCCCCGGGGCGGGAGGGCACGCAACGACGGCCTGGCCCCAGCCCGTGAGATCCTCGGTGACGCCACAGATCTCGGAGCATGGCCTGAGCCTGAGCGGACGGGTGACCTGGCTGCCCTCGACGAGGCGTCTGCCATCGACGCCACCGCCTGCGCTGTCACCGCGTACCGCTGTCTGCATGGGCACGAGGACCGCTGGGCGCGCATCGGAAGTACCGATCGCGGTGTCGTGATCATCCCGGCAGACCCCGATCTCATCGCCCGGGCCGAGGTCAACATCGCCCGCCTCGCGAATGAGGGGACCATCGCCATCCCTCTTGAGGTTGCAGGAAGGGCGGTCGGCCCGCCACAATCATGGTGAGCCGCGACGAACCGCGGATATGCGACGGGGAGGCACCACGTGTCCACTGACAGCGTCTACAAGGTCATCGAGATTGTCGGGACCAGTGCCGAGTCGTGGGAGGCCGCCGCCGCCCTCGCGGTGGAGACCGCCTCTGCATCCCTGCGCGATCTTCGCGTGGCCGAGGTCGTGAAGCAGGACGTCACCATCAAGGATGGGACCGTGGACCGCTATCGCGTGCGTCTGCTGATCAGCTTCAAGTACGAACTGGGCGCTTAGGCCCACCGTTGCCCCGCGGCGGGTCGGCCCCGACCCGCCGCCGCAGGAATCGCCGCGGCGAACTCGCGCTGGGGCGGTTTACGCCCGTACGACGCGAAACGGTACGGGCAGGAGCGGCGCGTCGAGGAGCGCCGTGCGCACCTCAGCGGCATTGGCATACGCGCGATCGGGGATGACCCGGGCGAGCACCGGTGCGTCCACTGATTCGGCGGCGAATGGCCATGGGTCGAGCGCGCACGTCCGGTCATCAACTGCCGATACAGCGATTGCCACGCCCTCGGCGTCATCCACTGCGCGCGGCACGCGCCGGAGGGTCCATGGCTCGTCGCCTGCGAGCCCTGTCCACGTGAGATAGAGGCTCAGCAGATCGAACGCCTGAAGCACGCGATAGGCCGCCCACGTCCATTCACGGGCCTCATCCAAATCGCCCATCAGGGACTCCACGCGCTGCTGCACTGCGGCCTCGTCACGAATGAGGCCCTGAACGGGATCCGGCAGGGTATTGATATCCGGCATCTCGCCATCCAGTCCCATGCGCCGCTGTACGAGCCCCGCGCAGTGCAGGCCCACCAGCATGCCGGTGACCTCATCGCGGTGACGGGCCGCGTGGATGCTGCGGCGGTGGATCGCCATGTGCTGAGAGATCGGCATATGCACGAAGTCGCGTGGCTCCCCGTCGGCAGAGACGCCGGGCGAGGCCTCCCATTGGCGCCAGCCCTCGTCGTGCCACTCGGCAGCCAAGGCCACCGGACCCCACGGCTCGGGGCGCGCGAACTGCGCGTTGCCCCATGCCCCTGCCAGCAGGCCGCATTGCGACTGATGGTCAGTCTGCATCACCACGCGGATCCCCTCGGGGACACGCGTGGTGATCATGCGCGGTCTGCGGCCGCCGTCGCTGCGCCCACGATGCCGGCCCTGTTCTCAAGCGCGGCAGCACGCAACGGAGGTCGGACGTCGAGGAAGTGCAGAAACTTGTCGGCCTTGCGGGACACGCCGCCACCGAGCAATACGAGGTCGGGCCAGAACAGGTGGTCAATCACCTCGATCACCTCCTGCAGGCGCTCTGCCCAGTGGTGCCATGACAGGTCATGGACCTCGCGCACCGATGCCGCCGCACGGTGCTCGGCGTCCTTGCCGCGCACCTGAATGTGCCCCATCTCAGTATTGGGAACCAGCACGCCGTTGTAGAGGAGCGCCGAACCGATTCCGGTTCCGAGGGTAAGCAGCACGACCACGCCCTCAACCCCGTGAGCGGCGCCGTAGCGGGCCTCGGCCACGCCAGCGGCGTCGGCGTCGTTGATGACGCGTACCGGTGCGCCAAGACCCGCGGAGAACAGTTGCTCGGCGTGGGCACCCACCCACGCCGGGTCGATGTTGGAGGCAAGAGTGGTGACACCGTTCACGATCGGCGACGGAAACCCGATGCCGATCGGGCCGTCGTGCCCCAAGTCGGCGATGAGGCCCGCGGTGGCAGCAACCACCGAGTCCGGTGTCGCGGGTTGCGGCGTCTCAACCCGCACGCGCTCAGTTGTGAACTCGCCGGTGGCCAGGTCGACGATTGCCGCCTTGATGCCGCTGCCACCGACGTCGATTCCGAGTGATTGGGTCATCGGGTCGTTGCCACCTGGGGTTCGCTCAGCATTTCCATGAGGTTGGGCGGGAGTACCCGCGCGGCGCCAGCTGGCCCCATGCTTCCCTGGAAGTACGGCTCCACGGGCGGTGGGTCGTCGAGGAGCGGCTGCACAACACGCCAGGCGTCCTCCACGAGATCGCCACGGGCGAATAGGCGGTGCTCGCCGATGATGGCGTCGCCCATCAGTCGTTCGTACGCGGCAGGCCCGGCCTCGCCCAACTGCTTGCCGTACTGCACCGAAAGGTCAACCGTCTCGGTGAGCACCTGATCGCCCGGCTGTTTCACCTGCATGCTCAGCTGGATGAGATCGTCGGGCTTCATGCGAAAGCGCATGCGATTGGGCTCGATCATGCCGTGGGCCTCCTGAAACAGCTGACGAGGGGGCAGCACGTATTCAACAACCGCCTCGGTGACCGTGCGCCCCAGCGCCTTGCCCGCGCGAATGGTGAATGGAACGCCCGCCCAGCGCCAGGTGTCGATCTCAAACCGCAGCGCGCAGTAGGTCTCCACGTCGCTCGCTGGGTCCACTCCGGGCTCGCCCCTGTAGCCCTCAAACTGACCGCGCACGAGGTTGTCGGGCAGGAGTGGCTTGATGGAACGGAGCACCTTCACCTTCTCGTCCGAGATGCACTGGGCATCCATCGACACGGGTGGCTCCATGGCCAGCATGCAGACAAGCTGCAGCAGGTGGTTCTGCACGACGTCGCGCAGGCATCCGACGGTCTCATAAAACGCCCCGCGGCCCTCGATGCCGAATGACTCAGACATCTCGATGTGCACCCGACGCACGTAGCGGCGGTTCCAGATGGGCTCGAGCATCGAGTTACCGAACCGCGCAACGAGAATGTTCTGCACCTGCTCGTAGCCCAGGAAGTGATCGATGCGGAAGATCTGTTCTTCACGCAGTTCGGTGGCCAGTCCGCGGTTGAGTTCCTGGGCCGACTGCAGATCACGGCCGAGTGGCTTCTCCACCACCACACGCGCGTTCTGTGTGAGGTCGTGATGTGAAAGCGCCGCGACGACCTCGCCAAACAGCCCCGGAGGGATGGCCAGATAGAACACGGGCAACTTCCTGTCGTGCATGGCCTCGGCGAGATGGGTGAACGACATCGGGTCGTTGTAGTCGCCGTGCACGTACCGCACGCACTTGAGCAGCGTCTTGGCCGCCTCGTCGTCGTCCGGTACCCCGGCGTCGGTAAGGGAGGCGCGGATGCGGTCCTGCAGCTTCTTCAGGCTCCAGCCCTCGCGGGCGATGCCGATGATGGGGATATCCAGCTTGCCCCGCTCCTGGAGCGCGTGCAACGCCGGATAGAGCTTCTTGTACGCGAGGTCGCCGGTGGCGCCGAACAGCACGACACAATCGGCTTTCGCGCTCATTCCGAGTGCTCCAGGTGCCCGCCGAATCCCAGACGCATGGCCGCGAGCACCTTGTTGGCGTACTCGTCGTTGTCACGGCTCGCAAAGCGCGAGAACAGTGCGCTGGCAAGAACCGGGGCGGGTACTCCCGTGTCGACCGCTGCCTGCAGGGTCCAGCGACCTTCACCCGAGTCGGACACCCGACCCTCGAACTTGTCGAGGCCGGGATCGCGGAGGTACTCCTCTGCCGTGAGATCAAGCAGCCACGATCCCACCACGCTGCCCCGGCGCCACAACTCGGTGACCGATGCGACGTCGATGTCGTACTTGTAGAGATCCGGATCGCCCAAGGGCGCCGTCTCGGCATCGGCGGTGCGCTCGCGCGCGCCGTCGTTGGCGTGATGCAGGATGTTCAGCCCCTCAGCGAACGCCGCCATCATTCCGTACTCAATGCCGTTGTGCACCATCTTCACGAAGTGCCCGGCGCCCGCGGGGCCGCAGTGCAGCCAGCCGTTCTCGGCAGGGGTGGGCGTGCCCTCGCGGCCCGGCGTGCGCGGCGCGGTGGCCACACCCGGTGCGAGGGTCTCAAGGATTGGAGTGAGCGTGGTGATGGCCTCGTCGGTACCGCCCACCATGAGGCAGTAGCCGCGCTCGAGACCCCACACCCCACCGCTCACTCCGGCATCCACGTAGTGAATGCCCTTGGCCTCGAGCACCCGTGAGCGCGCGATGTCGTCGGGGTAGTGGCTGTTGCCGCCGTCCACCACCACGTCGCCGGGCTCCAGATGCTCGGCCATTTCCATGATTGCGGCCGTGGTGACGGCGGCGGGAAGCATGAACCACACAACCCGCGGACCCTCGAGTTGCGCCACGAGTGTGGCCGAGCCGGATGCCGTCGCCGCGCCCTTGCCACCAAGCGAAGTGACTGCTGCGGCATCGCGGTCGTACCCCACCACTTCGTGGCCGGCGTTCATCAGGCGCACGCTCATATTGGCGCCCATCCTGCCGAGTCCCACCATTCCGATACGCACCACGAGCCTCCAAGGGGTTGTGCGGCGTCCGGACACGGCCGCGCAGCACGCAGACTACGCTGCGAGCCCTGATGGAACGGATCATTGGTGACAATGCAACCGCGGCCGCGCATGCGGCCGCCCGGCACATCGCAGCGGCGCTTCGCAGCGCGCTGCATGCCAGAGGACGCGCATCGCTGGCGGTCTCAGGCGGAACCAGCCCGTGGATCATGCTTGCCGAACTCGGCACCGAGGATCTCGACTGGGCATCCGTGGACATTCTGCAAGTGGATGAGCGCATGGCCCCCGACGGCGATGACCTGCGCAACCTCACGCATCTCGAGCGCTCGCTGGCCGGGACGCGCGCGGTCGCCGCGCACCTGCACCCCATGGCATGCGGTGGCACCGACGCCGACGTGGCGGCCACCGCCTACCTGCCGGTGCTCGCCGCGCTGAACGGACCGATTGACGTCGTGCACCTGGGCCTTGGCGAGGATGGACACACGGCCTCACTGGCTCCCGGGGACCCAGTGCTGGGGGTGACGGACGTGCCGGTGGCGGCAACCGCCCGCCCCTTCAACGGCACCCGCCGCGTGACCCTCACCTACCCGTGCATCAATTCGGCCCGGCAGGTGGTGTGGCTTCTCACCGGCGCGGGCAAAGTGCCAATGGTGCCGCGCCTCGAAGCCGGCGACCGCTCGATCCCGGCCGGACGTATCGAGCAGGACCACGCGATCATGGTGCTCGACCGTGCTGCGGCCGGCCCCGCCTAAGCGGTAGCTCCGCCCGGCGGCCATGGCTGCACCGCTGCGGCGAGTACGCGCTCACGCCGTCCAGCCTGTTTCGTTGCCACCACGGCATGCGACCCGTCCAGCCCGATGAGCACCCCGAAGTGCCACGACCCGCGGGACGACCAGCGCACCGTCTCGCCAGGCACGAGATCGGGATACGACAAGCTGAGCTGAGCCTGCGCGATGGGTTGGTGGCTGCTCATGAGGTCTCCTGGTCGAATGGCTCACGTGCCGTTTCGCCAGTCAGGGCCACGAGACCTGCACCGCAAAGAGGGGAGAATCGCTGGTAGGGTCGAATTGTCGTCACCACAGGGGGGCGACCAATCCTCTCCTCAATCACGACAAGGGGTTACCGCATGAACAAGAGCGAGTTCGCGAAGGAGCTTGGTGCGCGTGCCGGCTTGACCGGTGTGCAGGCACAGAAGGTCACCGACGAGTTCCTGGCGCTGCTGACCGAGGCCATCGCCAAGGGCGAGCGCGTTGCATTCCTCGGCTTCGGTTCCTTCTCCACTTCGCAGCGCGCCGCTCGTGTTGGCGTCAACCCGCGCAACCCCGGCCAGAAGGTGAAGATCCCGGCCCGCAAGGCTGTGCGATTCACCCCGGGCGCCCCGCTGAAGGCTGCTGCCAACTCGGGCAAGGTCGCCAAGAAGAAGGCGGCCACGACTGCGAAGAAGGCCACCACCACGGCCAAGAAGGCTCCGACCGCGGTGAAGAAGGACATCAAGAAGGCCACCACGGCGGTCAAGAAGGACGTCAAGAAGGTGACCACGGCGGTCAAGAAGGACGTCAAGAAGGTGACCGCGACGGCCAAGAAGGTCGTACGGAAGCCCGCAGCAAAGAAGAAGTAGCTCCGCTCCAACGTCGTGTGCCCCGGTGGGTGGGACCATGTCCTGCCCACCGGTGCGGCGCGCGCTACGCGGGGGTCGAGGCCCCCGGTGCATCGGCCGTCTGAAGGCGGCACCTGCCGGATCCGGCGCATGCCTCGCACTCCGGCACCTCACCGCGCACGTGCGCAAGGCAGTACTCCACCCGTGCGGTCACCACGTCGGCCATGAGTGGGTGCACTCCAAATGGCGCGGCCACCAGGTACGCCACGCCCGGATGACGTGACGCGGCGGCGGCGGCCAGTTCGGGAATGTCCTGGTTCCAGTGCTTGCCGGGCAGAAGGAAGTACGGCTGGATGACCACTGTGGTGGCGCCCCGGGCCACGCAGGCATCGAAGGCCGTTGCGATTGAGGGCTCGGCCAGTTCCATGTGTGCCGGCTCGACGATGTCGTAGTCGAGGGTGTCCGTGATGGCGCCGCGGGTGAGTTCCTCGAGCATCACGTTGCTCTCCGCGCGGCGACTGCCGTGGTCAACCACGATCACAGCGACGCGCTCATCGGTACGGGGTTCAGGCATTGCCGGATCGTAGATCGGACCGCATCGAACCGTCGCCCGAACCGTCACCCAGATCCGTCGATCACCAACATCGCGTCACCGTTGCGGATGAACTCGTAAGGAACGGGGCGGACTTCCGTGGCATGCCCGCGCGCCGCGAGGGCGCGGCGCAGCTCCTCGACGCCCGGCCACGGGCGGGTCGTGGTGTCCACGAGAGGGAACATGCGCACTTCGCCGGATGCCACCCGCGCAAGTTCGAGTACGCCATCCAAATGCGCCTGCGCGTCGAAGTGGTCGGGGTAGACGAACAGCAGATGCGACGAGAGCACGAGGTCAAATGAATCGTCGCTGAAGGGCAGGTGCGGCAATGACCCCGCCACGTAGCGATCGGGGTTGGCCAGCCGATCACGGTCGAACGCATCCACCGCCGCCATCCGTCGGGACAGGTGATCGTCAAGATCACGGAAGAAGCCCCATACGTAGGTGTCTGGGGTATCGGCCACGTACTGGTTGCCGAACGCCGTGTCCTGCCGGGCGCGCGCCACCAGGTCGGCGTGGCTGACCAGGTCGGCGTACACCGGATCAACGGCAGTGACATCGCATGCCACCGCCCGGGCCCCGGCTGCGAATCCGCTCGCACCGGACGGGCAGTCGAGCACCGGTCCCGCGCTCAGGTCGGTCGGGCGCAGATCGAACATGGCGACGTACTCATCAAACGGGCGGGCCGTCACGATGATGTCGCCAAGGCCCCGGTAGGCGGGTGTGCTCACGACTCCCCAGGCACGGTGCGATCCAGACGCACCGTGCGGGCCGAACCAATACCTGCATACCGCTCGGGCATGCAGGTGAGCACGATGACCTGGCACGTCTTCCCCGCCTCGGTGAGCGCCGCACCGAGCCCCTCCAGGCGCCCGGCATCGGAGTACCCCAGCGCATCGTCGATAATGACTGGTGCGCCGCCGTCAGCCGCCGGTGCCACCAGCGATGCAGCGGCCAGGCGGCCGATGAGCGCCATCTGCTCGCGCGCGCCGCCAGACAGGGCGTCAACGGGCACGGTCACACCCTCGCGCGTTCGGCTCACGACCTGCAAGGTGGTGTGGTCCACCTCCATCTCGGTGCCCGCACCAAATACCAACCGGCCGAACCGCTCAACGGCCTCACGGAATGGCGCAACGTAGGCCCGCTGCGCAATGTCGCGGTGGCGGATCATGGTGTCGTGCAGCAGATCGGCGGCGGCGGCGTGACGTTCGGCCCGGTCGCGCGCGCCCTCGGCAATCTCGGCGGCCTCCCCGGCACGGGCCACCCGGTCGGCGAGGCCCTCATCCCCCTGCTGGGAGATCTCGCCCTTCAGCCGCGCGGCAAGAAGCGTGACCTCGTTGCGGTCGCGCAGCAGGCGGTCGACGGCGTCGCGGGAGTTGGCAAGCCGCGCACGAAGCGATGCCGGGTCGGCGTCGCCCAGTGCCGATTCCTCGGCCTGCAGAGCAGCGCGCGCGTCGTCGGCTGCTGCGCCCGCCTTCGCAGCGGCGGCATGCACCTGCGCGTCTGATTGCACCGCGCGCGCGGTCTCCAGATCACCCCCGGCATCTGCCAGACGCCGTGCCACCGCGCCGAGGTGCCCCTTGCGCTCGGATGCCTGTGCCTCGATGCCGGTCACCGCCGTATCGGCCTGCCGGTGTGCATCCCGAGCTGCGTCCTCGTCGCGGCGGGCGGAGTCGCGGAGATCCTCGGCTGCAGCCCGCGCCGCGTTCGCCGTATCGGCATCCACCGGAACGGCTGGCATGGCGGCGCGATCACGGACATATGCCGTCACCCTGCCCTCGGCACGCGTGATCTTGTCGTCCATCTCATCGAGGGTCAGGTCGTTCAGGGCCGTTCCCCGGGATTCACGCGCCGCCTTCACGTTGGCCTCGGCATCTCGTCGCTGCCGGTCCAGTTCGCGCGCCGCCGACTCGCCATCGGCAGGCTGCACGCCCGCCTCAGCCAGGAGCGAATCGAGGTGCATCCGCGCGTCGGCGGCGGCGGCCACCACATCACCATGCCCCTCCAGCGAGATCCGGGCCACCCCGGTGATGATCAGCGCGTCGCCAGCTCCGACCGGGAGCGCGAGTGTCTCGCCCGCAGCGATCGGCTGCACGATCCCTGCAACCTCAAGTTGCTGCGCCGACTCCGCAGTGATGTGCAAGGCCGCACCCGCCGCCTCGCACCTGCCCCGTGCGCCCGCCTCATCGACCACGGCCTTCTCAATGCGCTCCAGCAGGGAGGCGTCGAGTGCGCACCCCGCCAGGAACCCCTCACCCTCCGTGATAATCGCCTCCGCCTCGGCCACGCGACCGCGACGATCACGAAGAAACCCGAGGTCGAATGCATCGCGAAGGTGCTGGGCATCTGCGGCCGCCACGCCGAAGGCACGCTCAGCATCCGCCCGGGCGTCGAGAGCGGCAGCGAGTCGGGCGGAGGTCTCAGTACGCGCCGCAATGGCCGCCTCAAGACGGGAAGCGGCCCGCTCGCCCTCGGCAGTGATCGTCCACACCTCGTCCTCGGCGGCTTTCACGAGCACCGTGAGGGCGGACCTCGCACTGGCGGCGGCGGCGGCCTCGCGGAAGGGACCCATGGCCTGCTCCGCAGCCAGACGCAGGTCGTGCAGCCCCGACTCCCTGGCCGACACCGCCTGCACCTCAGCCTCAAGGCCGGTGACGATGCCACGCAGCTCCGGCTCCCGCTCCATGCTGCGGGTCAACTCCCCATCGAGGCGCCGGAACTGGTCAACGCGCCCCTCGAGCGATTGCAGAGCCTCCTCGGCGTCGTCAAGCGCGACCCGGGCTGCCGCGGCAACCTCGCGCAGATCCTTGCGCGCCTTGTTCGGCTCGCCAGTCGGGGTGCTCCAGATCTGGCGCTCCCGATCGATGGCGTCAATGAGCGCACCGCCGGGCTCAGCGGATTCGCCGCCCGAACCAGCTGCAGCATCGAGCGCCTGCATGAGCGAGTCGCTGCCGGCGAGGTCGGCCTGACCGAGGGGAATGCCTTGCTGGTGCCGCAGGGCCGCGAAGAGGTTCGCGTCCATGGTCTCAGCGATGATCGCCGTCACACGATCATGAGCGGCGCGCCCCTGCAGTTGCTCGCGGACCGGTGACTCGATGAGCAGTTCTGTACCGGCGCCCCGCACCCAGCGCTTTGAGTAGATGAGGCGATATGGGCCGCACTGGATGTCGGCCTCCACCCACGGCCCCACGTCCCGCCCCACCGGCTGGGCGGCTTTGACCCGCGACTTCGATGACGAATCGGGGTCGGCGAGGAGCATGTCGAGGGCGTCGGCGAGACTCGACTTCCCCACCTCATTGGGCCCCTGGACGATGGTGACACCGTCGGTGGCGAACTCCACGTCGGCCTCCACGACCCCCCGGAAGTCGCGCAGCGAAATGCGATGGATCCTCATGCAGCGTGCCGTGCGAGGCGGTAGAGCAGGCGCAATGCGTCTCGAGCGGCAATCTGCTGCGGTCCCTCATCGGCGGCAAGCGCCGCAACCTCGGCGGCGGCGTCGTACGCGTAGCCCTTAAGGCCGAGATTGTGCAGGTCGCCTTCCTCGACGAACACAACCACGTCGCTGCCCCGCTCCGACACGGTGAGGCTCGCCAGCACGTCGCGGTGATCATCCAGTACCGCCTGCAGGCGGGCATCCTCGCCGATCCCAAGGGCCCCCACCAGATCAAGCCGCACGATGGTGCGCGCCTTGTCGGGGATGGCCGTGAGGGAG
>JBMOGE010000053.1:0-13570 GCA_049318525.1 Miltoncostaeaceae bacterium
CGCCAGATCATCGCCGTGGAGGCAGGGCTCGCGCCCCAGTTGATCGACGTCGCCCACCCGGCCGGACTCACCGACGAACTCGAGGTGAGCCTCGACGACGAGCTGGTGGCACGACTCGACGCGCAGGCGTCGTGGCTGGCCGAGCAGGGCCTGATTCACCGACCCGTTCCCATGGACGAGCTCATCGCCTGGGGGCCCATCACCGACCAACGCATCACCAACCAAGGAGAAGTTCTCGCATGAAGTCACGATTCCGCAACGCAGCTGCGATTGCCCTGACCGCCGCCGTCGCCACCACCTTCGTCGCATGCGGCGGCTCGAGCGATTCGTCCGCGTCGGGGTCGTCGACCTCGTCCAGTGCAAACGCGTCGGCAACGAAGATCGCCGCCTACGACGGCGTCGAGGCCAAGCTGCCGACCAGCTTCAAGGAGCCCACCAAGAAGGCCGGCTACACGTTCGTCGTGGGCTACCCGAACCCGTCGGCCGCCGTTCCTGCGCTCAAGGCCCAGCAGGACGCCGTTCAGGCAGAGGTGGAGAAGCTGGGAGGCAAGCTCATCACCACCGACGCCAACCTGAGCGTGCAGAAGCAGGTGAGTGACTTCCAGCAGCTGCTGGGCCAGAACGTCGATGCCATCATCCTGTCGGCGCTTGACCCGAACTCGCTCACCCCGCTTCTGAAGAAGGCCGAGGCACAGGGCGTGAAGGTGTACGCGAACGATGTGCCGTACAAGGCCGGGCTCCCGGCGATTCCCGGGTTCAGCTCCACGAGCCTCACGGGCACCGACCAGGCGGGCTACGCGCGCGCGAAGTACGTGGCTGAGAACTACCCGGGCGCCAAGTTCGCACTGCTCGGCGTGGGTATCCCGGCACCGATGCTCGACTACATGGTCTCGTCGGTGAAGGACTGGGGCACGAAGTTCGGTCTCAAGTACGTGGACCGGGTTGACGCCCCCACGGACAGCCCGGAGGCCGCGACCAAGGCCGCATCCGCCATCCTCGCCAAGGACAAGGACGTGAAGGTGATCTTCGCGGCCACCGACAGCGAGGCACTCGGCGCAGCCCAGGCCGTGAAGCAGTCAGGGCGCACCGACGTGATCGTCATCGGCAACGGCGGCTACAAGCAGGGCATCGAGGCCGTGAAGAAGGGTGCCCTCGCGGCCACCTTCTGGGAGAACTCACGCGACCTCCACAAGCAGCTGGTGTGGGCGGCCTACAACGACCTCACCAAGCAGAACCAGCCCCAGGCCAAGCAGATCGTGCTGGGCGACGGCGTGCTGGTGACCAAGGACAACGCCGACCAGATTGCAAACCCGGTCGGCTGATCTGCCATGGCGACGGCGCGGGATCGGGCGGCCGAGGGGGCCGCCCCGATCCCGCACCGTCGGCCTCGGGACGATCAATAAAGGAGGAGAGGACGAGTCGCGACGGGCGGCGGTCTACCGTGGTGAGCATGTCAACGCAGGTCACGCCGGCGCTGCTCGCGCCGCTGCGCAGGACCTTCGAGGCGGCAACCTGCGCGGCGCTTGGGTGGCAGGCCGCGGCGCTACGGCGCCACGATGATCAGCACCAGGCTCGCCAGGGCAAGGAGCGCGCCGGCGACGCTCATGAACCCGGTCACGAGCGTTGAGGCATCGGCGAACCCACCGTGGTCGACCGATCGCGTGATGCTCTGCTGGCGTCGGAATGCGTACGCGGCGATGACCGCCGCAAGCACCGCCCAGGCGACGCCCGTGACGGTGTACGGCCACATGGTCGAGGCATCGGTGAGCACCGGCAGCAGCCGACCGACCGTGAGCGCAACTGCGACAGCGGCGAGCGAGGTGCGCCACCAGGCCAGGTAGGTGCGCTCACCCGCCAGACGCGTGCGGCGCAGGGCGTCGCCGGTCTCGGTGATCTCGGGCGGGCTTGGACGACCATGCGGTGCCATGCCCCGAGGGTAGTCAGGCGCGAAAGCGCACGGTCGGCAGGCCGTTGGAATCGGCATGTGACCAGTCGGCGGGCCCCGTGCACCTGCCGCCCCTGGCGTTGCCGTCGTTCCATGCCGCCGCCAGGCATGCGCGCAGCACCTGCTGCCCAAGGTGGTTGGGGTGCAGCGACTCGTCGACCCGGAACGGCGCGAACAGTCGCACCATGGCCACCCGCTCGGCCCGCGCCGTGACCTGCGATGCCGGCAGGCGGTCAACGCTGTCCGCTGCCCGTGCGCACAACTCCCTCCCCGCGAAGGCATCCGTGAGGTCCATGAAGTGCACGCGGTGCCCGGTGGTCACCTCGGCCTGGCGCGCGGCGTCGGCCAGCCGGGCCGACAGCACGCGCAGGCGGTCGTCAATCCACCGCACATCGGCGTCGCGGAACGGGCAGCCGCCGCCGTAGCCGCGGGCGCCCCGGGTGTCTGGAAACCGGTTGGCCTCGGCCAGCGGGCGGGGGTACCCCTGCACGATGAGCGACCAGTCGGCGTCGGCGTAGCCCGCGGCAGCCATGGTCGCGTGCACGCGAACGATGGCCTGAGCGGCGTCCGACGCCACTCGCCCGAGTGCTGAATCGCTCAGCCGGGCGCGTACCGATGGCACGGTGCGGCAGTCGCGGGCCACGGGCCAGGGCGCGAGGAACCGTGTGGCGCACGTGCGCACTATCGACGAGAACCCCATGTCGTTCCCGCCGATCGACATCGCCACCAGCCGCACCCGGGTGCGCGCCGCAAGCCGCGCGAGCAACGTGAGTTGCCCGGGCAGCTGCGTGCCCGTGACGGGGTGGGCGACACCGTCATCGATACCCGGCGTGAACCGCCCACCACTGAGAACGCTGGTGGTGCGTGCGCCCGCGCAGGCGAGGTTCACCGATGTGACCCCCGGCAGGGTGATCTCGGCGGATCGCGACCGATGGCACCCGGGCATCGACTCACCGGTGGGGGTATCCCAGTACGCGCGCTGCCCCAGGGTGTCTGCCCGGCGTGCGTTCGCGATGTCCCACACGTTTCCGCGCCAGCGGCCTGCCTCGCCGGACATGTACGAGTCGCCCAGTGCCACCACCACGTCGTCAATCAGGTGCTTCCACGGCAAGGTGGACGGCAGTCTGATTCAGCAGATGCCGCCCATGGGCCCGCCGCCCGGGCGCTGATCGCCGGGCTCATTCATCGCGTAGAGGCAAGACACCAATGCTGAAGCTGCCCCTGCTGGTCATCGCCGCAGCGCACCTCGATGCGTGTAACGGCCACTCGACGGCTGGTCTGGGTTACCACTACCACGCGAACGTCGCCGCCAAGAATGCCGTGCTGCCATGCCTCGCGGGGCAGTTCGTCACGACCGATGTCGCGCCGGGAGGTGGTCCCCCGCCCCGTTGATCACATGTGGGATGCGGGCACGTTTCATTAAGAAACGCCGAGATGACTCGCGCTCGTGGTTTTCGTTCGCTACCTTCGGGCAGCCGTTGACCCCCCGTCGCGAAAGGACCCCGATGAACCCACACCGAGTCGACGTCCCGCGTTGGACCTGGCTCATCCTGCTCGCCATCGTCGGCACCATGGCCTGCATGCTGCCGTCGGGCGCGCTGGGCTTTGGCACCGCGGCCGGTATCAATGGCATGGCATCCGACCATGAGTCGATTACCCGTGCGGCGCTCTCGTGCGGCGCTGGTCAGAACGGGCGCTTCCGGGGCATCCCGGACCCGGTGCCCAATTGCTTTGGGCCGAAGAGCATCGACAACCTTGCGGGGTTCGGCAGCTTCGCCAAGGGCTGCGGAACCATTGTTGACCGGTGCGGCGTGCACTACGTGGGCTCGGGGTTCGGAGCCGTGGGTGCATCCGACAACATGGCGATGCGGGTG
Source organism: Miltoncostaeaceae bacterium (assembly GCA_049318525.1). Taxonomy (GTDB): domain Bacteria; phylum Actinomycetota; class Thermoleophilia; order Miltoncostaeales; family Miltoncostaeaceae; genus SYFI01. The sequence goes on from JBMOGE010000053.1 coordinate 3,820, forward strand.
GGCCTGAGTTCCCCCGGCGGCCCGGATTGGTGGCACTGCGACAACGGCGACTACCTGGATCAGACCAACTATCCGCAGAGCGTTGAACAGTCGCGCACGGCGCTGATGTGGTGTCAGAACTTCGGGCAGGCAATGCTGACGCAGGGCCTCACCGGGAACATGGCGACGTGGTGCGGGGGCGCGCTCAGATGGAGGGCGCCGTGCTTCGGCGCCGTCAAGGCGGCGAACTACCTGCTGAACACCAGCAACAACGTGAACACGGGCATGGACCTTCAGACGCCGTGCGCCTTCGCGGGGGGTGACTGGATCAGCAAGCCCTACGCCAAGTGCACGGTGCTCGAGCCATTTGGGTACCTGTTGCACGTGGCGATGGACTTCTACGCCCACACCAACTACGGCGACACGGCAAGTCCGGGGGCCGCGACCCTCACGAATCCCCCTGGGCTTGAGAACACCACCCTGCCCAACTTCTGGAACCAGTCGGGCAACGTCACCGACCTCTGGGACAACACGCTGTTCCCGAATCAGCCGAACGGCATCTGGCCCGTGTCGGGTTGTTACAACGGCATCGTCAGCGCGGATGGAGGTACCTGCGTCGGGCGCGTCACCCACACGGCGATCACGAAGGACCTGACTGGAGGCGTCCGCTGGTGGCTGGGCGGCGCCGCCACGATCGTGAAGTCGGGCAGCCCCCGCGGGCAGATTGCGAACAACGAGCAGCAGGCCGTGACGCTGGCCATCCGCGAGGTGCGCAGGCAGTGGCAGCGACTGCAGGACAACCTCATCGCGACATATGGCGTCGAGCGGGGGACGAAGATGATCTGCGCGATGATCAAGGACGATCCCGCAAAGGAGTGCAACTGATGAGGAAGCCCACGATTCTCGCCTGCCTCGTCGTGGGATCCGCCGCCGCGGTGCTCTGCGCAGCCGGCACGGCAACGGCCGCGCCTGCGGTGACGTGCGGCAGCAGTGCAACCCCCGGCCTCACGTACGACCACATGCGCGTGGTCAACGGCACATGCCGTCAGGGCCGCCAGATGGTGGTGCAGTTCCACAAGGCGCTTGCCGTGCCTGGTTGCTTCCGGCAACGCACCCTCAACGACATCCACATCACGTGTGGGCGGTCCAAGGGCATGTTCATACATGTTGTGTCGTTCACACACCCCGAGTGGCGGCTCGTGTTCAAGGACCGTACGGTGTTCATTGACCGGCAGGGCGGCATCCGCTGAGCTGCCGCCCTGTTCACGCCCTCGTTCCACCCACCCCCTGAGGTCACCCCGTGAGTCTCCGCAAGATCGCCCTCGCCGTTCTCCTTGCCACTGGCCTCGCCGCCACCCCCGCGCTGGCGCAACAGGCCCCCGCGTCGCTGCTGCAGCCCCCGGTCACCAGCGCGGAGCCCGAGGCCGTGCAGCAGGCGGTGCCCACCAAGGCGCCCGGTGGGCTGCAGGACGCCATCATCATCGAGAGTTCGGCGCGCCAGGGTGGTCGTGGGCACTTCCGTGTCGAGGTGGCGCAGGTTGAGCAGCCCGGCATTGACGCGCACGACGTGCGCGTGCGCGTGTCCACTGGGTACGCCACGCGCATCTCGAAGGCCGCCGGCGTTGGCTGGCGATGCGCCGTGGCCGGCAAGACGTGGGTGTGCAGGAAGCCGTCTATTCATGGCACGCAGGTCGTCGCGCCGATCCACGTGACCGCGCTCGGCCTGAAGGGGCTGAAGGTGGGGCAGGTCGGGATCTCGTCGCATCTCACCTGGGTGCAGCGCACCGACGCCAACAATGTGGCTGCCGTTATGCAGAAGGCGGAGGAGCGCGGCAAGCCGGGCGCAAAGCCGGTGATGGGCCGCGATTCCACGCACACCTTCCTTCCCGTGGCCCCGCCGCTCGTCATCAAGGGGCACGTCGTCGGGCCCGTCATCCACCCCATGGGGAAGGCGGAGGGCACGCACACCGCCACGATTCATGCATTGGTGGGTGGACTCGATGGCGACATCATCAACCTGCGCTGGTCGCAGCGGTGTCTCACGCGCGCCGACGCCAAGGCCGTCAAGGCCTGCAAGGGCGTGGTGGCGCCGCGTGCCGGGTTCCTCGATCCGGTTGTGTCGAGGCTCAGTGAGCCCGAGGTGGGCATGCGCGTGCACCTGCCGGACGTGCGCAGGCGCACGCCGTTGGTGTTTGAGATGTCGGTGAACGACACAGGTGACGTCGCCCGCACGCAGGTCACCATCATTCCCACGCCAATCGCGCAGGCGAAGTACGCGGCGCGTCTCGGGGCATTTCAGGATGCCCTGAAGAAGGCGCGCCCCGCAGCCGACCTCACCAAGCCCGCTGGCGTACATACCCCGACCACGCGTACGGGCATGCGCGAGCACCTGTCGAAGGATGGCAAGCACGTAACGCTCACCCCGCAGGTGGCGGGGGGTATCAAGTCGGTCACCTGGAGCAGCCCCGTGGGTGGCTCCGGCGAGATCGCGGGCGCGAAGCGCAGCGGCATCTCGATCACCGTGCCCACTGGCACCAAGGCCGCCGTGCTCGAGGCGAAGGTGGAGACCAAGACGGGCGACGCCGTTGAGGTGCCGACGGCCGTGCCGCCGAAGCAGCCCGCCGCCCCCAAGGTGGCCAAGCTCACGCTTCCCAACACCCCGCAGCAGCAGACGCTCTGTGCCGCGGTCTCGGCGCCGAAGCCCCTGCCCACGTCGGCGGGCCTCGCCGACGGTTCGGCCACGCCTGACATCGCGCTGCCGAGCGGCGAGAAGATCTGGCTGGGCAGCGTGCAGGGTGCCCAGCCGTGCGATGTGAACACCAAGGCCACCTTCACCGGCGGTATCGTGATGTTCGGTACCTGGGGCCTGCAGCAGGTCACGGGCACGGTGTCGGCCAGTGGCGGCCTCGTCATCTCGGGGGGCGCCATGCGCATTCCCGACAGTTGGCTTGCGGGCGCCCCGCCGCAGTTGGTGGCGCAGGCGCAGGGTGCCAGCGCGGCGATGCCGTTCACTGTGCCGAGCAGCGCGCAACTCGGGTCCCGCCTTGATGTGACCGGCAAGTGGAGCGCCTTCGGCGGCGAGTTCGTGATTCCCACGGGCATCGACGTGCTTCCGCTGCCGGCCGGCTGGAAGTTCGAGCCGGCGCGCCTGCGCCTGGAGCCCGCAGGGCGCGTGGGGCTCATCATGGAGGCCCGGGCCCCGCCCGGGCAGTCGGGCAGCGTGCTCATCTCGGGCAGCATCGGCACCGACAGTTCGGCATCGCTCGACGTGACTGCCGCCGGCGTGGCGCTGTTCAAGTCGGCCAATGGTGATCAGGCTGCGCTCAACATGCAGGGTGCGCTTCGCATTACCCCGGCAATGGACAGCACCACGGGCAAGGCCGCGGTGCCGGCGCGCTCGGTGTGGGATGTGCGCATTCAGGGTGAGCTCACCAATGTGCGCCCGTTCGACAACGTGCTGTTCCGCAAGGTGTCGGTGCAGTGGACGTTGGCCGGCTTCGAGATGAGCACCGACATGCGCATCGGCAGCGACCAGCGCTATGTCGACATGAAGACCAGTGGCAAGTACGTGAGTGCAGAGGACTGGTCGCTCAACATCGACTGGGCGGGCAACTGGAACCTGGGTCAGGGCGCGACGATCGCCACCCTCAAGGGCTCGCTGGTGCGCAAGGACAAGTTCACCACCCTCGACGTGAAGGGCACGGCCGCCGGGTGGAAGCCGTCGCCGGCGTTCGAGATGAAGTCGCTCACGGCGTCGCTCAACAACGCGTGCGCCGAGGCCGACAAGACCAAGTGCAACCCGCTCGCGGTGAAGGCGACGCTCGTCGCCGAGGGATCCGTGTCAACGGGCGGCACATCGCCCATCGCGTGGAACGGCTCGGCAAGTGTCGACCTGACCACGGGCAAGTTCACCGTGTCGGGTGGGCTCACCGTGCCGGATGGCGGCATCGGGCCCGAGCAGCTCAAGCTTCGGTCGATCAACATGAGTATCGCCAATGACGGCTCAGCCGGCGTGTGTGCCCCCAAGACGCCCCAGGCCACAGCGGGTACGCGCATCACGTTCACCGCCCTGGGCACGGTGCTCGGCAAGTCGGTGGACTTCACGGGCGAGTACGAGTCGGGCGCTGGTGGGGGCTACTGCCTGGTCGGGCGCCTCACGGACATGCCGTCCGATGTGCCAAACGCCAAACAGTTCAACAACATCTTCGTGGCTTACTCGAGCCGCGACGCGTCAATCAGTGGCGAGATCGCCGGCAACGCCACGGTGACGCTGCCGGAATCGCAGCTGGTGATCAACGCGCAGTTCAAGATGCCCGACTTCATGAACGGCATCGGCGTCACGGGGGTGGGCACGTTCAAGGGCACCATCGGCCTGAGCCCGGTGTCCATTGACGCCGACATCACCTGGACGCCGGCCGAGCGCAAGATCTTCATCGGCGAGGCCAACGACAGCAACATGGGCCTCGACGCCATCAGCGTGGGCTTCGCATGGCAGAACGGGGCGCTCACGTTCGACGCCACGGCCCAGATGAGCTACGTCACGCCGGCCAGTGAGACCGCCGCGGCGTCCAGCACGCCGATCAAGGCCTCCGTCGGCGTGTCGGTGGCCGCCAACGGCACCGCCAACGTCTTCATCGATGGCGGCGTTGACACCTCGCAGATCACATCGGGTGAGGTGGCGAACGGGTTCGGCGTTGACGGCCTGACCATTCGCCAGTTGCGCGTGACGGCGCGTATCGGCGTGGACGCAACCGGCACCCCCGATCCCTCAATGGCATTCGACGCCCAGGTGTCGCTGCCCGATCGCTGGGTGGGCCCGCTTGGGGTGAAGCCGGGCACGGTGGTGACGCTGGCCGCGAACATCCAGAAGACCAGCCCGTGCTTCCAGTTCGACATCAGTCGCGCAAGGCCCGAGGACGGCGAGTTGGCCGTTGACCTGGCCAACAAGGGGCTGATCGGCGCCCGGAAGATGGGCGTGATCCTGGCGCCAGCCCCCGGCGGCTGCAAACTGGGCAGCACGGCCGATGCACGCGTGTTGCCGCAGGGTTTCTCGGTGCAGTTGGACGGCGTCATCGGCAAGGACTTCAACGTGAAGTTCGGGGCCGAGGTGCGTTTGCCCACGGTGGACGACCCCACGGCCTTCTACCTCAAGGCCGAGCTGAAGCTCGACGCCTTCGACATCGGTGGCGCGGTGTCGGTGCAGAAGACCGACATGAGCCTGCTCATCGACACCAAGAACAGCGCCTACGGGCTCACGCTCAAGGGCGGCGTTGACGTGATGGGCAGCAAGGTGGCCGTCAACCTCGATGTGCAGTCAACGGGGCTCGGCAACCTCACCATCAAGGGCGGCGGCGCCGCCGACATCAGCGTGGGTGGATTCGGTCTCAAGGGCTACGTCGACATGAACGTCGACATCCAAGGAGGCACGCTCAAGACGCTGTCCGTTGATCTCACGGCGAGCGTCAAGGTCATGGGTGTGACCCTTGCCGATGCGCGCGGCGACCTGATGTACGACCAGGGCCTTGTGAAGCGGTTCCAACTGGCGCTGAAGGTGACCATTCCCCTGTTCTGGAAGACCAGGGTTGAGGGGTCGGTGGAGGTGCTGTACGAACTCGGGAAGGGCGTGCAGCAGGAGCAGGCGCCGGTCATCACCATGCCGGCACGCATGCGCGTGGCCGTGGGCGGGCGCATTATCGCCTTCGGCTGGGACAGTGGTGCGTTCCGCAAGGTCATCGTTGACTGGACAGGCACGGCTGATACCCCGGCCCCGCCGGCGGAAGAGAATGTGGACGTGGCCATGGGCGGCACGCAGACCGTGAAGTCGAGCATGCGCCTGCCGGTGCTGCGCTACCACGCGCTCGACTACGCAGCGGGCAGCGACATGACCTACGACAACGAGGGCTACCGCGACTACCGCGTGGTGGGGCTCACGTACACGGCCAACATGCGCGCCGCGTCGCAGGGCGGCAACGCCACCACATCGCAGGTCACCGGTGGCCTTTCGTTCAGCACGTGCCCCGAGTCGAAGGTGAGCGCCGATGGCGTGACCTGCGCGGTGGCCACCAGTACGGTGCAGGGGGTCATCCACTTCGAGGACAAGCGCATTCAGGTGGTCAATGGCGGCACGACAGGCGTGATGCAGTACGACGCCGGACAGATGAAGTGCACGGCGTCATGCGCATCGAAGGACGTCAACCTCACCGGTGGCGAGTGGGACGCGGCCGTTGCCCTCATTGAGGAGGCCCGTACCGTGTTCGCCAAGGCGAACACGGGCAACGCGCTGCCGCCGGTGGATGTGTGGACCTACGACGCACCGGCGCCCACCACGCCATGATCGGGCGCGTGACCGCCACTCTCGGTGCCGCGCTCGTGGTGGCGGTTGCCGGGTGCGGCCGCACGTCCGGGCCCGTTGACCCGCACGTGGTCATCGGGTCGAAGGGTTTCACCGAGAGCCGTCTGGTGGCGGCGGCCTATGCGCAGGCACTCAGCCGGGTGGGATTCACCCCGACAATTCGCACCGTGCCGACAACCCCCGCGCTGGCACGTGCACTGCGCGCGGGGCAGGTGGACCTGTACCCCGAGTACACGGGCACCGCGTGGACCCTGGTGGAGGGTTCGTCGCCGCTGGCGCTTGCGGGGCAGACCCGGGCGCGCCAAGAGCAACTGGTGCGCGATCGTCTGGCCACCGATTCCGCCCTGCACGCGTTTTCGCCCGCGCCCGGGTCGAACAACGCAGTGGCGGCGTGCACGCGTGCCAGTGGGCTCACATCGCTCACGCAGTTCGCCGGCCGCACCACGCCCGTGAGCATCGCGGGCCAGGCTGAGATCTTCAGCCGCCGCGACGCCCTTCCGCTGTTGCAGACGGCCTACGGCTTCACGATCGGGCGTCGCGTGGTGACCACGCCGGGTGATCGCTACGGGCCGATTTCGCGTGGGCACGTTGAGTGCATGGCCGCATACGAGACCGACCCCGAGATCGAGTCGATGCACCTCACGATTCTCGCCGACCCCATGCACGTGACGGGCGGCGCGGTTGACTATCGCCCGATGGCGCTTGCGAGCGCCGGGTGGTGGAACGGCTTGTCTGGCGATGTGCAGGATCAGGTGGAGACGGCGCTGGGCAATGTCTCGCACAAGATGACCACCGCCTGGCTGAGGTCGGCCAACCTGCGCGTCACCAGCGGGCACGAGTCGCCCAGTGATGTGGCGCTCGAATTGGTCAACGTCAGCGTGCCGGGGCGCGCGGCAGCAGCACCGTGAACATCGCGCCCTCGCCGGGCGCGCTCACCAGGTCAATGCGCCCGTCGTGGGCCTCGACGATGCCGCGCGCAATGGCCAGCCCAAGGCCTGTGCCCACCCGCGTCCGGGCATCGTCCCGCCGGGCGAATCGCTCGAACACGGCAGCGTGATCCTCTGCGGGAATACCGCTGCCGGTGTCCGACACCGACAGGCGCACCCACTGGCCGTCGTCGGCGGCAGATACCGTCACCTTGCCGCCGGCGGGGGTATGCGCGATGGCGTTGTCAATGAGGATGAGCAGCACCTGCTCGATGCGCGATGCGTCGGCCAGCGCCATGACGCGGGCACTGGGGGTTGACGCACTCAGCACCACGCCCGCGCTGTTGGCCAGCGGGCGTTGCGGGGCCACCGCCTGCGCGGGCAGGCCGCCCACGTCGCACTCCACGATGTGGATGGGCAACTCACCTGCATCGAGGCGGGCCAGTTCCAGCTGCTCGTGCACGAGGCGCTCAAGGCGGCGCACCTCCACCCCGATGAGGGCGATCAGCTCATGTTCCTCTCCCGGCCCGTGGGCGCCGGTGGCGATGAGTTCCTGAAGCCCCTTGATGCCGGCCACCGGCGTCTTCAGCTCGTGGCTGGCATTGGCCACGAGGTCGCGGCGCGCCTGTGCCAGTTGCCGCTCCGCCTCGAGCAGCGCGTCGAGGCGCGCGGCCATGGTGTTGAGGTCGCCAGCCAGGCTGTCAAGTTCGCGAGGGCCGCCACCAGGGGCGCGGGCGCTGAGGTTGCCCTCGGCCAGATCGCGCGCCGTCCGCGACAGCCGGATCGCCGGCCTGCCGATGACCACTGAGAGCAGCCAGCCCGTGATGATGGCCAGCAGGAGGATGACTGCCGCGGCAATGATGGCCCCGCGGGTGGCCTGCTCCAGTTCGGGTGAGCTGCCGTTCACGGCCTCAGCCACCGTGAGGGTGCCGATCTGCGTGAGCGACCCCGCGTCGCCGCCGGCGTATACCGGGCTGCGCGATGCGATGGCGATCTGCTGAGGGCTGTCAATCAGCGTGAAGGCGGCGTCACCCGCCGATGTGAACAGATTCAGCGCGTGTGTGGCCCCGGCGGGCACCACCACCTGCTGGCGCGCTGCACCCGGGGGGCCGTACGACACCCGTACTTCGCCACCCGTCTCGCGCCGGGCGGTCTCGGCCAGGGCTCTGGCCTTGGCGGGGGTGATGGGGGCGTTCAGGCGGTTGGACTGCGCGATGGCGGCCACCTGCCCGCGCAGTTCGCGTGCCTGGCGGTCAACCGCGTCACGTCGCAACGATGGTGTCACCGCAGCGAGCACCACTACGAGGATGACGATGCTGGCGATCAGCCCTGCACCCGCGAGTGACAGCACCAGCAGCCACTGAATTGGGGGGCGCCTGCGGCTGCTCACCAGGTGTCGGGCACGTCGAAGGCATAGCCCACGCCACGCACCGCCCTGATCACGACGGGGTTGGCCGGGTCGGGCTCGAGTTGCCGACGCAACTGCCGCACGTGGGCATCGACGCTGTGAGGGTCGCCCTTGGCGGTGCCACCGGCCAGGTGGTCGGCGAGATCCTGGCGGGTAAACGCCCGGTTGCGTTCCGCCGCCAGCTTCACGAGCAACTCGAACTGCATGTACGTGAGGTCAAGCGCCGCGCCGTGCAGCGTGGCCTCGCGGGTGCGCGCATCGATGCGGAGGGGGCCGGCGATGATGTGCGTGGGCGCGTCACGCGCGTTCAGCTGCACCCGCCGCAGCGATGCCTTTACGCGGGCCATCAGCTCACGGGGTGAGAACGGCTTGGTCACATAGTCGTCGGCGCCGAGTTCGAGCCCCAGAATACGATCAACCTCCTCTCCGCGGGCCGAGAGGATGATGATGGGTATCTGGCCCACCTCGCGAAGTCGGCGGCACACATCCAGACCGTCGAGACCGGGCAGGGTGAGGTCGAGAATGACCAGGTCAACCGGGGCAGACATGGCGATGTCGAGCGCCTTGTCGCCACGGTCTGCGGCGACGGGCTCGAAGCCGGCAGCACGAAGTGCAGTACTGACGACACGGGAGATAGTGGGGTCGTCCTCGACCACGAGGATGCGCTCGGACATGCCCCCATTGTGACGTATCGGCGTTCCTTAACAGCACTCTCGGCGTTCCTTCTGCAACGGTGTGCAGCATGGCGGTACATCGGGCCGTGCATACTTGGTGAACCGGGGGGGTTGCCACGTGTGTGCGGCCCGATGCTGTATTGCGGGGCTCTACACTCGGTGCATGGAAGGAACGCCTCCCCGTCGATCCCCGCAGGATTCGCTGCGTGAGGAGCTCTCCGGTCTGAGCGGCCGTGTGTTCCTCATCGGGTCGATCCTGGTGGTGTGGCTGCTCGACACGGCCCTGTCGCACCGGTTGATTGACAGCGGAGCGGTGGATGGCACGCCACTTCAGGCGATCTCGCTGTTCGAGCAGGTGAGCACCGGCTTGCGGCCATCATCATCGACCCGGGCGTTGTCGATGTGATGTCCA